>NZ_VIWV01000001.1:2519038-2835576 GCF_007829875.1 Streptomyces capillispiralis | reverse complement strand
CGGCACCCCCGCCGGTGGTGTGCCCCGGCTGCCGGACGGTACTCCCGGGCACGGAGTTCCCCTGCTGCCCGACGGCACCCCCGCGCACGGAGTTCCCCGGGCCCGTGGCGGGCACCCCGAGCAGCATGAACCCGGCGGTGGCTGGGGGACCTTGAAGGGGCGGACGGCGGCCGGGTACGGCGCGCCGGCGGCGGGACCGCAGGGCGCGCCCTTCCCGCGACAGCGGCCCGCGCCTCACCGGGGGCCGCGCCAGGACTACCTCGACGCCTTCGACGAGGACGACGACCTCTTCACCCCGCGCCCGCCCGCCGCCGCGCGCCCCGGCGACCCCCACGCCACCGTCACCGACTGGAACGACGCCCCGGTCACCGGCCCACCCGGCGGCAGCGACGACGACAACGCCCCTCCCACCGGCGAGCCCGCGCAGGGCAAGGGCGGCAAGGGGCGCGCCTTCACCGGGATCGCGGCCGCGGCCGTCACCACGGTGCTCGCCGTGGTCGTGGCCGGCCAGGTCGCCGACGGCGGCGGCACCGGCGTACAGGCGCAGTCCGCCGACAACCAGGCGCGCGACGTCCGGGACCCGGCCTCGCGCGGGGACGGCCGGGAGACCCCCTCGGCGCCCTCCGCCGAGCCGCTGACGTACGAGCAGAAGATGGACCGGAGGTACCCGCTCAGCGCGGCGCGCGCGGGCTCCGGGGAGTTCGACGCGATCCCCGGCATCGCCAAGGCGCCGGGCGCGGGCCAGAAGATCACCTACCGGGTGGACGTGGAGCGAGGGCTCGGCCTCGACGGCGCACTCTTCGCCGAGGCGGTGCACAGGACGCTCAACGACGACCGCAGCTGGGCGCACAACGGCGCGCGCACCTTCGAGCGCATCCACTCCGGCCGACCCGACTTCGTGATCACTCTCGCCGGCCCCGACACGACCGCCGAATGGTGCGCCAAGTCCGGCCTGGACACCACCGTGGACAACGTCTCCTGCGACTCCGCGGCGACCGAACGCGTGATGATCAACGCCTACCGGTGGGCGCAGGGAGCGGAGACGTACGGCGACAAGATGCACGCCTACCGCCAGATGCTGATCAACCACGAGATCGGCCACCGCTTGGGCTACGGCCATGTCACCTGCGACAAGAACGGCGACCTGGCCCCGGTGATGCAGCAGCAGACCAAGTTCCTCAAGTACGGCGGGATCAGCTGCCGCCCCAACCCGTGGCCCTACCCGAAGAGCTGACCACCGGCTGAACGCACCCGGCCGCCTAGCGCGACGGAACGCGTCCCGCACGGGAAAGTTACGCCCGTTCACCCCTTTTGATGGCGCGATGGACAACCGTCCATCGCGCCACCGCCTTGTCCGCATACGTTCGTCCCGCTGCGAGCCGCCGGGCCAAGGGCGGCTCCCCATACGGGAGATCGGGGGTGCACACGTGCGCATCGGACTGCTTACGGAGGGTGGCTATCCGTATGTGGACGGTGAGGGCGGGGTCTGGTGCGACCGCCTGGTGCGCGGACTCGGCCGACACGAGTTCGACGTCTACGCGTTCAGCCGCAGCGAAGCACAGGAGCAGGCGGGCTGGGTCCCGCTGCCGCCGCAGGTCGGCAGGGTGCGCACCGCGGCCCTGTGGGGGACCGAGGACGACGGGGTGGTGCACGGGCGCCGCGCGCGCCGGCGCTTCTCGGAGCTCTACGGAGAACTCGCCGCCGTCCTCTGCGCCGGTGCCGACGCCAACGCCTCCGGCGCCCCCCATGCCCCCGACGACCGGCCCGCGACGTCCGGCGCACACCGCGCGTCCCCCGAGGCGGACCGTTTCGCCACCGCCCTCCACGGCCTCGCCGCACTCGCCCGCGACGAAGGCGGCCTGCAAGGCGCGCTCCGCTCCGAGACGGCCGTACGCGCCCTGGAGCGCGCCTGTCGTGCGCCCGGCGCCCTGAGCGCCGCGCGCGAGGCCCGCGTACCGGATCTGCTGGCCGTCGCCGCACACCTGGAACGCGCCCTGCGCCCCCTCTCACTCGACTGGTACGAGGAGGACGGGCTCGGCGCGGTCGACGTGTGCCACGCCACCGCCGGCGGGGTGACCGCCCTTCCGGGCCTGCTCGCCCACCACTTCTCCGGCATCCCCCTCCTGGTCACCGAGTACGGCGTACGCCTGCGGACGCACTACCTCACCCGCCCGGACGCCCCGCCCTCGGTCCGCTCCCTGCTCGCCGCCTTCCACGGCAGGCTCGCCGCGGAGATCTACCACCGGGCCGAGTTCGTCACGCCGGGCAACACACACGCCCGCCGCTGGCAGGAGCGCTGCGGCGCCGACCGGGCGAAGCTCCGCACGGTGTACCCCGGCATGGACCCCGCGCCCTTCGCGGAGGCGGGCGAGTCCCCCGGGAGCGCGGACCCGCACACCCTCGTCTGGGCCGGACGCGTCGACCCGGCCAAGGACCTGGTCTCACTGCTCCACGCCTTCGCCCGGGTCCGCGAGGAGGAGCCGAAGACCCGCCTGCGGATCATCGGCGGCCCCTCGGACCCGGAGGGCGCCGCCTACCTCGGCCACTGCAGGGCACTGGCCGCCCAGCTCTTCCCGGACGAGGCCGACGGCCCGCACTCCGTCGGTGACAACCCGGTGTCCTTCGAGGAGTTCGGCGGCGCCGGACCGGCGACTTCCGCCGACGCCCACGCGCGCGGCGCCGTGACCGTGCTGTCCAGCGTCGTCGAGGGCTTCCCGGTCGGCCTGGTGGAGGCGATGCTCTGCGGTCGTGCGACGGTCTCCACCGACGTGGGCGCCGTCGTCGAGGTCATCGGCGGCACCGGTCTCGTCGTACCGCCGCGCAACCCCCGGGCGCTCGCCGAGGCCTGCGTCTCGCTGCTGCGCGACCCGGAGCGCCGTGCGCGCCTCGGCGCCGCCGCGCGCGCCCGCGCACTCGAACTGTTCACCGTCGACCAGAACGTCTCGGCGTTCCACGGCCTCTACCTGGAGATCGTCGCCCGGACGCCGGTCCGCCGCCCCCTCCTCGACGCCACCGGCGACCCCCTGCCCTTCGCCACCCCCGCCGAGGCACACGTCCCCGGCCACTGGACCGACCGCCCCTCCCGCGCCCTGCCCCCATGGGCCCTGGACACCTCGATCGCCGCGACGGAGACGGCCCGATGACCGACCTCGGCGAACTGGACCGCGGCACCCCGCCGGGCGCGGCCGACCCGGTCAAGGCGCTGCTGCACCGCCACCGCGAGCTGTGCGAACGGGCGGTGGACCCGCTGGAGATCGCAGCCGGCCTGGAGGCCCACGGCATCACGGACCGCACCGCCGCCCGCTTCCGCCACCGCACCGTCTTCTCCCTCGCGGAGGAGCTCTACGCCAGAGCCCCCCGCGCCGGTGAGACCGCGCGGCCCGCACCGGCCGAGACACCCCCCGGGACAGGCACCGGCCGGACGGCCCTCTTCCTCCTCCCCGTGCTCCCCGGCGCCCTGTGCACGGCAACGGTGATCGCCCTGCGCCAGACCCAGGGCCAGACCCGCCTCCACGTGGCCGCCGCCGGTCTCCTCGCCGTCACCCTCGCCCTGCGCGCGGCACTGCGCCGGGGACCGCTGAGCCCCCGCGCCGCCACCCCGCCCCGCACCGCCACGGCCCTGTGGACCTGCTGGCTCGTCGGATACGCCCTCCTGGGCGACGGTCTGCTCCGCACCGCCGTCACCGGCGGCCCGGACGGCCTGCCCGACGGCACCGGCGGGGGAGACTGGCCGCTCGCCGTCGCCCCGGTCCTGGCACTCGCCCTGTCCCTCGCGCCGGCGGCCTGGACCGCCCGCCTCTTCGGCTCCCACGCCCGCCGCAGGCTCGGCTCCAGCCGCGGGCTGGAGGACTTCGCCGCCTCCGTACGCCCCGTGCTGCTCGGCACGGTCACCCTGTACCTGGCCGCACTCGCCGTCCTCCTCACCGCGACGTCCGCCCTCCTGGACGAGCCCGCCGCCCTTGCGGAAACGCTCACCCTGGGAGCCCTGCTCCTCCTGGCCCGCCTCCTCACCACCCACGGCTTCACCCACGCCCCGCGGGTGATCCTCGCCCTCACGGCCACCGCCCAGGCGGCCGCCCTCGCCGCGGTGTTCGCGGCCCGGCTCCCCGGCTGCGCCGCCCTGGCCACCCCCGTGGAAACCCTGACGGCCCGGGACCCCGGCGCCCTTTCCACCCTCACCTGCGGTGCGGCGGCCCTGGTCCTCCTGGTCCACGCCTCCCGCACCCTCACCCGGGCCTCGGCCCACACCGCCCCCACCCCACCGGAACACCCCCGGTGACCCGTCCGAAGGATCCGAAGGAGAGCCCCGCATGACCACCCGCTCCGCAGCTCCGCACCCCGAAGGAGCCGCCCGATGAGAGTCCTGCTGATCGGAGCCAACGGCTACCTCGGCCGCTTCGTGGCCGACCGTCTCCTCGCCGACCCCGCGGTCCAGCTCACCGCCCTGGGCCGCGGCGACGACGCCGACGTCCGCTTCGACCTCGCCACCGGCAGCCCCGGCGCCCTCACCCGCTTCCTCGACGCCGTCCACCCCGGCGTGGTCGTCAACTGCGCCGGCACCACGAGGGGCGGCGCCCGCGAACTCACCCGGCACAACACCGTCGCCGTCGCCACGGTCTGCGAGGCCCTGCGCCGCAGCGGCTGCGGCGCCCGGCTGGTGCAGCTCGGCTGCGGCTCGGAGTACGGCCCCAGCCAGCCCGGCTCCTCCACCGCGGAGGACGCCGTCCCCCGCCCCGGCGGCCCGTACGGCGTCAGCAAGCTCGCCGCCACCGAACTGGTCCTCGGGTCCGGCCTGGACGCCGTGGTCCTCCGCGTCTTCTCACCCGTGGGCCCCGGCACGCCCGCCGGTTCCCCGCTCGGCCGGCTGGCCGAGGCGATGCGCCGCGCCATGCAGTCCGGCGACGGCGAGCTGAAGCTCGGCGGCCTCGGCGCGCAACGCGACTTCGTCGACGTCCGCGATGTGGCCCGCGCCGTCCACGCCGCCTCGCTGTCCGCCGCTCAGGGCGTGATCAACATCGGTTCCGGCCGCGCCGTCCGCCTCCGCGACGCCGCCGGCATCCTCGCCCGGGTGGCCGGTTACGGCGGCGCCCTCAACGAGCTGGACGGCCCGCCCGGTCTGCACCACCCGCCCCACATGGCCGGCTCCCACCACGCCGCCCACGGATCCCACGCCACCCAGTCCACGCACCTGAGGCCCACGATCGGGCACCCCCGCCCCGACCCCGACCAGCACGCGACGGGCCCCGTGGCCTTCCCGTACCCCGACGGCTGCGGGAGCTGGCAGCAGGCCGATGTACGCACCGCACGGGACCGGCTCGGCTGGCGCCCCCGGATCAACCTGGAGGAATCGCTGGCCGACATCTGGATGGAGGCCGCATGCCGTATCTGATCCGCGCCGAACGGAACACGGCCCCCACCGATGTCCGCCCCGGCCTCGGCATCCCCGGCTTCGCCCACCCCCTCCTCGCCCCCGCGGAGTGGAGCGAACTCACCCGTCCCGGCGCCCCCCTGCACTGGGTGGTGCTCAACGTGGCCGACGGCCCCGGCGACCAGCCCGACCCGCACTGCCTGGAGGCGGCCGGCCGGCTGCGCAACGCCGGGGTCCGCGTCCTCGGCCACCTCGACACCGCGTACGGTCTGCGCACCTTCGGCGAGGTGATCTCGGACGCCCACCACTTCCTCGACTGGTACCAGGTCGACGGATTCCTCCTGGACCGCTGTCCCGCCGACCGCGCCGCGTTCCCCGAGGTCCGGCGGACCGCCACCACGCTCCGGGCGATCGGTGACGACGCCCACATCGTCCTCGGCCACGGCACCCACCCGTACCCGGGATACGCCGAACACGCCGACCAGCTGGTCACCTTCTCCGGCCCCTGGAGCGACTACCGCTGGTCGCAGGTGGCGGAGTGGACCGCCGACCACCCGCCCGAACGCTTCTGCCACTTCGTGCACGGAGTGCCCGGGCCGCACCTGGACGAGGCCCTGCGGATCGCCCGCTGGCAGGGCGCGGCCACCCTCTACTTCACCGACCACACCGGACACGGCGGTCGCACCGAGGCCTGGGAGCCCCTGCCCGGCTACTGGGACGACATCGTCTCGCGGGTCGGGACGGGTGTCTCGGAATGAAAAAGGCCATGGCAGTGTTGAGGCGAGAACAACCGTAGTGATTGACCGACCAACGGAGTCCCCGTGTCGCTGCCACCCCTGGTCGAGCCGGCCCCCGAGCTCACCGTAGACGAGGTCCGCAGGTACTCCCGCCACCTGATCATCCCCGATGTGGGCATGGACGGGCAGAAGCGGCTGAAGAACGCCAAGGTGCTCTGTGTGGGCGCCGGCGGCCTGGGTTCGCCGGCGCTGATGTACATGGCCGCCGCCGGTGTGGGCACGCTCGGCATCGTGGAGTTCGACGAGGTCGACGAGTCGAACCTGCAGCGTCAGATCATCCACAGCCAGGCCGACATCGGCCGTCCCAAGGCCGAGTCCGCCCGTGACACCGTCAAGGGCATCAACCCGTACGTGAACGTGATCCTTCACGAGGAGCGGCTCGAGGCCGACAACGTGATGGAGATCTTCAGCCAGTACGACCTGATCGTCGACGGCACGGACAACTTCGCGACCCGTTACCTGGTCAACGACGCCTGCGTGCTGCTGAACAAGCCGTACGTGTGGGGCTCGATCTACCGCTTCGACGGCCAGGCCTCGGTGTTCTGGTCCGAGCACGGCCCCTGCTACCGCTGCCTGTACCCGGAGCCCCCGCCGCCCGGCATGGTCCCCTCCTGCGCCGAGGGCGGCGTCCTGGGCGTGCTGTGCGCGTCCGTCGGCTCCATCCAGGTCAACGAGGCCATCAAGCTGCTCGCCGGCATCGGCGAGCCCCTCGTCGGCCGCCTGATGATCTACGACGCCCTGGAGATGCAGTACCGCCAGGTCAAGGTCCGCAAGGACCCCGACTGCGCGGTCTGCGGCGAGAACCCGACCGTCACCGAGCTCATCGACTACGAGGCCTTCTGCGGCGTCGTGTCCGAGGAGGCCCAGGCGGCGGCCGTCGACTCCACGATCACTCCCAAGCAGCTCAAGGAGTGGATCGACGACGGCGAGAGCATCGAGCTCATCGACGTGCGCGAGCCGAACGAGTTCGAGATCGTCTCCATCCCGGGCGCCCGCCTGATCCCCAAGAACGAGTTCCTCATGGGCACCGCCCTGGAGAGCCTCCCGCAGGACAAGAAGATCGTCCTGAACTGCAAGACGGGTGTCCGCAGTGCGGAAGTCCTCGCGGTCCTGAAGTCCGCGGGCTTCGCCGACGCGGTCCACGTCGGCGGCGGCGTGATCGGCTGGGTCAACCAGATCGAACCGGAGAAGCCGGTCTACTGAGCCACATCGGCCGCTACCGAGGCCGGGGCGGGGGCTTCGCGCACCAGGGGTGCGGGGAGCCCCCGCCCGCGTCATGAGCAGACCTTGCCGTCCTCGGGCACCGTGCCGTCCAGCAGATACGCGTTCACCGTGGAGTCCACACAGTCGCTCCCACTGCCGTACGCGCCATGGCCCTCGCCCTTCCAGGTGAGCACCACACCGACGCCCTCGCCCAGCTCGTCCGCCATCTTCCGGGCGCCCTCGTACGGCGTGGCCGGGTCGCCGGTGTTGCCCACCACCAGGACCGGCGCAGCGCCCGGCGCGCTCACCTCGGGGGTGTCGTGCTGGCCGGGGACCGGCCAGTCGTGGCACCAGCCCGCCGTGTCCCAGCCCAGGAAGGACCCGAACACGGGGGAGATCTCCTCGAATTCGGGCAGCAGCTTCTTCGTCTCCGCCACAGTCGGCCGCTGCTTGTCGTCCAGGCACGATATGACCCGCTGCGAGTGGGTCGTCGTGCCGTAGCGTCCCGAGGTGTCGCGGTCGTTGTAGCCGTCGGCCAGCGCCAGCAGCTCCGAACCGTCCCCCTCCTCCGCCGCCTTCAGCGCGCTGGTCAGCGCCGGCCAGCCGTCCTTGCTGTAGAGCGGCAGCACGATGCCGGTCAGCGCCAGGGTCTGCGTCAGCTCGCGCCCGGACGAGGACGTCGGCAGCGGTTCGGCGTCGATCCGGTCCAGCAGCTCCGCGATCTCCCGTGTCCCCTGCTCGGGGTCCCGGCCCGTGGACCGCAGGTAGTTGTCCAGCGCCGTCTGGAAGCCGCGCGTCTGGTTCTTGGCGTGCCCCATCGTGTCGGCGCTTGGGTCGACCACCGCGTCGAGCGTCATCCGCCCGACCTTCTCGGGGAACAGGTGGGCGTAGACCCCGCCCAGCTCGGTGCCGTAGGAGATGCCGAAGTAGTTCAGCCTGTCGTCGCCGAGGGCCTGCCGGATGCGGTCCATGTCGCGCGCGGTGTCCGTGGTCGACACATGGGCCATCAGCTTGCCGGCCCGCTCCTGGCAGCCCTTGCCGAAGTCGGCGGCGTCCGCGAGGAACGCCCGCTCCTCCTCCGGGGTGTCCGGGGTGCCGTCCACCGACGACTCGGCGGCCTGGATGGCCTTGTCGTCACGGCAGCGGACGCCCTCGCTGGCGGCCACCCCGCGCGGGTCCCAGCTCACCAGGTCGTACCGCTCGCGCAGCTCGGAGGCCGTGGCGGCGTAGGACGGCATCGTGGAAACGCCCGAGCCGCCGGGGCCGCCGAAGTTGAACAGCAGTGAGCCGAGACGGTCGTCCCCCGTCGCCTTCGCCCGGATCAGGGCCAGTCCGACGGTCGGGCCGTCGGGCTTCGCCCAGTCCAGCGGCACCCGCAGGGTGGCGCACTGCCAGTCGTCGCCCGGAGCGGGAGCGTCTTCGCCGCCCTTGCAGCGTCCCCAGTCGAGCGCCGTCCCGCCGCTCTTGCCGTCGCCCCCGGAGCCGTCGTCCGACGAGCCGCTGCAGCCCGCCGTCAGCAGCGCGGCGGCGACCGTCAGGGCCGTCCACCGTGTGATTCGGGTCATGCGCCTTCCCCCCTCGCTGGCCGTCCGCACCGTGCCGCGGATGGCGGTCGTGCCATGGTAGGCAGATCCGCCGCCTGCCGGGGAAGCCTGTGGATAACGTTCTGACCTGCGGCTTTCCTGACTCCCTGTGAGTCTGACGTCCGCTCAGGAGCAGACGGTCCCGGCCGCCGGCACCTTCCCGTCCAGCAGGTAGCCGTGCACCGCGTCCCGCACGCACCGGTTGTCGCTGGTGTAGGCCCCGTGCCCCTGCCCCTCGTACGTCAGTTCCACACCGACGCCCTCACCCAGCTCCTCCACCATCCTGCGCGCCCCCTCGTACGGTGTGGCCGGGTCGCCCGTGTTGCCGATCACCAGGATCGGGGCCGCGCCCGGAGCACTCACGTCCGGATGATCGGCCGCCCCCGGCACCGCCCAGTCGGTGCAGCCGACCAGCCCCCACGCCATGTACTCGCCGAACAGACCGGACGCCGCCCGGAACCGCGGCAGCCTGCGCTCCACGTCCGCGGGGGTGTAGCGGGAACGGTGGTCCGAGCAGCTGACGGCGACGTTGGCCGCGACGATGTTGCTGTACCCGCCCCCATCGTCGCGCCCGGCCAGCGCGTCGGACAGCAGCATCAGGATCGTCCCGTCGCCGTCGTACGCCTCCTGGAGACCGTCGGTGAGGAAGTCCCAGAGCTCCTGGGAGTACAGGGCCTGCGCGATGCCGCTGGTCGCCGCGGTCTGGGTCAGCTCCCGCGGGAAGGCGCCGGGGATCGGCCGGCTGTCGAGGTCCTTCAGCAGCCTGCCGATACGGTCCTTGACGTCCTGCGCGCTGTCGCCGACCGGGCACGGACCGGTCTGCGAGACGCAGTGCTCGGCGTAGTTGCCGAGCGCGAGCTGGAACCCGCGCGCCTGGCCCAGCGAGCTCTGCTCCGCGTCCTGTGTGGGGTCCACGACCGCGTCGAACACCGCGTGGCCCACCTTCCCGGGGAACAGGTGGGCGTAGACGCCGCCGAGCTCGGTGCCGTAGGAGACGCCGAAGTAGTGCAGTTCGTCGTCGCCGAGGACCTGGCGCATCAGGTCCAGGTCGCGGGCGGCGTCCGCGGTGCGCACGTGCGCGAGGGTCCGTCCGGAGTTCTTCTCGCAGGCCGCGTTGAACTCGGTGGTGGTCTCCATGAGTTCGGTGCGTTCGGCGCTGTCGTCGGGGGTGGCGTCCTGCTGGAGGTACGCGTCGAGCCGCCGGTCGTCGAGGCAGAGCACGGGTGCGCTGCGGCCCACCCCGCGGGGGTCGAAGCCCACCAGGTCGTAGCGGGTCCGCAGGGTCGCGTACTGCGTGCCGAAGGCGGGCAGCGTGTGGACGCCGGAGAGGCCGGGACCGCCGAAGTTGAAGATCAGGGAGCCGATGCGCCGGTCCGCCGAGCCGCTCGACCTGGCCCGGATCAGCGCCAGGTCGATGGTGGCGCCGTCGGGATCGTCCCAGTCCAGCGGCGCCTTCATGGTGGCGCAGCTCCACTTGCCCCGGCCGCCGGGCAGCGGGGACGGGGCGGCGCCGCCGCCCTGCGCCTCGGCCGGGGCAGGACAGTCCTCCCAGCTCAGCTGCTGCCCCGTCAGGTCCTCGTCCCTGTCGTCCTCGCCGCAGCCCGTCAGCAGGGCCGGCAGCAGTACGGCGACGACGGCCAGGGCGGCGGCCCGCAGGCGGAAGGGCCGGGACAGGGGGTGGGGCATGCTCCCATCCTGCGGTCGCCCCGGGCGGGACGCGCGGGACACGAGCCGTACGGGGTACGGTCCGAGGCCCGTGCCGTCCGTCCGGCGCCGCCTACAGGGCCGCCTTGCGCGTGAGGTGGTTGAAGGCCAGCCATCCGGGGAGCACCGGCAGCCACAGGGTCAGCAGCCGGAAGAGCAGGACGGCCGGCGCGGCGACCTCCTTGGGCAGCCCGACCGCGATCAGACCGACCGTCAGGGTCGCCTCCACCGCGCCCACACCACCGGGTGTCGGCGCCGCCGACCCCAGCGCGTTGCCCGCGAGGAACACGACGGCGACGCTCGCGAGGCTGACCGAGGTCGTCTCGTCGCCGAACGCCCGGATCGAGGCGTCCAGGCACATCACGAAGCAGGCCGTCAGCAGCAGCATGCCGCCGATACCGGTGACCAGCTTCTGCGGCCGCTGCAGCACATCGAGCATGCGCGGCACGACCCCGGCGAACAGCGACCGCACGCGGGTGACGACGAACTTCCGCAGGAACGGCACCGAGGTCACCACCAGCACCAGCACCGCCACCGTCAACAGGCCCCCGATGACCGTGCGGGACGGAGTGAGGGAGGGCGTCTTCTCGGTACCGGTCAGATAGCCGAAGGCCAGCAGCATCAGGATGTGGCAGCCGAGCCCGAAGAGCTGCGACGCGCCCACGCTCGCCACCGCGAGCCCCGGCCGCACCCCCGCGCGCTGGAGGAAGCGCGTGTTCAGTGCGACACCGCCCACCGCCGCCGGCGCGACGATCTTCACGAACGACCCGGCGACCTGCGCCGCCACCGTCCGCGGGAACGGCACCCGCTCCGGTACGAACCCGAGCAGCGCCATGGCCGCCGCGACATAACTGGCCGCCGAGAACAGCACCGCCGCGGCCACCCAGCCCCACTCCGCGTTCGCGATCAGCGGGCCGAACTCGATGTGGGTGAGCTGCGTCAGCAGGAAGTACGCGCCGATGGCCCCCGCGATGAAACTGATCAGCGTGCGCGGGCGCACCCGCTCCAGACGGGCCGGCTCGACCGGGGCCTGCGGCCTGATCCGCAGCACCTCGTGCCGGATCTGGGCCAGCAGATCCTCCTCGCGGGCCTCCTCCAGGGCCTCGTCGATGGCCCGCTTCTCGGCCCGCTGCTCGGCGCGTACGGCCTTCTTGTCGACCTTCTCCAGCGCCACGGGGTGTGCGTCGTCGTCCGCGCCGTGCTCCGCGCGGGCCGGCCGGGAGTGCCGGGAGGCCTCCAGGACCGCCTCGCGCTCCCGCTCCGCCCGCTCCCTGGCCAGCTTGCGCAGGGTCGCGCGCGTGGAGCGGCTCAGCGCGATCGGCTGGAGCATCGGCAGACAGTCCGCCACGGTGTCGGGACCGAGGACGCTCAGCGCGGAGGCCACCGCGCGTTCGGCGCCCACCCTGAGGCCCAGCGTCACCAGCAGCTGGGAGGTGTCCATGCGCAGCAGCAGATCACCGGCCGCGATCTCGCCGACGCGCAGGTCGGTGAGGATCACCGTGCCGGAACGATCCACCAGGATGGCGTCGCCCACCAGCCTGCGGTGCGCGATACGGCGGGACTGCAGGGCCCGTACCTGGTGCCAGGTGTCGCGCAGCAGGTCGTCGGTGATCTCCTCGTCCGCCAGCGAGTCCAGGGTGCGTCCGCCGCTGTGCTCGTAGACGAGCATCACCGCGTCGGGACCGAGCTCGGAGGTCGCGATCAGCTTGGGCGCGTTGGCGCCGGCCGCGATGGCCGCGTAGGCCAGCAGCGCCTCCTGCTCCAGCGCCTGGCGCAGTGACTGGAGGCTGCTGCGGGTGGCGAAGCCGCGCAGCGCCAGATTGCGCCACGCGCGGTAGAAGAAGCCCTGCGCCTGCTGTTCGCGGTCGACCACCGTGACGTCCAGCGGCGGACCGTCCTCCAGGGTGACGAAGTAGCGGCGCCCCCGGTCGCCCGCCTCGGCGGCGTCCGCGGCCTCCACGCGGGCGGCGCTCACGGGGCGGAAACCGACGGTGCGCAGGCCCGCCATCAGGGTGCGGCCCGTGGGGCGCACATTGGGCGAGCCGACCGCGTAGAGGGTGCCGTAGGCGACGGTCCAGCCGATCAGCACGGTGAGGATGATCGAGAACGGTGTCGTGTAGCCGGTGACGAGCATCGAGAAGGCGTCGAGGAGCAGCACCACCCACAGCACGGCGCGCCACCGGGGTCTGCGGGACATGCCGACGGCCGTCATGTACGCGATGACCGGGGCCAGGTAGCCGTGCACCGGGTCGGTCAGCGCGTGGATGTCCCCGGGGGAGGGCTGGGTGAGCGCCTCCTGGATCGAGTCCGGGGCGGCGCGCGCGACCCACAGGTCGGTGGCGAGTGTCACACCGTGCGCGAGGACGGCGGCGAGCACGCCGTCGGCGATCCGCAGTCCGTCCCGTTTGATCAGCCGCTCGATGGCGAAGGCGACCGGCACCAGGAGGATCGCGATGCTGGACGCCAGACCCGCGATCTTGATGAGCAGGTCGGGCGCCTGGCCGGTGCCCTTGTTGATGTCCTGTTCGAGGCCCGAGGTGGTGCCGTGGGCGAAGGCGGCGATCGCCAGCAGCACCACGACGGCGAGGACGCCGCCCAGGAGTCGCATGAGGTCGGACGGGCGGTGCACCCGCGCGGGGAGCAGTGGCTCGTCACCCTCGACCTCGTCGATGTGCACCGTGTCGGGGTCCGCGGTGTCCGGGCGCGACGACGCGTCAGGGGTGCCCTCCGTGTCTCCGGGGTGCGCGCCCTGCTGCTTCATCGTCTCTTCTCGGTCTCGTATCACCAGTCACCGCCCGCATGATGGTGGCATGCCGTAGCGGCACAAGGGGGCATCAGGGTCCCAAAGCGGGGCGGCACAGTCTGCCCGAAGCGCTGCTCCGGGGCGAGCCGTCCGCACGCGCGCGAGCGCGTCGCGTTGTCGGTGGGGTGGGGCAGGATGGGCCGGATGAGCCAGGAGAGCCTTCCGTCCGGCGACGGCCCGGAGCACGCGGACGCCCTGCCGGAGTACGCCGAGCGGGTCCTCGAGGTGGCCGAGCTGATCCCGCCGGGGCGTGTCATGACCTATGGGGACGTGGCCGAGTGGCTGGAGGAGGGCGGTCCCCGTCAGGTCGGCCGCGTGATGGCCCTCTACGGGGGAGCCGTTCCGTGGTGGCGCGTCGTCCGCGCGGACGGTGTGCTGCTGCCGGGCCACGAACTGAGAGCCCTCGGCCACTACCGCGCGGAGGGCACGCCTCTCAAGGAGGCGAGCCGGGCCGCGGAGGGTCATGTGCCGCGCCTCGACATGAGGCGTGCGCGGTGGGACGGCGGCGGGCACACCGAGGGTCACACCTGACAGCTTCCGCCATCCCGGTCGCCGCCGTGTGACCTGTGATCCTTCCGGGGGACATGAGGCACATCCGTGGCATGACGTACGTTCGTGAGGTGAGGGGCATGTGTGACGGGAGTGCCCGGGGAGAAGAAGCGGAAGGGCTGCTTCCGCGCTTTTCACCGGCGTAGCGTCGGCTGCGCGTGTCCCCTTCACCCCGCGCCCACCGCCCCGCACGCACGGCGCATGCCCCAACAGCACACCCACCAGGACCGGCGAACCACGTGAGCTCCTCTTCCTCCACCAGCGGCCTGTCGCACCCCCGGGTGCGGCGGGGGGACCGTGGTGCTCATCGACTGGTGCGTACCCCGCCGGCTCGCGTGAACCCCCCTTCTCTTGACGCCGCACAGCGCTCCGTGGTTGACCACAGGACCGGCCCGCTGCTCGTCCTCGCAGGTCCGGGGACCGGAAAGACGACCACCCTGGTCGAGTCCGTGGCCGCGCGGATCGCCCGCGGCGGGGACCCCGAGCGCATCCTGGTGCTGACGTTCAGCCGCAAGGCCGCCGTCGAGCTGCGCGACCGCATGGCGCTGCGGATGGGGGCCGCGCGCGCCCCGCAGGCGACCACGTTCCACTCGTTCTGCTACGCCCTGATCCGAGCCCACCAGGACAGCGACCTCTTCGTGGAGCCGCTGCGGCTGCTGTCGGGCCCCGAGCAGGACGTCACCGTCCGCGAGCTGCTCGCCGGACAGGTGGACCTGGAGCGGCTCGGTCTGGCCCATGTGCGCTGGCCGGACGACCTGCGCGCCTGCCTGACCACGCGCGGCTTCGCCGACGAGGTCCGCGCGGTGCTCGCCCGCAGCCGCGAACTGGGCCTCGGCCCCGACGCCCTGGACGCCTTCGCCCGCCGCATCGGACGCCCCGACTGGCGCGCCGCCTCCGCCTTCCTCGCCGAGTACCTCGACGTCCTCGACCTGCAGGGCGTCCTCGACTACGCCGAACTGGTCCACCGCGCGGTGCTCCTCGCCCGCCGCCCCGAGATCGCCGGGCAGCTCGCCGCGCGGTACGACGCCGTCTACGTCGACGAGTACCAGGACACCGACCCGGCCCAGGTACGGCTGCTGCACGCGCTGGCCGGCGGACGCACCCTCGTCGCCTTCGGCGACCCCGACCAGTCGATCTACGCCTTCCGGGGCGCGGACGTGGGCGGCATCCTGGAGTTCCCGTACGCCTTCCCCCGCGCGGACGGCCGCCCGGCCCCCGTCGAGGTGCTGCGCACCTCCCGTCGCTCCGGCGCCGCCCTGCTGGAGGCCACCCGGCGGGTGACCCGGAGGATGCCGCTGCCCCGGCTGCCCGCCGAGAAGGTCCGCGCCCACCGGGAGCTGACCGCGGCACGGGACGGCGGCCGGGTCGAGGTGTACACGTACCCGACGTCCGGCACCGAGCTGGACAACATCGCCGACATCCTGCGCAGGGCGCATCTGGAGGACGGCGTCCCCTGGAACGACATGGCCGTCCTGGTACGGGCCGGCTCCCGGACCCTGCCCACGGTCCGCCGCGCGCTCACGTCGGCGGGCGTCCCCGTGGACGTCGACGGCGACGACCTGCCCCTGCGCCACGAACCGGCGGTCGCCCCACTGCTGACAGCCCTGCGCGCGGTGGCGACGGCGGAGGCGGGGGAGCGGGACGACGACATCCGGGGGGATGCCGACACCGCGCGGGACGATGCTCTCGCGCGGGGTGCCGACACCGGGCGGGTCGACGGCGGCGCGCGGAGTGCCGACACCGCGCCGGACGACGCCGCGCGGAACGCCGACGACGCGAGGTACGACGAAGGCGGGGCGGCGGACGACGACGCCCCGGAGGCCGGGGAGGCGGACGACGCGGCCACGGAGGCCGGGGAGGCGGACGACGACGCCCCGGAGGCCGGGGAGGCGGACGACGGCGCCCCGGAGGCTGAGGAGGCGGACGACGCGGCCCTGGAGGCCGACGGAGCGGCGTCGGGCGCCGGGCCCTGCTGGCTCGACACCGAGACCGCCCTCACCCTGCTCGCCTCACCCCTCGCCGGCATGGACGCCGCCGACCTGCGCCGGCTCGGACGGGCCCTGCGCGAGGAGGAACGGGCCGCGGGCAATCCGCTGCCCCCGCCCTCGGACGAACTGCTCGCGCGTGCCCTTGCCGAGCCCGAGCGGCTCGCCGTCCACGACCCCGCCTACGCGCGGGGCGCGCAGCGCCTCGGCGCCCTGCTGCGCCGTGCCCGCGAACGCCTCGCGGGCGGCGGTACGGCCGAAGAGGCCCTGTGGGACCTCTGGGACGGCACCCCGTGGCCCCAGCGACTGGAGCGCTCCGCGCGGCGCGGAGGCGCGGCCGGCCGCAACGCCGACCGGGACCTCGACGCCGTATGCGCGCTGTTCGCGACTGCCGCCCGCGCGGAGGAACGCACCGGCGGCCGGGGCGCGCTGAACTTCCTGGAGGAGATCGACGCCGAGGACATCGCCGCCGACACCCTCACACGCCGCGCCGCCCGCCCCGACGCCGTGCGCCTGATGACCGCGCACCGCTCCAAGGGCCTGGAGTGGCGCCTGGTCGTCGTGGCCGGTGTCCAGGAGGGCCTGTGGCCCGACCTGCGCCGACGGGGCTCCCTGCTGGAGGCCGACCGCATCGGCCGCGACGGACTCGCCGAACCCCTCACCCCCGGCGCACTGCTCGCCGAGGAGCGGCGCCTGTTCTACGTGGCCGCCACCCGCGCGCGTGAACGTCTCGTCGTCACCGCGGTGAAGGCACCCGCCGACGACGGCGACCAGCCCTCCCGCTTCCTGACCGAACTCGGCGTCGAGCCCAAGGACGTCACCGGACGCCCCCGCCGTCCCCTGTCCGTCGCCGCGCTCGTCGCCGAACTGCGCGCGACCACGGTCGACCCGCGCGTCTCGGACACCCTCCGGGAAGCGGCCGCCCAGCGGCTGGCCCGGCTCGCCGCGCTCGCCGACGAGGACGGCCGCCCCCTGGTGCCGTCCGCGCACCCGTACCGCTGGTGGGGCATGTTCGAACCGACGCGGTCCAAGGTGCCGCTGCGCGACCGCGACCAGCCCGTCGTGCTGTCCGGCAGCGCCCTCGAACAACTGGCCAACACCTGCGCCCTGCAGTGGTTCCTCGGCCGCGAGGTCAAGGCGGACGCGCCCGCCACCGCGGCCCAGGGCTTCGGCAACGTGGTGCACGTCCTGGCCGACGAGGTGGCCTCCGGGCACACCCCGGCCGACCTCGACGTCCTCATGGAGCGCCTCGACTCGGTGTGGAACGCGCTGGCCTTCGACGCGCCGTGGAAGTCGGCGCAGGAGAAGGAGAACGCGCGCGTGGCCCTCGAACGCTTCCTCAGGTGGCATGTGATGGACCGCACCGGACGCACCCCGGTGGCCAGCGAGCACGACTTCGACGTCACGCTCGAAGCGGGTGGCTACGAGGTGCGCATCCGCGGCCAGATGGACCGCGTCGAGACCGACGGCGACGGCCGCGCCTACGTCGTCGACTTCAAGACCGGCAAGCAGGCGCCCAGCTCCGCCGAGGTCGCCCGGCACCCCCAGCTCGCCGTCTACCAGCTCGCCGTCCGCGCGGGCGCCGTCGACGCGGCCTTCGACGGAGCGCGCCCCGAACCGGGCGGTGCCGAACTCGTCCAGCTGCGCCAGGGCGCCGCGAAACGGGACGGCGGCGAGAGCCTGCCCAAGGTGCAGGCCCAGGAGCCGCTGGAGGGGGAGTGGGTCGGTGACCTGCTGGCCACGGCCGCCGGCAAGGTCCTCGACGAACGGTTCACCCCCACCGCGGGCCAGCACTGCGCCCACTGCGCGTTTCGGGCCTCGTGCAGCGCCCGACCGGAAGGCCGCCACGTCGTCGAATGACCGGCGTGACGCATCGCACCACCGTCTGTGACCTGCGGTTCTCCGCTCCGGGCCCGCGCTCGGGGCGGGCACTGTCAGTGCCCGCCGATAGCCTCTGCGTGTGCCCGCTCGTATCACCGATCCCGATCAGCTCAAGGAGCTCCTCGGCATCCCGTTCACCCCGGAGCAGACGGCCTGCATCGTCGCGCCGCCCGCCCCGCAGGTGATCGTGGCCGGAGCCGGATCGGGCAAGACGACGGTGATGGCGGCACGCGTGGTGTGGCTGGTCGGCACCGGCCAGGTCGCCCCCGAACAGGTACTCGGCCTCACCTTCACCAACAAGGCCGCCGGTGAGCTCGCCGAACGCGTCCGCAAGGCGCTGATCAAGGCGGGCGTCACCGACCCGGACGCCATCGACCCGGACAACCCCCCGGGCGAGCCCGTGATCTCCACGTACCACGCCTTCGCGGGCCGCCTGCTCACCGACCACGGCCTGCGCATCGGCCTCGAACCGACCTCCCGGCTGCTCGCCGACGCCACCCGCTACCAGCTCGCCGCGCGCGTCCTGCGCGAGGCGCCCGGTCCCTACCCGGCGCTCACCCGCTCCTTCCCCGACCTGGTCGGGGACCTCCTCACCCTCGACGGGGAGCTCGCCGAACACCTCGTACGGCCCGAGGACCTGCGCGCCCACGACGCCGGGCTGCTGCGCACCCTGGAGAACACCAAGCTCACCAACGCCGACCTGCGCAAGGTCCCCGAGGCCGCCGCCGCGCGGCGTGAACTGGCCGACCTGGTGCTGCGCTACCGGGCCGCCAAACGCGACCGCGATCTGCTCGACTTCGGCGACCAGATCGCCCTGTCCGCCCGGCTCGCCGCCCTTCCCGAGGTGGGCCGCGTCCTGCGCGACGAGTTCCGCGTGGTCCTCCTCGACGAGTACCAGGACACCTCGGTCGCCCAGCGTGTCCTGCTGGCCGGGCTCTTCGGCGACGGCACCGGCCACCCGGTGACCGCCGTCGGCGACCCCTGCCAGGCGATCTACGGCTGGCGCGGCGCCTCCGTCGCCAACCTCGACGACTTCCCGGAACACTTCGCGCACGCCGACGGCCGCCCCGCCACCCGCCAGTCGCTCAGCGAGAACCGCCGCAGCGGCGGCCGCCTCCTCGACCTCGCCAACGGTCTCGCCGAGCCCCTGCGCGCGATGCACGCGGGCGTGGAGGCCCTCCGCCCGGCCCCCGGCGCCGAACGCGACGGCACCGTCCGCTGCGCCCTGCTGCCCACCCACGCGGAGGAGATCGACTGGATCGCCGACTCCATCGCCCACCTCGTCCGCACCGGCAAGGCGCCCGGCGAGATCGCCGTGCTGTGCCGCACGGCCGGCGACTTCGCCGAGATCCAGGCAGCCCTGGTGGCGCGGGACGTCCCCGTGGAGGTGGTCGGCCTCTCCGGACTGCTGCACCTGCCCGAGATCGCCGACCTCGTCGCCGTCTGCGAGGTCCTCCAGGACCCCGGCGCCAATGCCTCCCTCGTACGCCTGCTGACCGGCCCGCGCTGGCGCATCGGCCCCCGTGACCTCGCCCTGCTGGGGCGGCGCGCGCGACTGCTCGTCTCCCACGCGGGCGTGGACGGCGACGACGATCCCGACCGGCGGCTCGCCGCGGCCGTCGAGGGCGTCGACCCGGCCGAGGTGATCTCGCTCGCGGACGCCCTCGACACCTTCCTGGAGACACCGCTCGACGGCCGGGGCGACGACGACGGCTTGCCGTTCTCACCGGACGCCCGCGTGCGCTTCGCCCGCCTCGCCGCCGAACTGCGCGACCTGCGCCGCTCCCTGGCCGACCCCCTCATGGACGTGCTGCACCGCGTCCTCGCCGTCACCGGCCTGGAGGTGGAGCTCTCCGCGTCCCCGCACGCCCTGGCCGCCCGCCGCCGCGAGACCCTCTCCAACTTCCTCGACATCGCCGCGTCCTTCGCCGCCGGAGACGCCGAGGCCTCCCTGCTCGCCTTCCTGGGCTTCCTGCGCACCGCCGCCCAGTACGAGAAGGGCCTGGACAACGCGCTGCCCGGCGGTGAGAACACCGTCAAGGTGCTCACCGCGCACAAGTCCAAGGGCCTGGAGTGGGACGTCGTCGCCGTACCCGGGCTGGTCACCGGCACCTTCCCCAGCAGCCAGGGCCGCGAGAAGTGGACCGCGCAGGGCAAGGTGCTGCCGCACGAACTGCGCGGCGACGCCGACACCCTCCCCGACGTCACGTCCTGGGACTCCCGGGGCCTCAAGGCCTTCCACGAGGCCATGAAGGAACACCAGCACACCGAGGAGCTGCGCCTCGGCTACGTCACCTTCACCCGCCCCCGTTCCCTGCTCCTCGGCTCCGGCCACTGGTGGGGTCCCAGCCAGAAGAAGCCGCGCGGCCCCTCCGCGTTCCTCCACGCCCTCTACGAGCACTGCGCCGCCGGGTACGGCGAGATCGAGGCGTGGGCCGACGAGCCCGCCGAGGACGAGGAGAACCCCGCCCTGCGGCGGGCCGCCGACGCCCAGGCGTGGCCCCTGCCCCTGGACGACGAGGCCATGACCCGCCGTCGCGCGGCCGCCGCGACCGTCCTCGCCCACCTCGACGGCCACCCGGACGGCCCCGCCACGGCCGTACACGACCCGGACACGTACGACGACCCGGACTGGCCGCCGCCGCCCGACGACGACGCCCACCTCCCGGAAGGCGACCCCTTCCCGGCCGACGAGGACCCCTTCCCGACCCGCCAGGACCTCTTCACCGACGCCGACGGGGAACCCTTCCCGGCCGGCCAGGACCATTTCACCGACGCCGACGAGGATCTCTTCACCGACGACGCCGGCCAGGACCTCTTCTCCGAGAGCGGCCCCTTCCCCGACGAGGACCCTTTCCCCGACGAGGACCCCTTCGCCGACACCGATCCGGGCAACAGGGACTCCCGGGCCCCCCATCGCCCCACCGTCCCCCGTCAGGCGACCGCCGTCCCCCACCAGGCGACCGCCCCGGAACCCGCCGCGCGCCCCCGCGCGGCGGACCGCCCCCGCCCGCCGCGGCAGCCCGGTGGGCCCCGGCTCACCCCCGAGGAGGCCCGCACCGTCGCGTCCTGGGACCGCGACCTCGACGCCCTCACCGGAGAGCTGCTGCGCACCCGCGAGAGCGTCACCGAGGTCCGGCTGCCCGCCTCGCTGACGGCGTCCCAGCTGCTCCGCCTGGCCGCGGACCCGGACGGCTTCGCCCGGGAGCTGGCCCGCCCCATGCCCCGCCCGCCCCAGCCCGCCGCACGCCGGGGCACCCGCTTCCACGCCTGGGTCGAGGCACGCTTCGAGGAACTGACCCTCCCCCTGCTCGACCCGGACGAGCTGCCCGGCAGCGACGCCGAGATCGACGACGAACGCGACCTGGAAGCCCTCAAGGAAGCGTTCGAACGCACCGAGTACGCCCACCGCACGCCCCACCGCGTGGAGGCGCCCTTCCAGCTGTCGCTCGCCGGCCGCGTCGTGCGCGGGCGCATCGACGCCGTCTACAAGGAGGGCGACGGGGACGGGACGACGTACGAGATCGTCGACTGGAAGACCAGCCGCGGCCGCACCGCCGACCCGCTGCAGCTCGCCGTCTACCGGCTCGCCTGGGCCGAGCAGCAGGGCGTCCCCCTGGAGACCGTCACGGCCGCCTTCCTGTACGTCCGCACCGGCGAGGTCGTCCGCCCCGACCCCCTGCCCGGCCGCGCCGAGCTGGAGCGGCTGCTGCTGGAGGAGCCGCCCGGTGAGATACCGCACTCCGAGGACACCGCCCCGGGCCGATAGGCTCGTGACCATGAGCCAGCCCGTTGACAATGCCGTCAGCGCCGTCCGTACGTACATCGAGCAGCACCGCGGCGCGTTCCTCGACGACCTCGCCGAGTGGCTGCGCATCCCGTCCGTCTCGGCCCAGCCCGACCACGCGCCGGACGTGCGCCGCAGCGCCGACTGGCTCGCCGCCAAGCTCAAGGAGACCGGCTTCCCGACCGCCGAGGTCTGGCAGACCCCGGGCGCCCCGGCCGTCTACGCCGAGTGGCCCTCCGCCGACCCCGGGGCCCCCACCGTGCTGGTCTACGGCCACCACGACGTGCAGCCCGCCGCCCGCGAGGACGGCTGGGACAGCGAGCCCTTCGAGCCCGTCGTGCGGGACAACCGTCTCTACGCGCGCGGCGCCGCCGACGACAAGGGGCAGGTGTTCTTCCACACCCTCGGGGTCCGCGCCCACCTCGCCACCACCGGCCGCACCACCCCGGCCGTCCACCTCAAACTGCTGATCGAGGGCGAGGAGGAATCCGGCTCCCCGCACTTCCGGGCGCTCGTCGAGCAGCACGCGGACCGGCTCGCCGCCGACATCGTGATCGTCTCCGACACCGGCATGTGGTCCGAGGACACCCCCACGGTGTGCACCGGCATGCGCGGCCTCGCCGAGTGCGAGATCCGGCTGTACGGCCCCGGCCAGGACATCCACTCCGGTTCCTTCGGCGGCGCGGTCCCCAACCCGGCCACCGCCGTCGCCCGCCTGGTGGCCGCCCTGCACGACGAGCACGCGCGCGTGGCGGTCCCGGGCTTCTACGACGGTGTCGTCGAACTCACCGACCGCGAACGCGAACTGTTCGCCGAGCTGCCCTTCGACGAGTCGCAGTGGCTGCGCACCGCCAGGTCCCGCGGCACCTGGGGCGAGGCCGGGTACAGCACCCTGGAGCGCGTCTGGGCCCGCCCCACCGCCGAGGTCAACGGCATCGGCGGCGGATACCAGGGCCCCGGCAGCAAGACGATCGTCCCGTCCTCCGCCATGGTGAAACTGTCCTTCCGGCTGGTCGCCGGCCAGGACCCGGAGCACGTGGCCGAGGCCGTCCGCGACTGGGTGCCCGGGCAGCTGCCCGACGGCATCCGCCACGAGATCGTCTTCAGCCCCGCCACCCGCCCCTGCCTCACGCCCCTGGACCACCCGGCGCTGCGGTCCGTCGTCCGCGCGATGGGCCGCGCCTTCGACGCACCCGTCCGCTTCACCCGTGAGGGCGGCTCCGGACCCGCCGCCGACCTCCAGGACGTCCTGGGCGCACCGGTGCTCTTCCTCGGGATCTCCGTCCCGTCCGACGGCTGGCACGCCCCCAACGAGAAGGTCGAACTGGACCTTCTCCTCAAGGGCGTCGAGACCAGCGCCCACCTGTGGGGCGACCTCGCCGAGCACTGGCGGCACGCACCCTGACCGATCACCCCGTACGAACCCGATGCCCGCGCGGGGCACACTGGAAGGGCCCGCCACCGCGCGCGCCGGACCGGTCCCCTCCCACCGCACGTCCCGCCGAACCGCCCGCCGACCCGATCCGTCCCCCCGGGGGAGTTGGAAGCACCCGTGACCACCTGGACCGACCACACCGCCGACCGCCCCATCTCGCTCACCGCCCCGAGCGGCATCGACCGCGCCGCCCACCACCGGCTCGACGAGGCATGGCTCGCGGCGGCGTGGAGCCACCCCTCGACCCGCTGCTTCGTGGTGTCCGGCGGACAGGTCCTCATCGACGAGACGGCGGACGGGCGCACCGAACTCGTCATGACCCCGTCCTTCGAGGCCCCGCTCACCGAGGCACACCGCTACTTCCTGGGCACCGACGAGAACGGGGTCAGCTACTTCGCCCTCCAGAAGGACGCCCTGCCCGGCCGCATGGACGAGTCCGCGCGGCCCGCCGGCCTGCGGGAGGCCGGGCTGCTCCTGTCGCCGCGCGAGGCCGGTCTGATGGTCCACGCGGTGGCGCTGGAGAACTGGCAGCGGCTGCACCGCTTCTGCTCCCGATGCGGCGAGCGCACCGTCATCGCCGCCGCCGGACACATCCGCCGCTGCCCCGCCTGCGGCGCCGAGCACTACCCGCGCACCGACCCCGCGGTGATCATGGCCGTGATCGACGACCAGGACCGCATCCTGCTCGGCCGCCAGGTCCACTGGCCCGAGGGCCGCTTCTCCACGCTCGCCGGATTCGTCGAGCCCGGCGAGTCCATCGAGCAGTCGGTGCGCCGCGAGGTCCACGAAGAGGTCGGCATCAGCGTCGGCGAGGTCGAGTACGTCGCCAGCCAGCCCTGGCCCTTCCCGTCCAGCCTCATGCTGGGTTTCGTCGCCCAGGCCACCTCGACCGAGATCGACGTCGACGGCGACGAGATCCACGAGGCCCGCTGGTTCTCCCGCGAGGAACTCGGCGCCGCCTTCGCGTCGGGCGAAGTGCTCCCGCCCTACGGCATCTCGATCGCGGCCCGCCTGATCGAGCGCTGGTACGGCAAGGACCTGCCGACCCGCAGCGCCTTCTGACCCGGGACACGCGGAAGCGGGGTGGCCCTCCCCGAGGGAGGCCACCCCGCTTCCTCGTGCGAACGCCGTGCGGAACGCTCAGACGCCGATCTTCCGCTTCACCTGCGCCAGCGACGGGTTCGTGAGCGTCGAGCGTGCGGGAGAAGGATTGTCGGCACGGTCTGTAGACTTCCCTGCCCTGTGGCGGCCGGGAGGGCCGCCCATGTCTTGGGGAGGGGCAAGGGTGAGCGACAAGCCCAGGGCTCTTGGTGTGGTCCGTCTGTCTGTAGGCAACGAGAACCAGACCGGCGAGGAAACTCAGCGCACACGCATCAGCAAGCGGGCGGATGCCGAAGAGATGGAGTTGATCGACTTCGCCGTCGACATCGACGTGTCGGCGTCCATCTCGCCGTGGATGCGCCCGTCCTTGGGTGACTGGCTCAACAACAAGAGAGACCAGTTCGACCACATCGTCATCCTGAAGATCGACCGCATCGCTCGGTCGGTCCGTCACCTCTCCGACATCATCGAGTGGTGCGAGGCGAACGGTAAGGGCCTGATCTCCTGCGAGGAGGGCTTCGATCTCTCGAAGCCGTGGGGCAAGACGATCGCGAAGATCCTGGCTGTCGTCGCAGAGGCGGAGCTGGACGCCATCAAGGCCCGTAACAAGGCGTCCCGGGAGACCATGCGCAAGATGGGCCGCTGGCCGGGCGGCCTTGTCCCGTTTGGGCGTAGAGCGGTGAAGGGCGAGGAAGGGTTCACTCTGGAACTCGACCCCGAGTACGGTCCGACACTGATCGAGATGATCCGGCGTTTCATCGAGAAGCCGAGCTTCTCCGCCGTTGCCGACTGGCTGAACGACCAGGGCGTGCCCACGGCTCAGGACATCGCTCGTATCCGTGCGGCTGCGGGAGAGAGCACGACACGGCTGGCTGCTCCGAAACCGCGCGGAAGCAGGTGGACGGCGACGACGGTGCAGGCCGTACTGACCAGTCGATCCCTTCTTGGGGAGTACGTACGCGCCAACGGCTACGTGGTCCGCAACGACGACGGAACGCCCGTCATGCGGTCGGGACCGGTGCTGAACGAGGAGGAGTGGGCCAAGCTGTCGGAAGCCGTCGCCTCGGTCAAGTACAAGAAACCGAAGGGCTCAACCTCGCCGACCGTGGGCGTGACGTTCTGCCTGACGTGCGGGAGCCCGCTGTACTACGTCAAGGGCAACCTGTCCAAGGGGCAGCGTGAGCGGTACCGCTGTCACGGCAACAAGAGCAAGGGCATCGACGCCTGCCCGAAGCAGAGGTTCTGGTCCGAGGATTTGTACCCCTGGTTGGAGTCGGCCTTGCTCGGGGAGATCGGCCATCTGGAACGGATGGAGTCGACGACGACCATCGATGACAGCCGTGCGGCGAAGCTCGCCGTGATCGACGGCAAGATGAACCAACTCCTCAAGCAACTCCAGCAGGACGAGATCAGCGCCGTCGCATACGCCTCGCAGGTCGCGAGCCTCGCTCAGGAACGCGAGAAGATCACCAGTCAGGAAGGGCCGAAGCCCGTGACTGTGTGGACGGGAACGGGCGAGAGCTACGCGGAGTGGTGGCAGCGGTCGAGCGTCGACGAGCGCCGGGAGTTCCTGAAGAAGCACAAGGTGAAGGCGTACTTCCGGCCCGATGTTCTCGCCATCGATCCAGGCGAGCTCATCGAGAACATTCGGCAGCAGGGCGTTTCATGGTCGGAAACCCCTGTGAAGGCTTCTCAGGTGCTCGCCCCGATCGCGCCGGTGTCGCTGCCCGGAAGGCCGTACGAGAAGCCCGTGACGCTTACGGGGGTCGAGTGGGAGATCGTCAGCCGTTGGGAGGACTTCGAAGCGGAACGTGCGGCGCAGCAAGCGAAGGCCGAAGAGGAAGCCAAGGGAGCAGAGGGAGCCGAGAAGGTTCCGACTCCCGCCTGAGGCTGGCGAGCTTCCGGTCACCGGAGGCAACATCCGCCCCGCCACCCATCGCGGGGGAACGGCAATGTACGGGGCGCGGCAGGGAAAAGTGCAGGTCACTGCATGTGAGGCGCCTCTCAAGCGGGGCCACCCTCGAATACTCCGGAGCCATGTCCAACGATCACGCCCAAGACATCGGCCTTCGCTTCGCTCTCCAGGCCACCGGCTTCGAGTTGGCCACCGAACCGCCAGCCTCTGACACTCCGCTCGCCCACATCCTGGCCTTCGCCGATGAGCACGGGTACGAGGCGCTGACCGATGAGCACTTTGAAGCGGCGAAGCGAGGCACCCTTTGATCCGTTGACCTGTACCTCTGGGGGTTCATGGCTGGCCCTGACCGCCTCTTCGTCGCCCCTGAAACCGTGGCGCAATCTTGGCCGGCAAGACCCGGCGGTGAGTCGAGGCCCCTCCGACGGGTCATACCCCACCTCCTCTGCCTCTCGGCTGCTCTGCTCTCCGCTCCTACCATGCAGCCGTGATCAAGATGTCTTGGGCACTGGCAGGCGAGCACGCGGACGCATGGACCGGAGCCGACATACAAGAGGGCGCAGCAGTACTGGAAGCGCGAGTCAGGGCCGTGGTCGAGGCGAGCGGTATGACTGCCGATGCGATGCGGCACTGGCAGGAAACCTTCCTCGCCCCCGTGGTCAAGTGTCTGCGAACCAAAGGACAGTCGGCCCTGTCGCACGGCGGGATTGCAGCGCGACGCACTGACGGCCGCGGGGTTTGCCAGGATCTGGGGGTGAGGCGATGGGGCTTCGAGGACAAGGCATCGGGCAAGAACACTGACCGGTCGAGTGCTGCGGGCAGCACTCGACTACGCCCGCGCTGGCGACACTCTGTGCGTGTGGAAGCTGGACCGCTTCGCCCGCTCGCTCATCGACCTGGTGACCATGGTCGACACCCTTCGAGAGCGCGGCATCGGGTTCAAGGTGCTCACGGGTGCGCTGGCCAACATCGACCCCGGTACGGCCGACGGCCGTCCCATGCTTCAGGTGGTCGGGGCCATGGCGGAGTTTGAGCGCAGCCTCATCAAGGAGCGCACCCGCGCCGGACTCGACGCAGCCAAGGCGCAGGGGCGTACCGGTGGACGGCCGTCCGTCGTGAACGAGGACGTGCTGACGGTTGCCCGTGCCAGGAAGGCGAAGGGTGAGAGCGTGAGCGCCATCGCCAAGGCTCTCGGTATCTCCCGAGCCACCCTGTACCGGCACCTGGACGAGAGCGCCTGAGGCAGGCGCACACAGGCGCATCCCACACCAGAGCGGCCACCCTTGTCGGGGACCGTTCGCGTTCCCTACCGCGTAGCCGTCTCCGCATCGGACACGCCGTTGACCAGCACAGGCAAAGGCATCCTTTGGGCGCTGGCTACGGCGGCGTGCCGGACGTATCCGGCTCCGCCTCCACATCCGCCAGCGTCGCCCTACTTGCAGAGCGGCCCCCTCCGGTGACCTTGACCAGAGGGGGCGCAGCGCTGGAGAGCGTCAGACTGCGAGTGCCTGCTTCACCTGCGCAAGGCTCGGGTTCGTCATCACGACCTCGTCGCCACCAGTGGCGGGAACTACCCGAACAGTCGGCACCGTCTGGTTTCCGCCGTTCGCCTTCTCCACGAACGCTGCGGACTCCGGGTCCTGCTCGATGTTGATCTCGGTGTACGCGATGCCCTCGCGGTCCATCTGGCTCTTCAGCCGACGGCAGTAGCCGCACCACGTGGTGCTGTACATCGTCACAGTGCCCGGCATGTCTCTCGCGCTCCTTCGGCGGCTCGGGGAAGTCCTCGCTGTCGGGGGAACGTACTTGAAAGCGCAGGCATTCCCGCAGGCTCCCGCGGGCTCCCGCGGCGTCCCCGTGCGGCTTGCGGGCATCCCCGCAGGCTCCCCGTGAGCGTCCCCGCAGGCACCACCTCGTACGACCGTGATCCCCGCCGCATTCATACGACTGCGAGGCCCTCCCTGTGGACAACCGGCTCACCTGTCTCGGGCGACCTGGCAGCATGGCTGTGTGACAGCAGCAACGCACTCCCCCCTCTTCCCGCGGGTACCGGACTCGGCCGACGCGGTGCTCGAAGGGCTCGACCCCGAGCAGCGCGCCGTGGCGACCGCTCTGCACGGTCCGGTGTGCGTGCTGGCCGGCGCCGGCACCGGCAAGACCCGGGCGATCACCCACCGGATCGCCTACGGAGTGCGCGCCGGGATCCTCCCGCCGTCCAGTGTGCTCGCCGTCACCTTCACCAACCGTGCCGCCGGGGAGATGCGCGGCCGGCTGCGCCAGCTCGGCGCCGTCGGCGTCCAGGCCAGGACCTTCCACTCCGCGGCGCTCCGTCAGCTCCAGTACTTCTGGCCGAAAGCGATCGGCGGCTCCCTGCCCCGGCTCGTCGACCGCAAGATCCAGCTGGTCGCCGACGCGGCCGCCGCCTGTCGCATCAGGCTCGACCGGGGAGAGCTGCGGGACGTCACCGCCGAGATCGAATGGTCCAAGGTCACCCAGACCATCCCGGCGGACTACGCGTCCGCCGTCGCCAAGGCCGGCCGGGAGGCGCCCCGGGACCCCGCCGAGATCTCCCAGATCTACTCCACCTACGAGGACCTCAAGCGCGAGCGCGTCGTCATCGACTTCGAGGACGTGCTGCTGCTCACCGTCGCCGTGCTCCAGGACCGCGGCGACATCGCCGAGCAGGTCCGTGCCCAGTACCAGCACTTCGTCGTCGACGAGTACCAGGACGTCAGCCCGCTCCAGCAGCGTCTGCTCGAGCTGTGGCTCGGCGACCGGGAGAACCTGTGCGTGGTCGGCGACGCCAGCCAGACGATCTACTCGTTCACGGGCGCAACCCCCGATCACCTGCTCGACTTCCGTACCCGCCACCCCGGAGCCACCGTCGTCAAGCTGGTCCGCGACTACCGCTCCACCCCCCAGGTCGTCCATCTGGCGAACGGTCTGCTCGCCCAGGCCCGCGGCCGCGCCGCCGACCACCGGCTGGAACTGGTCTCCCAGCGCCCCCCGGGTCCCGAACCGGTCTTCACCGAGTTCACCGACGAGCCCGCCGAGGCCGAGGGCGTCGCGCGCCGCATCCGTGAGCTGATCGACGCCGGGACCCCCGCGAGCGGGATCGCGGTGCTGTTCCGCACCAACGCGCAGTCCGAGACCTACGAGCAGGCCCTCGCCGACGCCGAAGTGCCCTACCAGCTGCGCGGCGCCGAACGGTTCTTCGACCGCCCCGAGGTGCGCAAGGCCATCGTCTCCCTGCGCGCAGCGGCCCGCTTCGGCGGCAACGACGCGCTCCTCGACGACGCCCCGGACCTGCCCGCCCAGGTGCGCGCCGTGCTGTCGGGCGAGGGCTGGACGTCTCAGCCGCCGGCCGGTTCGGGCGCGGTGCGGGAGCGCTGGGAGTCACTGACCGCTCTGGCCCACCTCGCCCAGGACTTCGCCGCCGCCAGACCCGGGGTCACGCTCGCCGACCTCGTCGTCGAACTGGACGAGCGGGCCGGCGTCCAGCACGCCCCGACCGTGCAGGGCGTCACCCTCGCCTCACTGCACTCGGCCAAGGGACTGGAGTGGGACGCCGTCTTCCTGGTCGGTGTCGCCGAGGGCATGATGCCGATCACCTACGCGAAGACCGACGAGCAGATCGAGGAGGAGCGGCGTCTCCTCTATGTCGGCGTCACCCGTGCCCGTGAGCGCCTCCATCTCTCCTGGGCGCTCTCCCGTTCGCCCGGCGGCCGGCCCAACCGCCGTGCCAGTCGCTTCCTCAGGGGACTGCGCCCCGGTTCGCACGCCACCGCGGGAAGCGGCGGCGCGGCCGGTACGGGCGGTGTGGAGCGCGGCTCCTTCACGGCGGCGGCCGCCTCCCCCGTGCCGAGCGCGAGACGCAGGCAGTACACCCTGGCCCGCTGCCGGGTCTGCGGCCGCACGCTGACCGACGCGGGCGAGATGAAGCTGATGCGCTGCGAGGACTGTCCGTCCGAGATGGACGAGGGCGTGTACGAGCGGCTGCGCGAGTGGCGTGCCGACCAGGCGCGGCGCAGCGGGCAGCCGGCCTTCTGCGTCTTCACCGACAAGACGCTGCTGGCGATCGCCGAGACGGTCCCCGACGACGAGCACGGGCTCGCCAGGATCCCGGGTGTCGGGATGCGCAAGCTGGGCCGCTACGGGGCGGATGTTCTGGCCATCTGCGCAGGCCGTGACGTCGACGGGGATCAAGGTCAGGGCTGATACGAACTCGTCGAAAAAATAGTTTGCGCATGCCCCGGCAATCCCCATAGGTTCTTAGGCACGGGAACAGCGGCCTTCTCGGAGGCGCTGATTCCGTGTTGTACTTGCATATCCGCGGACTGGCTCACCCCAGTCCCCCGAGACGCCGAGAGGAGGCGAGTCCAGTGATCAGCATCAACACCAGCTCCATCGTCAAAATGACCGATCGCTCGGCCGTCTCCCTGTGCACCCTCGGCGCCTCCAACCAGGGCACCGGTCTGTCCGGCATTCGTGCCGCCCGCCTGGTGTCCTCCCTCGCTCCCGCGGCTTCGGCCGTCCGTGAGCGCGATGAGCGACCGACCAAGGCACTGGAAGCAGTAGAGGCACAGGCCCAGGCCTATGCCTTCGCGGCGGCCGGTGCCGGATTCCGGAAGCAGACGACGCAGCACCACCTGATGTGGGCCTTCCGTGGGCCAGAACCCTGGAGTGATCCAGCCTGATTCGATCAGGCCGGCGCCTTCAGGGCCGCGGAACCCCATCCGGGATCCGCGGCCCTTCTGTTTTCCCCGAACGGGGAGGCAGAGCAAGGCGCCTCGGGACAAGAAAAGAACCCGGTACCAAGCCGCCATCCGGCCGACCGGCCGGAAACGACCAGACGAGGAAGACGAACCGTGCAACTCGAAGCGCACGCCCCGTCCGTACCGCCTTCCGACACGATCCCCAAGCCCGGCTCCACGGAGGACCCGACCTTGACTCCGCTCACCGCGCTCACCGCGCTCGACGACGCCATCGAGAACCTCGGCGTACCCGTCCCGTGCCGCTCCTACGACCCGGAGGTCTTCTTCGCCGAGTCGCCGGCGGACGTCGAGTACGCCAAGTCCCTCTGCCGCACCTGCCCGCTGGTCGAGGCCTGCCTCGCCGGCGCCAAGGAGCGGCGCGAGCCCTGGGGCGTCTGGGGTGGCGAGCTGTTCGTCCAGGGCGTTGTCGTCGCCCGGAAGCGGCCGCGTGGCCGCCCGCGCAAGAACCCGGTCACGGCATGAACACCCCAGGAACGATCGACCGTCCCCTCACGCACGACCCCCAGAAGCAGGCCCCGATGATGCCGTCCACTCACGAGCCCGCCGGCTCCGCGACCGAAGACTTCACCACCAGTGGTGCGAACGACTCGCGCCAGAACAGGACCCGAGAGATGCAACTCATCCCAGAAGCCATGGCCCGTGCCCGAATGCACGAGCGCATGCAGGAGGCGCAGCGGGAGCGCCAGGCCGTGGGCCTGGTGACCGCTCGCCGGATGCAGCGCAGAGCCGAGCGTGCCTCCCGGCGCGCCCGCCGCGCGCTCGCCATCGCGGTCATGCAGTAACCGATCCGAAGCGGTGCCCTCTCCCGGTGGGAGGTCTCCAGCTCTCCCCCGGGGGCCGGTCCGTGCGAACGGACCGGCCCCCGGGGCACGTTTGCGGAGGCGGACCGTCCGGAACGGGGTTATGGTCGCCCGGTGACGAGTCATCACTTCGGTGACGGTGAGAACGACGGCTCCGCGGCCGAGCCGGAACCGCTGGTGTGTGCCCGCTGCGGCACCCGCGCCGAGGGCCCGAAGCCGACCTGGACCCTCTCCGTGGAGGACGGTGTCCGTCGCCACTACTGCGAGCGGTGTTCCCGCGACCACCTGCGGGCGATCGAGGGCCGTCTGGACCCGCAGTGGTGGTGAGGTTGGTAGACGCCGGCGGTGCCCCCGCCGCCCCCGGCGCGGGTCACGCCTGAGCGGCCGATTCCTCCGCCGTCGGCTCCTCCGGGACGAACGCCGGCAGCCACTCCTCCAACTCGTCCCGCAGCCGCACCGTCGCGTTCAGCTGGCAGAGCACGCCGATCGTGCTCAGGGTCACCCGGTGGATGAGGAAGTAGGCCGGGGGCAGGTTGAGCTGCTTGGCCAGTTGGGAAGCGGGGGAGCGGGGATCGGCTATCCGGGCCGCCTGGCTGCGGATCCAGCCGCGGGTGAAGGTGAACTCGTCCACCCGGGCCGGCTCGATGATCGGCAGGAGGTAGTCGAGCACGGCGTCGGGGTCCAGCTCTATGGACTCCTTGACGAAGCCCTCCGCGCACAGCATCTCGTAGACGGCCTCCGCCTCGCCGTCCAGCGTCATGCGCAGGGCCTCGCCGATCGGCTCGGGCAGTCCGCCCGGGAGCCGGTCGACGGTGCCGAAGTCCAGTACGCCGAGGCGCCAGTCGTCCTCGCCGTCCGGACCGCCGGGCAGCAGCCGGAAGTTGCCCGGATGGGGGTCGGCGTGCAGCAGTCCGGTGCGGGCGGGGCCGGAGAACAGGAAGCGGGCCAGCAGCTGTCCGGCCCGGTCGCGCTGTTCCTCGGTGCCGTCCGAGATGATCTCCGACAGCGGTACGCCGTCCATCCACTCGGTGATCAGGACCTGGTCGCACTGGTGGACCACGTCCGGCACCACGACGTCCGGGTCGTCGGCGAACTCCTCGGCGTGGGCCCGCTGGGCCTGCGCCTCCAGCCCGTAGTCCAGCTCTTCCGAGACCCGGTCCTTGAGCTCCGTGATCAGCGGCTTGACGTCCATGCCGGGGATCAGCGGACCGAGCAGACGGGCGAAGCGGCTCAGCTGGTTCAGGTCGGACAGCAGGGCCTCGCCCGCGCCCGGGTACTGCACCTTGACCGCCACCTCACGGCCGTCGTGCCACACACCCCGGTGCACCTGGCCGATGGAGGCCGCCGCGGACGGCTTGTCCTCGAACTCCAGGAACAGCTCGTGCCACTCCTCGCCCAGCCGCTCCTCCAGCACCGCGTGGACGGTGCGGGTCGGCATCGGCGGAGCCGCGTCCTGCAGCTTGGTCAGCGCCGCCCGGTAGGGCCCGGCGATTTCCTCCGGCAGGGCCGACTCGAAGACCGACAGGGCCTGGCCGAACTTCATCGCGCCGCCCTTGAGCTCGCCGAGCACCTTGAAGAGCTGCTCGGCGGTGCGCTGCTGGAGCTCGCGGCCGACGATCTCCGCGGACTCACCCACGATCCGCTTGCCGAGTCCCCAGGTCGCCCGCCCGGCGAAGCCGAGCGGGAGCGCGGCCAGCTTGGCGGTCCGGGTGACCGCCTTGCGGGGAAGATCAGACATGCGCCCTCCAAGTCCCTGCCGGCCGTCCCGCGTCCGCCTGACGGCGCCGCGCCTCCGACGGCCCGTGCACGGCCATTGTCTCGTGCGGGGGCCCCTCCCCGGAGGTGTGTTCTCCCTTACCTTTCTTCTTACCTTCCTCAGGGGCGGTCCCCGCCGCCCCGCACGGGCAGGCCGGGTGGGGCCCGACCTGCCGCGCATGCCAGTGCAGACCGGGTGCGGAGACCTCCCAGCGCGTGCCGGCGCTGGACGGAACATGGCCGTCCAGGAAGGCCAGCGCGTGCGCGGCCGCGAGTCCCGCCACCGTCGCGGCCAGCGTCAGGTCGCAGGCGCCCACCCGGCGCTGCCCGCCGGAGCGCCACTGGGCGGCCAGACGCGGCCAGGCGGGATCCTTGTCGGTGCGCTCCTGCTGGAGGCAGCCCGCACAGCTCGTCTCGCCGGGCAGGACGAGCGGACCGACCACACCGGTCCCCTCCACGACACCGGCATGGAGATGGGGTGTGCCCGAGGCCAGCAGGGTCTCGGTGGCCGACGGGTCGGGCGCGTGCACGGCGACGTCGTCCCGCGGGGCGAGGATCACCAGGCCGAAGCCGGGCTCGCCCTCGGCCAGGGGCGACCGGGCGCCGCGGCGGGGAGGGCGGTTTGGCCCGGCCCGGCGTACGACGCGCCGGGCCGCCTCGTCCCTGCGGTCGCCGACGGCCTCGGCGGGCAGTCCGCCCGGCGCGACGTCCCACGGCTCGACCCGCCCCACATCGCGCACGTCGACATCGCCCACCCCGGCCCCCGACAGCAGTGCCGCGAGGGTCGCGCCCACCCGGCCCGCGCCTCTCACCTGCACCCGCACACTGCCACGGGCCGCCAGCCGGCGAAGCGGATCGCCCGGCCCCGACGTCGTCAGGCTCAGCGAGGCCAGGTCCGGGCGGAGCCGCTCCAGGACCGCGGGCTTCTCCCGCAGGGCGTCGGCAGCCGGCCCGCCGCCCCGGGAGTCGTCCAGGAGCCCGGCCCGCGACAGCCGTCGTACCAGCCGGTCGACCTGACCGTCGGACAGGTCCATGCGCCGTCCCTCCTCCCGCAGGAGCTCGAGACCGCGGGTGCCGTCGAGCAGATCGAGGAAGCTGCCCGTGGCCGTGTCCACCGGACCCAGCGTCAGCGCGTGCGCCGGTGTCATCCCGAACTGCACGGTGTTGAGATCGCGCCAGCCGCGCCTGAGCGCGGGCTTGACCATCGGATGCATGACAGACCCCCGTATGTCCTGGACCGTCCCCTGGAACGGCCGGTCCCGCTCGTGGTCCGGCCGACGCATGCCAGCATGCCGGGACCTGCCGGAAGGCGCCGAAAGTTGTCCACAGGCGGGGGGATTCATCGTACAAATCCGGCGCACGGTGGGGGGATCACCGGCGAACCGTCCCGGAGCCAAGACTTCGCCGTGTGCAGCGGGTAACGTCGAGGCGTGCCCGCCGACCCACTGCACCGCTCCGGAAAACCACAGCGCAGCACGACGAGCCAGCCGACGAACGGCTCACGGGCGAGCGCGATCGAGGTCCGCAGGAGCACCCGCCGACGCAGAACGGTCTCCGCGTACCGCGAGGGCGACCGCACCGTCGTGCTCATCCCCGCCCGGATGTCGGAGGCGGAGGAGCAGCGCTGGGTCAACGTCATGCTCGACAAGCTGGCCGCCCAGGAGAGCCGGCGGGCGCTCGGGGACGCCGAGCTGGCCGAGCGCGCCCGGCGGCTGTCGGAGCAGTACTTCGACGGGCGGGCCCGGCCCGCGTCCGTACGCTGGGTGACCAACCAGAACACGCGCTGGGGGTCGTGCACCCCGGCCGAGGGGAGCATCCGGCTGTCGCACCGGCTGCGCGGCATGCCCGAGTACGTCGTCGACTACGTCCTCTGCCACGAGTTGGCGCACCTGCTGGTGCCCGGTCACGGGCCCCGGTTCTGGCGGCTGCTGGACGCGTATCCCCGGACCGAGCGGGCCCGTGGTTACCTCGAGGGGGTCGTCGCGGCCGACCGGCTTCCCCACCTGCTTCCGGACACGCGGGACGACTGAGCGCCGTCCGGGGTGAGCGCCCCGCAGGGCCGTGCGAGCGTTCTGTACCGGCTCTGTACCGACTTCATCCGGTGTCCGAGTTTGCCGTTAGCCTGGCGCGACGCACTCACATTCGGGATGGGGGACGGTCGTACGTATGGCCAGGGAATTCCAACGCGGCCACAAGGCCAGGATCAGTGACCTCACGACGGGGACGGATCTGTACGTAGGTGTGCAGATCTCCGGCCCGGGGCTGACCTTCGACATCAGCTGCTTCGGTCTCGACGCCGACGAACGGCTCTCGGACGACCGGTACTTCATCTTCTACAACCAGCCGAAGTCCCCCGAGGAGTCCATCCAGCTCCTGGGCGCCCAGGCGGGCGACACGGAGTCCTTCCGCGTGACGCTGGACCGGATCCCGCAGCAGATCAGGAAGCTGTCCTTCACGGCGACGCTCGACGGCGCCGGGCAGATGTCACAGATCGGTCCCGGGTACATCCGTATCGTCGCGGGCGGCGAGGAGGTCGCCCGCTACCCGTTCAGCGGCTCGGAGTTCTCCACCGAGCGGGCCGTGATGCTGGGCGACTTCTACTTCAAGGACGTGTGGCGCTTCGCCGCCGTCGGGCAGGGCTTCGACGGCGGACTCGACGCACTGCTGAGGAACTTCGGCGGTGAGGTGGCCGAGGAGGAGCCGGCCGCCGCGCCGCAGCAGCAGCCGCAGGCCGGCGCGGCCGCGCCCGGCTTCGCTCCGCCCGCCCAGGCCACCGCGCCGCCCGCGTTCGGCGCACCCGCCGGCGGTCCCGCCCCCGCCCCCGCCGTCCCGCCCGTCCCCGCCCCCGCTCCGGCCCCCGCGCCCCAGCCCGCCGCACAGGGCTTCGCGCCGCCGCCCGGCGCCACCCCGCCGCCGGCCCCCGCACCCCCCGCGCCGCCGGTGCACACCGCGCCGACCATCGTCGCGCCCCTGCACACCCCGCCCGGCGGCTCCCCGGTACCGCCCCCGGCGCCGGCGCCCGCGCCCTACGGCCAGCCGGGCCACCAGCCGCCGCCCTGCGGCCAGGCCGCCCCGCCGCCCCCGGGCTACCCCCAGCCCCAGGCGCCCGCCCCGCCGCCCGGCTACGGCCAGCCCACGCCCCCTCCCGGCTACGGCCAGCAGCCTCCGCCCGGCCACCTCCCGGGCCAGCAGGGCCACTACGGAGCACCGCAGGGCGTGCCCCAGGGCGCACCGCAGGGCGCCGGTGTGCTCGGCGCGCTCCAGCAGTTCAAGGAGACGCCCACCGGGCAGCGCTGGACCCAGCAGAACAAGAAGCTCGTCCGCGTGGACCTCGGCATCGGCGGTCAGCCGGTGCTGGCCCGCCAGGGCAGCATGGTGCTCTACCAGGGCAAGGTCGACTTCAGCTACAAGGGCGCCGGCTTCTCCGGCCGGATCGTGGGCAACGCCACCGGCCAGGAGATGCAGCTGATGCGCTGTACCGGCCAGGGCCAGGTGTTCTTCGCCGAGAACTCCACGATGCTGCACCCGATCGAGCTCCAGGGCGACGCCGTGTGCGTCTCCGCGGAGAACGTCCTCGCCTTCGACGAGGGCCTCCAGTACGAGGTCCGCCGCATCGAGGGGCACGGCATCCCCGGCGGCGCCCTGTTCACGATGCAGTTCCAGGGGACCGGCACCATCGTCGTGAAGACCCACGGCATCCCCGTGGTGCTGCCGGTCACGCCCACCACCTTCGCCGACTGCAACGCCGTGGTCGCCTGGTCGGCCGCCTCCCAGGTGGTCGTCTCCAGCCAGGTGCGGATGCGCCGCAACTCCTACCCCGGTGACACGGGCGAGAGCGTCAACCTCCAGTTCCGGGGCGCCCCCGGCAACTTCATCGTCGTCCAGCCGTACGAGATCTGAGGGAGCCCGTCATGAACCAGCCACTCGCGGGCTACGCCCCCGCCCCCGTCACCGCCCGCATGGAGAACCACGGCAACCACATGGCGAAGATCGCCATGCAGACCGGGAACGACCTCCTCGCGCGCGTCGGATCGATGGTCGCCTACGAAGGGTTCGTCCAGTACGAGCCCAACCCGCCGGCCGTGCGCCAGATCGCCAAGGACTGGCTCACCGGCGAGGGCGCGCCCCTGATGAAGTGCTCCGGCGACGGCCTGCTCTACCTGGCCGACTACGGCGCCAACGTCGTGGTGATCAACCTCAACGGCGACGGCATCTCCGTCAACGCCACCAACCTGCTCGCCTTCGACGCCCACCTCACGTGGGGCGTGGAGCGGGTCAAGGGCCTGGCGAAGTTCGCCGGGCAGGGCCTGTGGAACACCAAGATCTCGGGCCAGGGCTGGGTCGCGCTGACCTCGCGCGGCAAGCCGATCGTCGTGGACTGCGGTGGCGGCGACGACGAGACGTACGTCGACCCGGACGCCCTGGTCGCCTGGTCCCCGAACCTCAAGGTGAAGGGCAAGCGCAGCTTCCGCGCCCAGTCGCTGATCGGCCGCGGCAGCGGGGAGGCCTACCAGATGGCCTTCTCCGGCCAGGGCATCGTCGTCGTCCAGCCCAGTGAGGACAGCACCGACCGTCTCCGGGTCCGGGGCTGAGGGGGAGCAACCACACCATGCAGAGCCCGCTTTTCGCCCACAACGACCAGCAGACCCAGGAACGCTGGAGCCTGCAGAACAAGCAGATGCTCCGCGTCGCCCTGGAGGGCCACGACGACATCCTGGCCCGCAAGGGCACGATGGTCGCCTACCAGGGACTCGTCGAGTTCGACGCCGAGTACCAGAGCAACGACCAGTCGCGCGCGCGTGCGCACACCGGTGAGGGCCTGGACCTGATGCGCTGCCACGGGCAGGGCACGGTCTACCTCGCCAACCTCGCCCAGCGCATCCACGTCATGGAGGTGGAGCAGGACGGCCTGACGGTCGACAGCAGCTACGTCCTCGCGATGGACTCCTCGCTGCACCACGAGGTCATCGCCGTCGACAGCCTGTACGGCATCTCCGGCTCCGGGAAGTACCAGCTCAACATCACCGGCCGCGGCAGGGTCGCGCTGATGACCTCGGGCATGCCGCTGCTGATGCAGGTGACCCCGGACAAGTACGTCAACTGCGACGCCGACGCGATCGTGGCCTGGTCCACCTCGCTGCGGGTGCAGATGCAGGCCCAGACGCACTCCTCCGGAGTGTGGCGGCGCCGCGGCAGCACCGGTGAGGGCTGGGAGCTGAGCTTCATGGGCACCGGCTTCGCGCTCGTCCAGCCCAGCGAGCTGCTGCCGCCGCAGAACGCCCAGATCGGCGGCGGCGTCGCCGCGCAGTACGGCATGGGCCAGCAGGGCGCCCGGAGCCAGAACCAGGGCAACGCCTGGAGCTGACCGGGGCCCCGCACCACCGGGCACGACAGCAGAGGTAAGAGGCGGCAGAGGTAAGAGGCGGCAGAGGTAAGGGGCGGCCGCGATGGCGGTCGCCCCTTACGCGTCCCTCAGAGGCCCAGTCTCGCCCGGGTCGCCCCGACCAGACGGCGGACCGACGCGTCGGCCACCTCCGCCACCTCGTCGTAGGCGAACCAGCGCAGGTCGAGGGACTCGTCGCTGATCGCGTGCACGGCGTCCGGCGCGGCCACGGCCGCGTACTGGACGTCGTAGTGCCAGTGGCAGGGCGGCGGGATCGGGTGCCGGTCCAGCCGCACGGGTCCGCCCGCGAGGAGCGTCAGACCGGCGATGCCGGACTCCTCCGTCGCCTCCCGCAGGGCCGCCGCGGCGACGGTCGCGTCGCCGGGCTCGCAGTGGCCGCCCATCTGGAGCCACATCCGCAGCTTGCGGTGCAGGGTCAGCAGCACCCGGCCGCGCTCCGGGTCCACGACCAGGGCGCTCGCCGTGACATGGCCCGCGTGGCAGGACTTCCACATGCCGTCCGGGTGGGCGGCCAGATGGTCCAGGTAGGCCCGGCGCAGCTCGGGCTGGTCCTCGTACGCCTTGAGTACGAGGACCGCGTCGTCGTGCAGGCTCACTCGGTGCCGTCGCCCCTGTTCTCGTCCTCGCCCTCGTCCTTCTTCCTGAGGTCGGGCCTGTCGGCGGCCTCACCGAGCATCTTGTCCAGCTCGGAGAAGTCGATCTGCTCGCGGTGCACGAAGCCGTCCGGGTCGTCCAGGTCGGTGGCCGTCGGCAGCATGTCCGGGTGGGCCCACAGGGCGTCCCGGCCGTCGACCCCGCGCGCGTCGGTGAGCGAGGCCCACAGGCGGGAGGCGTCGCGCAGCCGGCGCGGGCGCAGCTCCAGACCGATCAGCGTGGCGAACGTCTGCTCCGCCGGACCGCCCGAGGCGCGGCGGCGCCGCAGCGTCTCGCGCAGCGCGTCGGCCGACGACAGCCGCGGCTTGGCGGCCGCGTGCACCACCGCGTCCACCCAGCCCTCGACCAGCGCGAGCGCCGTCTCCAGACGGGCCAGGGCCGCCTTCTGCTCCGGCGTGTCCTCCGGCTGGAACATGCCCTGCTGGAGGGCCTCCTGCAACTGCTCGGGGTTCTGCGGGTCGAACTGGCCGACCACGTCCTCCAGCTTGCCGGTGTCGACCTTGATCCCGCGCGCGTAGCCGTCGACCGCGCCGAAGAGGTGCGAGCGCAGCCACGGGACGTGCGCGAACAGGCGCTGGTGGGCCGCCTCGCGCAGGGCGAGGTACAGCCGCACCTCCTCCTGGGAGACGCCCAGGTCCTTGCCGAACGTCTCCATGTTCAGCGGCAGCAGCGCGGCCTTGCCGGCCGGACCGAGCGGGAGGCCGATGTCGGACGAGCCGACGACCTCACCGGCGAGCACGCCGACGGCCTGCCCGATCTGCGTGCCGAACATGGCACCGCCCATGGACCGCATCATGCCGATCAGCGGGCCGGCCATGGCCTGCATCTCCTCCGGCAGGACATCGCCCATGGCGTTCCCGACGCGCTCGGCGACCGGGTCGACCAGCTCCCGCCAGGCCGGCAGGGTGGCCTCGACCCACTCCGCGCGGCTCCAGGCCACGGCCGAGTGGGCGCCCGACGGCAGCGAGGTCGCGTCGTCCAGCCACAGGTCGGCCAGACGGACGGCCTCCTCCACCGCCTTGCGGTCGGCGGGGCCGACGCTCGCGTCCTTCGAGCCCGACGGGGTGCCCTGGGACACGGTCTGCCGGGCGATCTGCTTGGCCATGTCCCAGTTCACCGGCCCGCCCTCGTAGGAGAGCATCTGGCCGAGCTGCTGGAACGCGGCGCCCAGGTCGTTGGGGTTCAGCGACCCGAACATCGCGGCGAACGGATTGTCCGCGCCCGGGCCGCCAAAGCCTCCGGCTCCGGACATGCCGAAGCCGAACGGGTTGGCCGGGCCCTGACCACCGCCGCTCTGCGGGTCCTTCTTCTTGCCCTCGTCGCCGTCGTCCGGCTCCTCCGGCGGAAGGCCGAATCCGAATGGGGTGTCACTCACGGGTTTCCTCGGCTGGTAGGGCCACCGGTTCTTTCCGGCGGCACGGCTGCCCGACAACACCACCCAGCGTAGACACCTGAAGCGGTTCGGGCCTCGGTGCTTCGCCGACAGAGGGCCTGCGGCAGGATGGATGCCACCTGGTACGTACGCGTCGCCCGCGCTCGTACTGAAGACAACCTCTGGAGACGCCCGGTGAGTTCCCCAGATCCGCAGGTTCGCGCAGCGCGAAACCAGTCAACCAGTCCCGCGGCGCGCGGGCCCGTCGTCGCGGTCACCGGCGCCGCGTCCGGCGTCGGCGCGCTGCTCACCGGGCGGCTCGCCGCCTCGGAGGAGGTCAAGCAGGTCATCGCCATCGACGAGCGGCGCGGCGAGTGCGCCGAGGCCCGGTGGCACATCCTGGACGTACGGGATCCGGCCATCGCGGACAAGCTGCGCGGGGCCGACGTGGTGGTCCACCTGGCTCTCGACCTCGACCTGGAGACCGACGCCGCCGCCCGAACGGCCTACAACGTACGGGGCACGCAGACCGTGCTGACCGCCGCCGCGGCCGCCGGCGTGCACCGGGTGGTGCTGTGCACCTCGACGATGGTCTACGGGGCGCTGCCGGACAACGAGCTGCCCCTTTCGGAGGACGCGGAACTGCGGGCCACGGCGGAGGCCACGGGCGTCGGCGACCTCCTGGAGATCGAGCGGCTCGCGCGCCGTGGACCGCGGGCGCACCCCGGACTCAATGTCACCGTGGTCCGCCCGGCCGTCCTGGTCGGCGGCACCGACACCGCGCTGACCAGGTATTTCGAATCGCCCCGGCTGCTCGTGGTGGCCGGATCGCGGCCCGCGTGGCAGTTCTGCCACGTCGACGACCTGTGCAGCGCCCTGGAGTACGCCGTGCTGGAGAAGGTCGACGGCGAGCTGGCCGTGGGCTGCGACGGGTGGCTGGAGCAGGAGGAGGTCGAGGAGCTGAGCGGGATCCGGCGGATGGAGCTGCCCTCGGCGGTCGCGCTCGGCGCGGCGGCCCGGCTGCACCGGATCGGGCTCACCCCGTCCCCGGCCGGTGACCTGGCGTACACGATGTACCCCTGGGTGGTGAGCGGGAGCCGGCTGCACGACGCCGGGTGGCGTCCCGCGTACACCAACGAGGAGGTGCTGGCGGAGCTGCTGGAGGAGGTCTCCGGGCGGCACACGGTCGCCGGCCGTCGGCTGGGGCGCAAGGACGCGACGGCGGCGGGCGCCGCGGGAGCGACCGTGGCCCTGCTGGGCGCGGCGGCGGTGGTGCGCAGGGCACGGAAGGCCCGGCGGCGGATCTGACCACCCCCGGAGCCGTCGCGGGGACCCCCGCGGGAGGTCCCGGGCGGGCCGCGCTCGTAGGAGGTTCCGAACGGGCACGCGCGGGTGCGGGCGATCACGCCATTCCGCGTTGTCGGCCCGGTGGGGCACGATGGGGACATGGCATCCACGCACGATCACCCCGGCGAGCAGGCCGCACAGGACCCCATCAAGCTGATCGCGATCCGTGACACGGCCCTGTCCGTGGACGAGGTCCTCCGGGCCGTAGGGGACGACGCGGCCGGCGGGACGGCGCTGTTCGTGGGGACCGTGCGCAACCACGACGGGGGAGCCGACGTCGAGCAGCTCGGCTATTCGTGCCACCCGAGCGCCGAGGACGAGATGCGGCGGATCGCCGAGAAGGTCGCCGCCGAGTACCCCGTGCGGGCGCTGGCCGCGGTGCACCGGGTGGGGGACCTCGGGGTCGGGGACCTCGCCGTCGTCGTCGCCGTGTCCTGCCCGCACCGGGGGGAGGCCTTCGAGGCCTGCCGGAAGCTGATCGACGACCTCAAGCACGAGGTGCCCATCTGGAAGCACCAGAGGTTCGCGGACGGCACCGAGGAGTGGGTCGGCGCCTGCTGACCTCCGGTTGCGTAACCGCACCCCTGGCGTGAGCGTTGTCACTGCGGATGGTTAATCTGCTGATCAGTCAGTTGCGGACGCTCATGGGGTTGGGAGGTCGGCATGGCGGCGCTTGCCTGGTTGCTGATTCCGCTGGTGGCTGCGATCGGCGCGGGACTCTGGGGCAGTTGGGCCAACAGGACCCGCAAGGTGCGGAGCGACGGACCCGAACTCATCGGTTACGCCCGATTCCGCGAAGCCATGGAGCGGCCGCGCTCGGGTGGCTGAGGGCCGGGGAGCAGCGGGCCGTCGGTGTCACCGGCGCGTGGGGCCGCCCGTCCGGGCGGCCCTGACGGTGTGCTGACAGACCCGTCCCGTACTGTCGATGCATGCCACGCCGCACTGCGACGATGCTCGCCTCCACCCTGATGCTGATCGCGCTCCTGTGCGCGGGAGTGTTCCTTCCCGTGCCCTACTCGGAGATGTCCCCGGGGCCGACGGTGAACACGCTGGGTGACCACGACGGCGAGCCGGTGCTGCAGATCGCCGGGCGCAAGACCTATCCGACGGACGGTCATCTCAACATGACCACGGTGCGGGTCACCAGCGCCGACTACCGGATGAACCTCGTGGAGGCCGTCTACGGCTGGCTCGCGCACGACAACAAGGTGGTCCCGCACGAGACCCTCTACCCCGACGGCAAGACGGAGGAGGAGTCCACTCAGGAGAACGCCGAGGAGTTCAGCCAGTCCCAGGAGAGCGCCAAGGTCGCCGCGCTGAAGGAACTCGGCGTCCCGGTGGAGTCCTGGGTGATCGTCTCCACGGTCGTCAAGGGATCCCCGGCCGAGGGCAGGCTGCACGCGGGCGACGTGATCAGAACCGTCGACGGCAAGGCGGTGAAGGAGCCGGGCGACGTCGCCGAGCTGGTGACGGAGCACAAGCCCGGCGAGGACGTCGTCTTCACGATCGTGCCCGCCAAGGAGCAGGCCGCCGCCGAGAAGGAGAAGCGGGCGCCGAAGAAGACCGAGCGGATCACGATCACCACCGCGACCTCCGAGGACGGCGGCGAGAAGCGGGCCATCGTCGGGATCTCCGCCGGGACCGACCACACCTTCCCGTTCACCATCGACATCAAGCTCGCCGACGTCGGCGGGCCGAGCGCGGGGCTGATGTTCGCCCTCGGCATCTACGACAAGCTCACCCCGGGCAGCCTGACCGGCGGTGCCTTCGTCGCCGGCACCGGCACGATCGACGACGACGGCAAGGTCGGGCCGATCGGCGGGATCGAGATGAAGACGGTCGGCGCGCGCGGCAAGGGCGCCCAGTACTTCCTGACGCCCGCCGACAACTGCGCGGCCGCCGCCAAGGACACCCCCGAGGGCCTCACCCTGGTGAAGGTGGACACCATCGACGACGCCCTGGCCGCCCTGAAGGACATCCGTTCCGGCGACACCGACGGCCTGCCGGAGTGCACGGCCTCCTGACGGCCCCCTGACCGGGCCGGCTACTCCTCGAACGTCGCCTGCAGGGCCTCCGCCAGACCGGGCACCAGGTCGGAACCGGTGAGGACCTCCGTGGGGGAGTCCTTCGAGCGCAGCCGGAGAGCCGACTCGCGGGCGCCGTCCCGCAGCACCGCGACCGTCATGCGGACCTCCTGACGCTCCGGGTGCCGGGCCACCCACTTCGTCAGCGCGGCCTCGTCCAGGTCCTCGGGGACCTGCGCCTCCGCGGACGGCGGCAGCATCAGCCGCTCCACGGTCAGCGCGCAGCCGGCCACCGCGTCGGGCCAGGCGATGGTGCCCAGGAACTCGTCCAGCGGCTTGCCCCTGGGAATCTCGTCCTGCTCGATCGGGGTGAAGGCGGTCGTCTCCTGCTCGCCGTCCGGACCGAGCCGGCCCGCGAGCGAGGGCTGCTCGGCCCGCAGCCGGGCGGTGTCTACGAGGGCGAACAGACGGGCGGGCTGGTCCCAGCCGAGGCCGGAGGCGTACTCGTCGATCTCGAGCACGGCCCGGGTGAGCGGGCTCGCCGCCATGGGTGTGTTGGACATGGTCACAATCCTCTCTCGTTCCTGGCCCGAATCGGGAACCGAGTAAAGCGTGAGTAAGTTGCATAGGTGTGGGCCCGCGATCACGGGGGGCCACGCACGGCTCGTGAAGACGCGGGCTCGACCAATCAACAGCGAACTTCGAGGTGCCTACCTTGGCTTTCCAGATGCCGGACCGCGGCGGAGGCCCGACGGGGCCACGGATCAGAGTGGGCCGCCCGTCCCGGCGGGTCCGGACCCTGCTCATGACACTGGGCGTCCTGGCCGTCCTCGGCATGGTGTTCACCATGTTCGCGGGCTTCTGGACCGACTGGCTGTGGTACCGCTCGGTCAACTACTCGTCGGTGTTCACGACGACCCTGTGGACCAAGATCGGACTCTTCTTCGTCTTCGGTCTGCTGATGGCCCTCGCGGTCGGCTTCAACATCTGGCTGGCACACCGGATGCGGCCGCCGCTGAGCGCCATGTCGATGGAGCAGCAGAACCTCGACCGGTACCGGATGGGCATCGCCCCGTACAAGAAGTGGCTGCTGCTCGGGATCACGGCGCTGGTGGGCCTGATCGCCGGCGCCTCGGCGTCGAGCCAGTGGCGCACCTGGCTGATGTGGGTCAACGGTGTGCCGTTCGGCCAGAAGGACCCCCAGTTCAAGCTGGACGTCTCCTTCTACGCCTTCGACCTGCCCTGGTACCGGTTCCTGCTGGGCTTCGGCTTCGCCGCCACGATCCTGGCGCTGATCGCCGCCGCGCTCACCCACTACCTGTACGGCGGGCTGCGCATCACCAGCCCGGGCGCGCGGGCCACGGCCGCGGCCACCGGGCACCTGTCGGTGCTCCTCGGTGTCTTCGTCGCGCTGAAGGCGGTCGCGTACTGGCTGGACCGGTACGGACTGGCGGTGAAGTCCAGCGACTTCAAGGCGACGGACAGCTGGACCGGCCTGCGCTACGTGGACGCCAACGCCTATCTGCCGGCCAAGACGATCCTGTTCTGCATCGCCGTGATCTGCGCGCTGCTGTTCTTCGCCACCCTGTGGCGGCGCACCTGGCAGCTGCCCGTGATCGGCTTCGGCCTGATGGTGCTGTCGGCGATCCTCATCGGCGGCCTCTACCCGGCGATCGTGCAGAAGTTCCAGGTCCAGCCGAACGAGCAGGCCAAGGAGGCGCCGTACGTCGCGAAGAACCTCAAGGCGACGCGTGAGGCCTACGGCATCGACGACTCGCAGGTCACGGAGTACCCGGGGACGAGCCAGACCGAGGACAAGACCCAGCTGCGGGACGACGTCTCCGACACGGCCAGCATCCGGATCATGGACCCGAACATCGTCTCGCCGACGTTCCAGCAGCTCCAGCAGATCAGGAACTACTACGCGTTCCCGACCAACCTGGACGTCGACCGGTACACCAAGGACGGCAAGGACCAGGACACCGTCATCGGTCTGCGCGAGCTGAACCTCGACGGCATCCCCAAGCGGAACTGGATCAACGACCACTTCCGCTACACCCACGGATACGGGGTCGTCGCCGCCGAGGGCACCAGCGCCGACGCCGGCGGCCGTCCGGAGTTCACCGAGTCCGACCTGCCGTCCAAGGGCGACCTCGGGTCGTACGAGCAGCGCGTCTACTACGGCGAGCGGACGACGACGTACTCGATCGTCGGCGGTCCCCAGAAGGAGATCGACTACTCCGACGACAGCGGCGAGAAGACGTACAGCTACGAGGGCGACAGCGGCGTCAGTCTCTCCAACCCGGTCAACCGGGCCGCCTACGCCGCCGCGTTCAGCGAGCCGCAGATCCTGTACTCCGGCGCGATCGGGGACGGCTCGCGGATCCTGTACAACCGCACGCCCAAGGAGCGCGTCGAGGCGATCGCCCCGTGGCTGACCATCGACGGCGACGCCTACCCGGCGGTCGTGGACGGCCGTATCCAGTGGATCGTCGACGCCTACACCACCACCAACGGCTATCCGTACGCGTCGCGGACGACCCTCGGTGACACCACGGCCGACTCGCTGACCGCCACCAACGACCAGCGCGCGGTGGTGGCCCAGCAGAACCAGGTCAACTACATCCGCAACTCGGTGAAGGCGACCGTCGACGCGTACAGCGGCGAGGTCAAGCTCTACCAGTGGGACACCCAGGACCCCGTCCTGAAGACCTGGATGAAGGCCTTCCCGGACACGGTGCAGCCGAAGACCGAGATCTCCGGCGCGCTGATGGCCCATCTGCGGTACCCGCAGGACCTGTTCAAGGTGCAGCGCGAGCTGCTGACCCGCTACCACGTGAAGGACGCCACGACGTTCCTCTCCGGCAGCGAGGTGTGGCAGGTGCCGGACGACCCGACGAACAAGACGGGCGACGCGGTGCCTCCGTACTACCTGAGCATGAAGATGCCCGACCAGAACGAGCAGACCTTCTCGCTCACCACGACGTTCACACCGAACGGCCGTGACAACCTCAGCGCCTTCATGGCGGTGAACGCCGATCCCGGCACCGAGGACTACGGCAAGATCAGAGTGCTGAAGCTGCCGACCAGCACCACGGCGGCCGGACCCAAGCAGATCCAGAGCCAGTTCAACTCCGAACAGGACATCGCCGAGTCGATCAGGCTGCTGAGAGGCGGCGACTCGGAGGTCGAGTACGGCAACCTGCTGGCCGTCCCACTCGACGGCGGACTGCTGTACGTGGAGCCGGTCTACGTCCGCGGTGGCGGCCTGAAGTACCCGCTGCTGCGGAAGGTGCTGGTGACCTACGGAGGCCAGACCGCGTTCGAGGACACCCTCGAGCAGGCCCTGGACAAGATCTTCGGAGGCGAGGGCGCGGCCACCGAGCCACCACCCGGCGAGGACGAGGGAACCGGTGAGGACGAGGGCACCCAGCCACCGCCCACCTCCGACAACCCCACGGTCCAGGAGGCGCTGAACGACGCCCAGGAAGCCTTCGAAGCCGGCCAGGAAGCCCTGAAGAAGAACGACTGGGAGGCCTACGGCCAGGCGCAGAAGGACCTGGAGGACGCCTTGCGCAAGGCCGAGGAGGCCCAGTCGGCCGAAGGGGGCGGCGGTGCCGGCGGCGGGGACGGCAGTCCCAGCCCCGACGCGAGCCCGAGCAGTTAGCGAGCAGGCTGGTCAAAGGCCCCTCCCGCGCCGTGCTACGGTTGCAACACAACGGCGCGGGGTGGAGCAGCTCGGTAGCTCGCTGGGCTCATAACCCAGAGGTCGCAGGTTCAAATCCTGTCCCCGCTACTGACGTCGCGTGAGCGACACCACGAAGGCCCGGATTCCTTGAGGAATCCGGGCCTTCGTGGTGTGCGAACGCATGTGCTGTGGGCAGGCGACCGCCGTGCCGCCGACGGGAGTTGGGCGATCTGTGTTTGACTTGTCTCTCTGTGGGCATGTCGACAAAACGCTGAAGTGACCTCACTGGCTGCGGTATACCAGGTGTACCCAGGTTGCAGGTGGTGCGACGATGGATGTTATGGGGGACAAGGGAACTCTGTTCGAGACCGGGCGTTTTGTGCAGTCCTCCCCTCGGGAGGAACCCCGTGACGAGACGGGTGAGGCCGCCGACGAGGCGGCCGAGGAGCTGCGTCGGAGGCTTGCCGCCGAGGCCGGTGACGTCGAGGCGATGAGCGTCCTCGGCGCCATGCTGCTGCGTCGCGGTGATCTCGACGGGGCCGAACCCCATCTGCGTGCCGCCACCGCCGCGGGCGACCGCGCGGCCGCCAACAACCTGGGCGTCCTGCTGCACCAGCGGGGCTACGCCGACGAGGCCGCCGGGTGGTGGCGGATCGCCGCCGTCGCCGGTTCCACCGCGGCGGCGCACGCGCTCGGCCGCTACCACCGGGAGCGCGGCGACGAGCCCGCCGCCGAGTACTGGCTGCGCCAGTCCGCCGAACAGGGCCACACCCTTGCCGCGTACGCCCTCGCCGACCTGCTGGAACACCGCGGGGACGCGGCCGGGGCGGAGCGCTGGATGCGGGCCGCCGCCGAGCGGGGGCACCGCGAAGGGGCGTACCGGCTGGCCCGCGCGCTGGACCGCAAGGCCGCGCGGGAGGACGACGACGGCGTCCCGCCGGTCGCCGAGGCCGAGCAGTGGTACCGGCAGGCCGCCGCGCGCGGACACCGCAGGGCCGCGCTGCACCTCGGCGCGATCCTGGAGAAGCGCGGCGAGCTCAAGGAGGCCGGCCGCTGGTACCTGACCTCCGCCAAGGACGGGGAGGCGCGGGCCGCCTGCGCGCTCGGCTTCCTGCTGCGCGACGCCGGGGACACGGCGAACGCCGCCGTGTGGTGGCTGCGGGCCGCCCAGGACGGCGACGGCAACGCGGCCAACGCGCTGGGCGCGCTGCACGCGGAGCGGGGCGAGACCCAGACCGCCGAGCGCTGGTACCGGGCCGCGATGGACGCCGGCGACGTCAACGGCGCGTACAACCTCGGGCTGCTCTGCGCCGAGCAGGGCCGCACCGCCCAGGCCGAGCAGTGGTACCGCCGGGCCGCCTACGCCGGTCACCGCGAGGCGGCGAACGCGCTGGCGATCCTGCTGCTGCGGGCCGGGGACGAGACCGGCGCGGAGCCGTGGTTCTCCAAGGCCGCGGAGGCCGGCAGCGTGGACGCCGCCTTCAACCTCGGCATCCTGCACGCGGGCCGGGGCGAGGAGCGGGCCGCCCTGCGGTGGTACGAGCGCGCGGCGGCGGCCGGGCACACGGAGGCGGCGCTCCAGGTCGGCATGGCGCGGCTGCGGGACGGTGACGAGAGCGAGGCGGAGCGGTTCCTGCGGTGCGCCGCGGGCGGCGGCAGTGCCGAGGCCGCGTACCGCCTGGCGGCCGTGCTTGACGCCCGCAGGCCGCCCGAGACCGCGCACGAGCTGGGCGAGCCGGTGAACCGGCGCAGCGAGTGCGAGGAGTGGTACGAGCGTGCGGCCTCCCAGGGGCACCGCCGCGCCCAGGTGCGCGTCGGGATGCTCGCCGCGGCCCGCGGTGACGTCGTCGAGGCGGCCCGCTGGTACCGGGAGGCGGCCGAGGCCGGTTCCCGCAACGGCGCCTTCAACCTCGGCCTGCTGCTGGCCCGTGAGGGCAGCGAGCCCGAGGCGGCCGTGTGGTGGACCCGCGCGGCCGACGCGGGACACGGCCGTGCGGCACTGCGCCTCGCGCTGGTCTACGCGCGGCGCGGCGAGCTGGCCGAGGGGCAGAGCTGGGCCGACCGGGCGGCGGCCCTGGGCCCCGCCGCGGTGACCGAGCGCGCCACCCGTCTCCGCGACGCCCTGCGCCAGGAACTGTCGGCGTGAGACGGCGCCAGGCGGCCGCCGGAGAAGCGATTTGCTTCTGTCCGCGTCCTTGACGTAACGTTGCATTCATCGACGCGGGGTGGAGCAGCTCGGTAGCTCGCTGGGCTCATAACCCAGAGGTCGCAGGTTCAAATCCTGTCCCCGCTACTGAAGTCCGAAGGGCCGGAATCCGAAAGGGTTCCGGCCCTTCGGTGTGCGCGCGGCGGTCATCGGGCCGGTGCGGGACGACGGCGAGCCCCGGCACCCAGGGTGCCGGGGCTTTCGCCGCGAAGTCGTCTACGCCCCCGCGCAGTTCGGGCAGAGCCCGCGGTACGTCACCTCGACGTCGGAGACCGTGAAGCCGAAGCGCTCCGTGTCCGGGAGGTCGGCCAGCGGGTTGCCGGTCGGGTGGACGTCGCGGATCGCGCCGCAGCGCGCGCACACCAGGTGGTGGTGCGGGCGGTGGGCGTTGGGGTCGTAGCGCTTGGCGCGCTTGTCCGTGGCGACCTCCAGCACCTCGCCGAGCGAGACCAGCTCGCCCAGGGTGTTGTAGACGGTCGCCCGGGAGATCTCGGGCAGCTTGGCGACAGCCCTGGCGTGCACCTCGTCGGCCGTCAGGTGGACGTGTTCGCCGTCGAGGACCTCGGCCACGACACGGCGCTGCGCGGTCATCCGCCATCCACGTCCGCGGAGCCGTTCCAGAAGGTCACTCATAGGCACCAGCCTAACAGCAAGGGGACCAGGTCCCGAATGGGTGTGACTTTGGAGCTTTACTTGACTTAGACATTGTCCATTGTAGGATCGGGATCGGCTTTAGCCAAGGACCAGGTTGGTCCGGTGATGACGCAGGAGGCGCACGTGACGCAGGGACCGCTCACTACGGAGGCCGGTGCCCCGGTTGCCGACAACCAGAACAGCGAGACCGCGGGCGTCGGCGGCCCGGTCCTCGTTCAGGACCAGCTCCTCCTGGAGAAGCTGGCCCACTTCAACCGCGAGCGCATCCCGGAGCGTGTGGTGCACGCCCGCGGCGCCGGCGCCTACGGCACCTTCACGGTGACCGCCGATGTCACGCGGTACACCAGGGCCGCGTTCCTCTCCGAGGTCGGCAAGCAGACGGAGACCTTCCTGCGCTTCTCGACGGTGGCCGGCAACCTGGGTGCCGCGGACGCCGTGCGCGACCCGCGCGGTTTCGCGCTGAAGTTCTACACCGAGGAGGGCAACTACGACCTCGTCGGCAACAACACCCCGGTGTTCTTCATCCGGGACGCCATCAAGTTCCCCGACTTCATCCACACCCAGAAGCGCGACCCGTACACCGGCTCGCAGGAGGCGGACAACGTCTTCGACTTCTGGGGCCTGTCGCCCGAGTCCACGCACCAGGTGACCTGGCTCTTCGGTGACCGCGGCATCCCGGCGTCCTACCGCCACATGGACGGCTTCGGCTCGCACACCTACCAGTGGAACAACGAGGCGGGCGAGGCCTTCTGGGTCAAGTACCACTTCAAGACCGACCAGGGCATCAAGAACCTGACCGCCGAGGAGGCCGAGATCCTCGCGGGCAAGGACCCCGACTCCCACCAGCGGGACCTGCGCGAGGCCATCGAGCGCGGCGACTTCCCGTCCTGGACCGTCTCCGTGCAGGTCATGCCGGCGGCCGAGGCGGCGACGTACCGCTTCAACCCGTTCGACCTGACCAAGGTCTGGCCGCACGCGGACTACCCGCTGATCGAGTTCGGCAAGCTGGAGCTCAACCGCAACCCGGAGAACATCTTCGCCGAGGTCGAGCAGTCCGTCTTCAGCCCCGCCCACTTCGTGCCGGGCATCGGTCCCTCCCCGGACAAGATGCTCCAGGGCCGCCTCTTCGCCTACGGCGACGCCCACCGCTACCGCGTCGGCATCAACGCCGACCACCTGCCGGTGAACCGCCCGCACGCCACCGAGGCGCGCACCCACTCCCGTGACGGCTTCCTCTACGACGGCCGCCACAAGGGCGCGAAGAACTACGAGCCGAACAGCTTCGGCGGCCCGTTCCAGACGGACCGTGCGCTGTGGCAGCCCGTCGCGGTCACCGGTGTCACCGGGGAGACGGTCACGCCCGTCCACGCCGAGGACAACGACTTCGTACAGGCGGGCAACCTGTACCGGCTGATGTCGGAGGACGAGAAGGAGCGCCTGGTCAAGAACCTGGCGAACGCCATCTCGGGGGTCACGCGCGACGACATCGCCGACCGCGCGATCAACAACTTCCGCCAGGCGGACGAGGACTTCGGCAAGCGGCTGGAGGCCGCGGTCCAGGCCCTGCGCGGCTGATTCCAGCGCTGGACCGCTTGTCGGAAGACGGGCCGGATTCCCATTCGGGGTCCGGCCCGTCGCGCATGTCACTACGCCGGGACGTGCTGGGCCCGCTGCCGCTCCGGTGCCCAGCAGCGGATGATGTCGCGGACCGAGACGACACCGGCGGGCCCGCCCCGGTCGAGCACGATCAGATGGCGGAAACCGCCGTGGGTCATGGCGGCGGCGGCCTCCTCCAGGGTCCAGGACGGGGCGGCGAAGACGACGTCGGTGGTGGTGTGCGCGTGGGCGCGCTCGGTGTCCGGATCCTGGCCGAGGCCCAGGGAGTTGAGGACGTCCCGTTCGGTGAGGATGCCGATGCCGGTGCCGTCGGGGTCGAGGACCACGGCCGCGCCCACCCGGCGGGCGGACATCAGGGCGGCGGCCTGGCGGAGGGTGTGGGCGGGGCCGATGGTGAGGACCACGGTGCTCATGGCGTCACGGACGAGCATGGATGGAGCCACCTCCTGGCGGAAGCCGCGAGGCAGGCGGGGACGGGGCCCGCCCGTTCACGGTTCACACATTCACAAGTGGGGGGACTCTCAGAGTGGCAGGCACCGCGGGGGTCAACAAGAGGGCGCGTGCGGCCGGTTGGGGGCGCGCACGCGGAACACGGGCCCGCCCGGCGCGTCCTGCCGGGCAGGCCCTCACGCCTCAGTAGCGCTGGTTCAGATAGCCCAGCAGTTCGTCGTGCAGCAGGCCGTTCGAGGCGGCCGCGTTGCCGCTGTGCGGTCCGGGGCGGCCGTCAAGCCCGGTGAAGGTGCCGCCGGCCTCCGTGACGACGATCGCGGTGGCGGCCATGTCCCAGAGCGACAACTCCGGTTCGGCGCACAGGTCGACGGACCCCTCGGCGACCATCATGTACGGCCAGAAGTCGCCGTACGCGCGGGTGCGCCACACCTCGCGGGTCAGGTCCAGGAAACCGTCCAGCCGGCCCTGCTCCTCCCAGCCGCTGAGCGAGGAGTACGCGAAGGAGGCGTCGGAGATCTTGGAGACCTTCGAGACCCGCAGCCGGGTGGCCGACGACAGGCTGCGGCCGGCGAAGGCGCCGTGCCCCCGCGCGGCCCACCAGCGACGGCCGAGAGCGGGCGCGGACACGACCCCCACGACCGGCTGGAAGCCCCCCTCGCCGGCTTCCATCAGGGCGATCAGCGTCGCCCACACGGGAACCCCGCGGACGTAGTTCTTGGTGCCGTCGATCGGATCGATCACCCAGCGCCGCGGCCCCGTGCCCTCCACCCCGTACTCCTCGCCGAGCACCGCGTCTCTCGGGCGGGCGCGCTGGAGGTGGCCGCGGATCAGTTCCTCCGCGGCCTTGTCGGCCTCACTCACCGGCGTCATGTCCGGTTTGGTCTCCACCTTGAGGTCGAGGGCCTTGAACCGGTCCATCGTCGCGGCGTCGGCGGCGTCGGCGAGGACGTGGGCGAGACGCAGGTCGTCGAGGTAGTCGGGCATGCAACGAACGGTATCCGCCGAGGTCGCCCCGGGGCCACCGGGGGCCCGCGAAGCCTTGACAGCCCCCGGCACCGCGTCAAATCTGAACCGCGGGGCCGGCCGCTCACCCCGAGGAGGCGAAGATGCCCGCAGCTCGGGAGTCCCTGCTGGACGCCGCCCGCACGGCGCTCGCGCGCCGCCCCTGGCCGGCGGTGCGGATGGTGGACGTCGCCGCCTCGGCCGGCGTCTCCCGGCAGACCCTCTACAACGAGTTCGGCAGCAAGGACGGTCTCGCCCGGGCCCTGGTCCGCCGCGAGGCCGACGGCTACCTCGCCGGGGTCGACCGCGCGCTCACCGGCCCCACCGACCCGCGCGACCGGCTGACCGCGACCGCCGAGTGGACCGCCGCCAGCGCCCGCGACAACGCCCTGGTCCGCGCCCTGCTCACCGGCTGCTGGAGCGAGCGCCTGCCCTCCCCGGCCCTGACGGCGGTGCCGTCCGCCTCCGCCGTGCCCGCGCAGCGCCGCGCCGACGGCCCGCTGCCCTCACCGGCCGACCTCGTCGCCCTCGTCCGCGACCGTGCCGTCGCCGTCCTGGCCGGTCCCGGCGTCCCCCGCGCCGACACCGCCGAACTGGCCCGGTCCTGTGAACTGGTGGTCCGCCTCGCCCTGTCCTGCGTCACCGCGCCGCCGCCCGGCGACGGCGTCGCCGACCTGGTGCGCGGCGCCCTGCTCCGGCAGCCGGCGCCGTAGGGATCAGTGCGCGGACCCCGACAGTTGCAGGCCGATCACCCCGACGATCACCAGGGTGATCGAGACGATCTTCAGCGTCGAGACCAGGTCCCCGAGGAACACCATCCCGTAGATGGCCGTCCCCGCCGCACCGATGCCCGTCCACACCGCGTACGCGGGTCCCACGTCCAGCTTCTTCAGCGACAGGGTCAGCAGTCCGAAGCTGCCCAGCGCGAACACGCAGAACGCCACGGTCGGCCACAGGCGTGTGAAGCCGTGCGACAGCTTCAGACACACGGCGAACCCGGTCTCGAGCAACCCGGCCACTACGACCAGCAGCCACGCCATGTGTCGTCCTCCCGCTCGTCCCCACGTACAGTGACCGCTTCGCCGGGTTCGGCAGGTTCGGGTCCGGCTCGGTGCGATTATGCACTTACCGCCCGGACGCCACGACAAACACCGCGAAGGTCAGTCGCCCTCCGTGCGCTCCCGCGTCGACAGCAGCCGTCGCAGCGAGTACAGGCGCGCCCCGTCCGCGTGGCCCTCGGCCACCCAGGCGTCCAGCGCGCAGTCCTGCTCGTCGTGACTGCACGCGCGCGGACAGCCCTCGGTGCCCGGCTCCAGATCGGGGAAGGCGTGGATGACCCGGGACGGGTCGACGTGGGCGAGACCGAACGACCGCACGCCCGGTGTGTCGATCACCCAGCCCTCCGCGCCCGCCAGCGGCAGCGCCAGCGCGGAGGTCGTCGTGTGCCGCCCCCGCCCCGTCACCGCGTTGACGTGCCCGGTCGTACGCCGCCGCTCCTCCGGCACCAGCGCGTTCACCAGCGTCGTCTTGCCGACCCCGGAGTGGCCCACGAAGGCCGTGATCCGCCCGTCCAGCTGCTCCCGCACCCGGTCCGCCGCCGCACCGCTCTCCAGCTCCGCGCGGCTGGTGACCACGTAGGGGATGTCGAGGTCGCCGTAGAGCTCCAGCAGCTTGTCCGGCGGCGCGAGGTCCGACTTGGTCAGCACCAGCAGCGGGGTCAGGCCCCCGTCGTACGCGGCGACCAGGCAGCGGTCGATCAGGCGGGGGCGGGGCTCGGGATCGGCGAGGGCGGTGACGACGGCGAGCTGGTCGGCGTTGGCGACGACGACCCGCTCGTAGGGGTCGTCGTCGTCCGCGGTACGGCGCAGCACCGACGCGCGCTCCTCGATCCGCACGATCCGCGCGAGCGTGTCCTTGTCGCCGGTCAGGTCGCCGACGATGGCCACCCGGTCACCGACCACCGCCGCCTTGCGGCCCAGCTCGCGGGCCTTCATCGCCATCACGATCCGGTCGTCGACCAGGCAGGTCAGCCGGCCCCGGTCGACGGTGAGGACCAGGCCCTCGGCGGCGTCCTCGTGCTTGGGCCGGATGTGGGTGCGCGGGCGGTTGCCCTTGCGGTTGGGGCGCGAGCGGATGTCGTCCTCGTCGGTGTGCTTGCCGTAGCGGCGCATGGTGACCCCTACGCCCCGAGCATCCCGGTCCACAGGTCGGGGAAGTCCGGCAGGGTCTTCGCCGTCGTCGCCACGTTCTCGATCTGCACCCCTTCGACCGCGAGTCCGATGATCGCGCCCGCGGTGGCCATGCGGTGGTCCTCGTAGGTGTGGAAGATCCCGCCGTGCAGCCGGCGCGGACGGATGTGCAGGCCGTCGGCGGTCTCGGTGACGTCACCGCCCAGTTCGTTGATCTCCTTGGTGAGCGCGGCCAGCCGGTCCGTCTCGTGCAGCCGCAGGTGGGCCACGCCGCGCAGCGTTGACGGGGAGTCCGCGAGCGCCGCGACGGCGGCGATGCCCGGCGTCAGCTCGCCGACCTCGCCGAGGTCCACGTCGATGCCGTGGACCGAGCCGGAGCCGGTGAACACCAGCCCGTACTCGGTCAGCTCGCAGGAGCCGCCCATCTCGGTGAAGATCTCCCGCAGCCGGTCACCGGGCTGGGTGGTGCGCGCCGGCCAGTCCGGGACGACGACCCGGCCGCCCGTCACCAGCGCCGCCGCCAGGAACGGCTGGGCGTTGGACAGGTCCGGCTCGATGGTCAGGTCCCGGCCGAGCAGGGCACCCGGCGTGACCCGCCAGACGTCGGGCTCGCCGCCCGACTCGGGGGTGTCCACCTGGGCGCCCACCGCGCGGAGCATGTCGACCGTCATGCGGATGTGCGGCACGGAGGGCAGCGTCGCCCCGGTGTGCCGGACCTCCACGCCCTGGTTGAAGCGCGGCGCGGACAGCAACAGGGCGCTGACGAACTGGGAGGACGAGGAGGCGTCGACCTCCACCGTGCCGCCGTCCAGGGCGCCGCCGCCGTGCACCGTCATCGGCAGCGCGCCGCGGTCCTCGTCGTCGATCCGGGCACCGAGGCGGCGCAGCGCGTCGATGACGCCGTTCAGGGGACGCTCGTAGGAACGCGGGTCGCCGTCGAAGCGGACGGGGCCGTCGGCCAGCGTGGCGACCGGGGGCAGGAACCGCATCACCGTGCCGGCGTTGCCGACGTCGACCGTGGCCGGGCCGTGCAGGCCCGTGGGGAGCACCCGCCAGGCCTCGCCGGTGCCGTCGGGGCCCACGCCCTCCTCGATCTCGACGCCCATCGCGCGCAGCGCGCCCGCCATCAGCAGGGTGTCGCGGGAGCGCAGCGGGCGGCGCAGCCAGCCCGGCTCGGAGGCGAGGGCGGCGAGCACGAGGGCACGGTTGGTGACCGACTTGGACCCGGGCACGTGGACCGTCGCGTCGACGGCTCCGCTCGCGTGCGGGGCGGGCCAGAGGGCGGTGTGCGTGGGGTTCGGGGCCATGGGCCCACTTTATAAGGAGGCGGGCGGGCAGGCCGTGCTTCGGGTGCGGCGCCGCTGCCGCGGGGCCTGTCCGGTGCGTCGAGCCGCCGGGAACCTACGGCGCCCCGGCCGCCGAGGGGTGTGCTCGGAGGTGGGTCACAGCCCGAGCAGCCATCGCCCGCCGCCCAGCACCGCGCACAGCGACACCGCGTGGAACAGGAACAGCCACAGCCCCGCGGGGACGTGCGTCAGGCGGGACAACTGGTCCGCGTCGGAGTCGCCCGCGCCCCCGCGCGACCGCTTGGCCTGGAGCTCGAAGGCCGGGCGCACCCCGCCGAGCAGCAGGAACCACACCACGGCGTAGGCGAACGCCGCCTGCACCTGGGGACCCGCCAGCCAGGACACGAGCACGAACGTGCCCCCGGTGACCAGCACCGACACCGCTCCATAGGCGTTGCGGATCATCACCAGCATCGCCACCAGCAGCACCGTGGCCAGCCACAGCAGCAGCGTGATGCGCCCGGTGCCGAGCAGCGCGGCACCGCCCAGACCCAGCAGCGGGGGAGCGGTGTAGCCGGCGGCGGCCGTCAGGATCATGCCGATGCCGTGCGGCTTGCCGCGGCTGACGGTCAGACCGCTGGTGTCGGAGTGCAGCCGTATCCCGGTCAGCGTGCGGCCGGTGAGCAGCGCCACCAGGCCGTGGCCGCCCTCGTGGGCGATGGTGATGGCGTTGCGGGACAGCCGCCACAGTCCCCGCGGTACGACGACGGCGGCCGCGGCGGCCAGGGTGGCGACGACCACCCACACGTCCGGGTCGGGCTGGGTTCCGGAGACCTCGTCCCAGAGGGAGGCGAGCGAGGCGGACGCGGTGCTGACCATGACTTCCATGTGTTTCGGATCGCTCCCTCTGGGCGTGCGGAGTCTGGCAGTGTTGCACGTATGTGCGGACGGTATGCATCGAGTCGCAGGCCCGAGGATCTCGCAGGAGTCTTCGAGGTCGAGAAGTGGGAGCCGGAGGAGACCCTGGAGCCCGACTACAACGTGGCGCCGACCAAGGAGGTCTACGCCGTCCTCGACCGTGCCCTGAAGGACGCGGCGGACCCGCGCCCGGTCCGGCAGCTGCGCCGGCTGAAGTGGGGCCTGGTGCCCTCCTGGTCCAAGACGCCCGAGGGCGGCGCCCGGATGATCAACGCCCGCGCGGAGACCGTCCACGAGAAGCCGTCGTACCGCCGCGCCTTCTCCTCCCGGCGCTGCATCCTGCCGGCCGACGGCTACTACGAGTGGGTCACCGGCAAGGAGGAGCGCGAGCTGGAGGTCGAGGGGAGGAAGAAGCGGCCCCGCAAGCAGCCGTACTTCGTGACCCCGGCCGACGGCTCGGTGTTCGCCATGGCGGGACTGTACGAGTTCTGGCGGGACCGGACCCTGCCGGACGACCACCCCCGGGCCTGGTGGGTGACCTGCTCCGTCATCACCACCGAGGCGGAGACCGACCCGCTCGCCGTGGCCCCGGCGGACGGCCCGCACGCCCTCGCCGAGATCCACCCGCGGATGCCGCTGATGCTCACCCCGGACCGCTGGGACGCCTGGCTGGATCCCGCCCGCACCGACGTCGACGACCTGCGCGCGCTGCTCGCCCCGCCGCCCCCCGGCCTGATGCGCGCCTACCCGGTGAGCACGGCGGTCAGCAACGTCCGCAACAACGGACCGGAGCTGCTGAAGGAGCTGGCCGGACCCGAAGAGGGCACACTCTTCTGACGTGACCTCCGACACGACAGACAGCACCGAGACCGTCGAGACGGACGCGGGCACCGCCCGCATCACCTGGCACCGCGCCCGGCGCCCCCGCCTCGTCCTCGCGGCGGGCCACGGCGCCGGCGGCGGCATCGAGGCCCGGGACCTGAGGGCGCTGGCCGCCGCGCTGCCCGCGCACGGTGTGACCGTCGCCCTCGTCGAACAGCCCTGGCGGGTGGCCGGCAGGAAGGTGGCCCCCGCACCGAAGACGCTGGACGCGGGCTGGCGCGGCGTCTGGCCCGCGCTGGCCGCGCCGGGCCTGCCGGTGGTCTCCGGCGGACGCAGCGCCGGCGCCCGCGTCGCCTGCCGTACGGCCACGGAACTGGGCGCCCGCGCGGTCCTCGCCCTGAGCTTCCCCCTGCACCCGCCGGGCAGGCCCGAGAAGTCCCGCGCCGAGGAGCTGCTCGGCGCCGGGGTGCCCACCCTCGTGGTCCAGGGCGGCAACGACCCGTTCGGCAGGCCCGCCGAGTTCCCCGGGTACGGCGGGGGCCGTGACCGTGCCGGTGCCAGGACGGTGGTGGGGGACGGGTGGGCGTACGACCTGGTCGAGGTGGCGCACGGCGACCACGGCCTCGCCGTGCCCAAGCGGGCGGGGATCACGCAGGAGGAGGCCGTGGCGGTCGTCACGGACGCGGTCGTGCGGTGGGCCGCCTCACTCGCGTGAGGCGCCGGGAATGCCCGGGTGGCTCCTGCTGTTGAGGCGGACGTATGTGCCGGTCAACGGCACCGCCGTCGTAGGAGAGGAAGTCCGCCGCATGGGTTCGACCTTCTGCCCGAGTCGCAGTGCCCGCGCCGACCTGGACTGGACGGTGCTGCACGCGGCCAAGACCGCCCCCATTCGGGCGGCGGGCGGACCGGATCGTCGTCTATCCTCCGATTCGGGTGAGACCGGTTTCGGCCTCACGACATCACTGGAGGAGGTGGGTCCGGTTCCCGGTACCGACGCAGGGACCGAACACGGCCAGGCGGAGCAGCCCGAGGGCCGGGGCGGCACGGGCGCGGAGTCGACCGAGGAGCGCAGCGCGCGCTTCGAGCGCGACGCGCTGGAGTTCCTCGACCAGATGTACTCCGCCGCGCTGCGCATGACGCGCAACCCGGCCGACGCCGAGGACCTGGTGCAGGAGACGTACGCCAAGGCGTACGCGTCCTTCCACCAGTTCCGCGAAGGCACCAACCTCAAGGCGTGGCTGTACCGGATCCTCACCAACACCTTCATCAACTCGTACCGCAAGAAGCAGCGCGAACCCCAGCGCAGTGCGGCCGAGGAGATCGAGGACTGGCAGCTCGCGCGCGCCGAGTCGCACATGTCCACGGGTCTGCGCTCCGCCGAGTCGCAGGCGCTGGACCACCTGCCCGACTCGGACGTGAAGGAAGCACTCCAGGCGATCCCCGAGGAGTTCCGCATCGCGGTGTACCTCGCCGATGTCGAGGGCTTTGCCTACAAGGAGATCGCGGACATCATGGGGACACCCATCGGTACGGTCATGTCCCGGCTGCACCGGGGTCGTCGTCAGTTGCGCGGCATGCTCGAGGACTACGCGCGTGAGCGCGGACTGGTCCCGGCCGGCGCCGGAGAGTCGAACGAAGCGAAAGGCTCGGGGTCATGAGCTGCGGAGAGCCGCACGAGACGGATTGCAGCGAAATCCTCGATCATCTCTACGAGTTCCTCGACCGTGAGATGCCGGATTCCGACTGCGTGAAGTTCGAGCACCACTTCGAGGAATGCTCGCCCTGTCTGGAGAAGTACGGGCTGGAGCAGGCCGTGAAGAAGCTGGTCAAGCGCTGCTGCGGGCATGACGACGTGCCGGGTGACCTGCGCTCCAAGGTGATGGGCCGGATCGACCTGATCCGCTCCGGCGAGGCCGTGCCCGACCAGGACGTCACGGCCTCGCCGGCCGCTCCCCAGGAGTCCTGACACCCCACCGGTCCCCGGCCCCCCCCGTCACTCGTACGTGCTAATCCGCGGGTTATCGGCCCGTGGAGGCACCCCCCGTCGTCCTAGGCTCCGGAGCCTGGCAGGCGGCAGGCCGCGTGCGGCGGGCACAGTCGGGGAGGGGTTCATGGAGGCGTTACCGGCACGGGCCCGCGCGTACGTCGTCTGTGTCGCGCTGGCGGCCCTGGTCTGTCTGCCGCCGCCGCCCGGCGCCCCGACCCCGTGGCGGGCGGTGGCCCTGCTCGCCGCGCTGTACGCCGGCTGTGAGCGCCTCGCCCGGTCCCGTCTCGTCGCCGCCCCGCACCCGGGCGGAACCTTCCACCCCGTCCTGCTCGCCGGGGCCTTCCTGCTGCCGCCGCACGCCGCGGCGCTGGTCGCGCTGCCCGGGGCGTTGCTGCTGCCCGTGGAGCGACGGCCGTACCTGGCGCGCCGGCTCTGGCGGGCCGGCCAGCTGGTGCTCGCTGTGTGGGCCGCGGGCCGCGTCCACCTGGCGACCGGGGGCCGGGACGCGGTGGCCGACTGCGACGTCCCCGGCGCGCTCGCGACGGCCGGGGCCGCGGTCGTGGTGTTCTGCCTGGTCCTCACCCTGCTGGACGGCGGCATCGTGGCGCTGACGGCCGGCGTGCCCCCGCGCGGGGGCCGGACGGCGGCACCGGACGCCTGGTGGCGGCTCTTCCTCCGGTCGCTGGTGCCGCTCACCGTGCACGGCCTCGCCGGACTCATGATGGCGCTGCTGTGGCGCAGCCCCTACGGGCCCGTGGCCGCGTTGTTCGTACTGCTGCCGATGGGCGTCTCGTGGTGGGCCTTCGCCCAGTACCACCGGGAGCGCGCCGCCCACCAGGCGACGATCCGCGCGCTCGTCCAGGCCGTGGACATCAAGGACGGATACACGCGCGGGCACAGCGAACGCGTCGGACGGGCGTCCATGATGATCGCGCGGGAGCTCGGCATGGACGACGAACGGGTCGAGGTACTGCGGTTCGCCGGCATCCTGCACGACGTCGGCAAACTCGGGGTTCCCACCCGGCTGCTCACCAAGAACGGCCCGCTGACCCCCGAGGAGCGCCGGGTGATCGAACTGCACCCCGAGTACGGCCACGAGATGGTGCGGGGCATCTCCTTCCTCGGCGAGGCCCGCGCGGCGGTGCTGCACCACCACGAGCGGCTCGACGGCAGCGGATACCCCTACGGGCTGGCGGGCGGTCAGATCCCCGAGTCCGCGCGGGTGGTCGCGGTCGCCGACGCCTTCGACGCGATGACCTCCACCCGCTCCTACAGCAGGGCGCGGCCCGTGCCCGTGGCACTGGAGGAACTGCGCAGGTGCGCGGGCACCCACTTCGACCCCCGGATGGTGGGCGCGCTGGTCCGCGCGATCGGCCGGACCGGCTGGCATCCGGCGGTGACCGCCGACGACGCCCGCGCCGCCGACGTGCCCGAGCCCGCCGCACCCGTCACCGGCCGGCCCGGGGCGCGCCGATGAGGCCCCGGCTGCACACCGTCGTGCACCTGTGCGCCGCCGTCCTCGCCGCCGGATCCCTGGGCACCACCCTCTACCACGGGGTGGAGGAACGGGGTGCCGCCCTGGCCTTCGGGGTGCTCATCACCGTCGGCGAGCTCACCCGGCGCAACGGGACACGGATCCGGGAGGCCGCGCCGCTCGCCGCCGCGGGCGCGCTGTCGTACGCGCTGCTCGGCGAGACCGCGGGGGAGCCCACCCGCCACGGCGCCGCCCAGGTCGTCACCGTCGTGCTCGCCGCGTCCCTGCTCGGCAGCGTGCCGCACGTCGGGCGCGGCGACGGCCCCACCCTCGACGCACCGGCCCGCCGGGTGCTGACCGTCGGCTTCGTCGCCGTGTGCTTCCAGCCCCTCTACAACCAGGGCGCCTTCGACGGCTGGGGCGGCCCCGCCCACGCGCTGCTGCTGCTCGCCCTGCTGTCCCTCACCGCGCTGTGCGACGCCGTGCTCGCCGCCGCGCTGGCCCACTCCCGCACCGGGTGGCCGTTCCCGCCCGTGCTGCGCGACGAACTGCGGGCGGTGCCCGGCATCGGGGCCGCCGTCGTCGCCACGGGCGCGGTGATGGCGCTCGGGGTCGCGGTCGTGGGGCTGTGGGCGCTGCCCGTCTTCTCCGTGCCCCTGCTGCTGGCACAGCTGTCCTACCGGCGCTACGCGGCGGTGCGCGCCACCTACCGGCAGACCATCGCCTCCCTCGCGCGGGCCACCGAGATCGCCGGCTGCACCCCGGCCGGGCACGCCCGGCGGGTCGCCGCGCTCAGCCAGGCGGTGGGCCGGGACCTCGGGCTGACCGAGCCCGAGCTGACCGTGCTGGAGTACGCCGCCCTGATGCACGACATCGGCCAGCTCAGCCTCGTCGACCCGGTCCCGGCCGGCGCCACCGCCGCCCTGCCCGTCCCCGAACAGCGCCGGATCGCGCTGCTCGGCGGTGCCGTGGTGCGCCAGACCGGGGTGGACCCCCGGGTGGCCGGGATCGTCGAGCAGCAGGCCGACCCGCACCGGGAACAGCCGCTCGCCGCGCGCATTGTCCGGGTGGTGAACGCGTACGAGGAGAAGTCCCGGGAAGGAGGGCCGGGCGGGCAGCTGACGGCGCTCGAGGAACTGCGGCTCGGCACCGCGGGGGAGTACGCGCCCGAGGTCGTCGAGGCGCTGGCCCGGGTACTGGCACGGAACACGGGGGGCACGTGAACACGGACACCGCACGGGGCGGGAGCGGCGAACGGGACTGTCTGACCCCGCCCGAGGCTGGGTAACCCATGGGTAATGAGCGCCTCTCCGGCCGTACGTGGTTGGATGCGAAGGAGAGGGTGTCCGGGGGCGCGGACAGGTACAGCCGGCCCAGCGACGGAACTGGCAGGCGGGAATCGTGAGGATCTTCGGCAAGGGACGGCACCGGCCCTCCGCCTCCTGGCGGCAGGCCACGGACCGTGCGTTCACGCTCATCGGCGACGGCCGGTACGAGGACGCGGGCGCGCTGCTGACACGTGCCGCCGATCTGGAGCCCTGGCTGTCGGAGTCCTGGTTCAACCTCGCGCTGCTGCACAAGTTCCGGCACGACTGGGAGCAGGCGCGCGCGGCAGGTCTGCGGGCCGTGGCACTGCTCGACCGCGACACCGGCGCTCCCGACTGGTGGAACGTGGGGATCGCCGCCACCGCCCTCCAGGACTGGCCGTTGGCCCGGAGGGCCTGGCAGGCCTACGGCCTGAAGGTGCCCGGCCCGGCCACCGACTCCGGTGAACCCCTCGGCATGGACCTGGGCAGCGCCGCCGTACGGCTGTCCCCCGAGGGGGAGGCCGAGGTGGTGTGGGGGCGGCGCCTCGACCCCGCCCGGATCGAGGTGCTGTCCATCCCGCTGCCGTCCTCCGGGCGCCGCTGGGGCGAGGTCGTGCTGCACGACGGCGTGCCGCACGGCGAGCGGAGCACCGCCGCCGGGCACACCTACCCGGTGTTCGACGAGATCGAGTTGTGGGCGCCGTCGCCGGTGCCGACCTGGGTGGTGCTGCTGGAGGCCGCGTCCGAGACGGACCGGGACGCGCTGGAGCAGCTGGCCTCCGACGCCGGTTTCGCCGCCGAGGACTGGTCGTCCTCCGTGCGGCTGCTCTGCCGGATGTGCTCGGAGTCACGCATGCCGTCCGACGAGGGCGAGGGCGAGCACCTGGACCCGCACGACCACAGTGAGCCAGGGCACCCCGGCCCGCTGGGCCACCGCACCGACGGGCAGTTGTGGGTGCCGGAGCGCGAGTGCGGGATCGCCGCGCCGGCGTCGCTGGTCCGGGGGCTGCTGGACGGGTGGGTCGCGGACAGCCCGGACTCCCGGGACTGGCGGGACCTCGAAGAGGTCTGTTAGGGGCGGGCGGGCGGACCGTTCGCCGTACCCTGTATCAGCATCACAGCCCGGTTTTTTCCAGGAAGGCACACGTCGGTCATGGCTCAGCAGGACACCGATCAGCAGCACGCGGGCGTGCTCCCCGTCGACGACGAGGGGTACGTCATCGACACGGAGGACTGCGAGGAGCGCGAGGCGTCCTGGCGTGAGCGCGGCACCTCGCGCCCGATCACCGTGGTCGGCAACCCGGTGCTGCACAAGGAGTGCAAGGACGTCACGGACTTCGGCGACGATTTGCAGCAGCTGGTCGCCGACATGTTCGCCAGCCAGCGCACCGCCGAGGGCGTGGGCCTGGCCGCCAACCAGATCGGCGTCGACCTGAAGGTCTTCGTGTACGACTGCCCGGACGACGAGGGCGTGCGGCACGTCGGTGCCATCTGCAACCCCCGGCTGGTCGAACTGCCCGCCGACCGGCGCCGGCTGGACGACAGCAACGAGGGCTGTCTGTCGGTGCCCACGGCCTACGCGCCGCTGGCCCGCCCCGACTACGCCGAGGTGACCGGGCAGGACGAGAAGGGCAACCCGGTCCGGGTGCGCGGCACCGGCTACTTCGCACGGTGTTTGCAGCACGAGACCGATCACCTCTACGGCTACCTCTACATCGACCGGCTGTCGAAGCGCGAACGCAAGGACGCGCTGCGCCAGATGGCCGAGAACGAGCCGCGTTACCCCGTGGTGGCCAACGACTGACCGGCCGCGGCCGGTCCCTCCGCTTCCCCGCGTACGGCGTCCCTTCGGGTCCACCCCGATCGGACGCCGTTCGTCTGTGCGCCGCGTGACGTACCGAAATAAGCAAATCCGTTCCCAGAGCGGTCAGTTGTGGTGCTGAATGGAGGGGTGGGGATACGCACGGCACGTGGTCGGCTCGGGGGCCGGCCACGCGGCAACCGGCGGCTGAGAGGGGATTGTTCGTGCATGCTTTGTCACACGGCACCACATCGACACCGACCACCATCGCAGTTCCACCGGCGCTGTCTCTTCCGGTGATCGAGGCGGCGTTTCCCCGGCAACTCCATCCATATTGGCCAAGGCTTCAGGAGGCCACCCGGGCATGGCTGCTCGAAAAGCGGCTCATGCCGGCGGACAAGGTGGAGGAATATGCCGATGGCCTGTGCTACACCGATCTTATGGCGGGCTACTACATAGGCGCCCCCGACGAGGTCCTACAGGCGATAGCGGACTACAGCGCGTGGTTCTTCGTCTGGGACGACCGGCACGACCGCGACATCGTGCACGGCCGCGCCGCCGCCTGGCGGCGGCTGAAGGACGGGCTGCACACGGCCCTCGACCGCCCCGCCGACCACCTGGACCACGCGGATCCGGTGGTGGCGGGGCTCGCGGACAGCGTGCGGCGGCTGTACGCGTTCCTCCCGGACAGTTGGAACGCCCGGTTCGCCCGCCATTTCCACGCCGTGATCGAGGCGTACGACCGGGAGTTCCACAACCGTACGGAGGGCATTGTCCCCACCGTCGAGGAATATTTGGAACTGCGCCGGCTCACCTTCGCGCACCGGATATGGACGGATCTCCTGGAACCGAGTGCGGGAAGTGAACTCCCGGACGCGGTACGGAAACACCCGGCGTACCGGAGAGCGGCGCTGCTCAGTCAGGAATTCGCCGCCTGGTACAACGACCTGTGCTCACTTCCGAAGGAAATAGCGGGCAGTGAGGTGCACAATCTCGGCATCAGTCTCATCACCCACGAGGGGCTGACGCTCGAAGAGGCCATCGCCGATGTCAGGCGCCGCGTCGAGCAATGCGTCAGCGAATTCCTGGACGCCGAACAGGACGCATTACGGTTCGCCGACGGCCTCGACGACGGCACCGTGGGCGGAAAGGAGACGAGCGCCGCCGTGCGCGCTTGCGTCGGCAACATGCGGAACTGGTTCAGTTCCGTCTACTGGTTCCACCACGAGTCCGGCCGGTACCGGGTCGACAACTGGGACGACCGGTCCACGCCCCCGTACGTCAACAACGAAGCGGCAGGTGAGAAATGACCGTCGAGTCGGTGAAACCCGGAGCGTCCGGGGCGACCGCCCTGCGCGAGCCGCCCCTGGCCGGCGGGGGCGTCCCCGTCCTCGGCCACGGCTGGAGGCTGGTGCGCGATCCGCTGGCCTTCATGTGCCGACTGCGCGACCACGGCGACGTCGTACGCCTGAAACTCGGACCGAAGACGGTGTACGCCGTCACCACCCCCGAACTCACCGGGGCGCTGGCGCTGAACCCCGACTACATCATCTCCGGGCCCCTGTGGGAGTCCCTGGAGGGCCTGCTCGGCAAGGAGGGCGTGGCCACGGCGAACGGCCCGCTGCACCGGCGCCAGCGCCGGACCATCCAGCCCGCCTTCCGGCTCGACGCGCTGCCCGGCTACGGCCCGGTCATGGAGGAGGAGGTGCACGCCCTGACCGAGCGGTGGGCCTCCGGGCGGATCATCGACTGCACCGCCGAGTCCTACCGGGTCGCCGTGCGCGTCGCCGCCCGCTGCCTGCTCCGCAGCAGGTTCATGGACGAGCGGGCGGAGCGCCTGTGCGCCGCGCTCGCCACCGTCTTCCGCGGGATGTACCAGCGCATGGTGGTGCCCCTCGGACCGCTCTACAAACTGCCGCTCCCGGCCAACCGCGAATTCAACCGGGCGCTGGCCGATCTGCACCTCCTCGTCGACGAGATCGTGGCCGAGCGCCGGGCATCCGGTCAAAAGCCGAACGATTTGCTGACGACTTTGCTGGAGGCGAAGGACGACAATGGCGACCCCATCGGGGAACAGGAGATCCACGACCAGGTGGTCGCGATACTCACCCCCGGGGGCGAGACCGTCTCGGCCACGATCATGTCACTGCTCTACATGCTCGCCGAGCACCCGGAACACGGGGACAAGGTGCGCGAGGAAGTAGAAGCGGTGACAGGTGGGCGCCCCGTGGCATTACGGGACGTCCACCGGCTCTCGCACACCAACAATGTCGTCGTCGAGGCAATGCGTTTGCGTCCCGCCGTCTGGATTCTGACCCGCAGGGCGGTGACCGAGACGGAACTCGGCGGCTATCGCATTCCGGCCGGGGCGGACATCATCTACAGCCCGTACGCGATCCAGCGCGACCCGAAGTCGTACGAGCGGCACCTGGAGTTCGACCCGGACCGATGGCGTCCGGAACGCTCGGTGGACATCCCGAAATATGCCATGCGCCCCTTCGGAGTGGGTAATCGCAAGTGCCCGGGCGACCACTTCTCGATGGCCCTGTTGACGCTGACCACGGCGGCCCTGGCCGGCCGCTACCGCTTCGAGCGGGTGGCCGAGTCCGACGACGATCTGCGCATCGGCGTCACACTGCACCCCAACCGGCTGCTGCTGAGGCCGGTCGCGCGGTGAGACCCCGCCCGCCGGCGGGCGTTCAGGCGGCCTCCGGGCCGCGGAACGTCCGCCGGTAGGCGTGCGGGGTGGTCCCCACGGCGCGGACGAAGTGGTGGCGCAGCGCCGCCGCGTTGCCGAAGCCGGTGCGGCCCGCGATCGCGTCCACCGTCTCGTCCGTCGCCTCCAGCAGCTGCTGCGCGAGCAGCACCCGCTGGCGCAGGATCCAGCGGTAGGGCGTGGTGCCGGTCTCCTGCTGGAAGCGGCGGGCGAAGGTGCGCGGGGCCATGTGGGCGCGGGCGGCGAGCTGCTCGACGGTGACCTCCTCGTCGAGGTGCCGCTCCATCCACACCAGCACCTCGGAGACGGTGTCGCCCCCGGACCGCGGCAGCGGACGCTCGATGTACTGGGCCTGCCCGCCGTCCCGGTGCGGGGGGACGACCATGCGCCGGGCGATTCTGTTGGCCACCTCCGGGCCCTGCTCCTTGCGCACCAGGTGCAGACAGGCGTCGATGCCGGCCGCGGTGCCCGCGGAGGTGATCACCGGGTCCTCGTCGACGTAGAGGACGTCCGGTTCGACCGTCAGATGGGGGTACTGCCGGGTCAGCGCGTCCGCGTGCTTCCAGTGCGCGGTGACCCGCCGGCCGTCGAGGAGTCCCGCCGCGGCGAGCACGAACACCCCGGAGCAGACGCTGAGCACCCGGGCGCCCCGGTCCACGGCCCGGCGCAGGGAGTCCAGCAGCTCGGGCGGGAACTCCCGCGAGACGTAGGAGGAACCGGCGGGCACGGCGATGAGGTCGGCCGTCTCCAGCCGCTCCAGGCCGTGCTCGACCTGGAGCGTGAAGCCGGTGTTGCTGCGCACGGCGGGGCCGTCGGCCGAGGCGACTGCGAAGTCGTAGACCGGCAGCCCGTCGTCGCTGCGGTCGACGCCGAAGACCTCGCACACGACGCCGAGTTCGAAGGGGTTCACGCCGTCGAGCAGGACGGCGGCCACGTTGCGGAGCATGGCTCCAGTGTGCCCCGCCGTTGGCAGTAAATCGAGGGTCCACGGCAGTCCTGCCACTGCCGGTAAGGAGTGTTCGGCGTGACAGTGGTGTCCATGGAAACAACACGCATGGAAGCACTGACCGCGATGCTGGGCGTTCTCGGCCTCTTCGTCTTCATGGTCCTGCCCGCCGTGATCGGCCTCGTGCGCGAGCGGCGGATCGACCGGCAGATCCGGCGGGCCGAGGCCGCCCGCGCCGCCGCCGAGCACCACGGCCGCCCGGCCGCCACCGCCGGACGGTCCCGCCCCGCGCAGGGCGCCGCCCCCCACCGCACCGCACGGGCGGCGTGAGGCGGCGCCGGGGCGCGCGCCCGGCTAGAAGTCCTCGTCCAGGTCGACCGTGCCCTCCACGGCGACCTGGTACGCGGACGGGCGCCGCTCGAAGAAGTTCGTCAGCTCCTGCACGCCCTGCAGCTCCATGAAGGAGAACGGGTTCTCCGAGCCGTACACCGGCGCGAAGCCCAGCCGCTGGAGCCGCTGGTCCGCGACGCACTCCAGGTACTGCCGCATCGACTCGGTGTTCATGCCCGGCAGCCCGTCCCCGCACAGGTCGCGCGCGAACTGCAGCTCCGCCTCGACCGCCTCGCGCAGCATGTCGGTGACCTGCTGCCCGAGTTCCTCGTCGAACAGCTCCGGCTCCTCCTTGCGCACGGTGTCGACCACGTCGAAGGCGAAGGACATGTGCATCGTCTCGTCGCGGAACACCCAGTTGGTGCCGGTCGCCAGACCGTGCAGCAGGCCCCGGCCGCGGAACCAGTAGACGTAGGCGAAGGCGCCGTAGAAGAACAGGCCCTCGATGCACGCCGCGAAGCAGATCAGGTTCAGCAGGAAGCGCCGGCGGTCGGCCCGCGACTCCAGCCGGTCGAGCTTGTCCACCGAGTCCATCCACGTGAAGCAGAACTCGGCCTTCTCCCGGATGGACGGGATGTTCTCCACGGCCGCGAAGGCCGCCGCCCGGTCGTCCGGATCGGGCAGGTAGGTGTCCAGCAGGGTCAGGTAGAACTGGACGTGCACCGCCTCCTCGAAGAGCTGCCGCGACAGGTACAGCCGCGCCTCGGGGGAGTTGATGTGCTTGTAGAGGGTCAGCACCAGGTTGTTCGCCACGATCGAGTCACCGGTGGCGAAGAAGGCCACCAGCCGCCCGATGAGGTGCTGCTCCGCGGGGGTCAGCTTCGCGAGGTCCGCCACGTCGGAGTGGAGGTCGACCTCCTCCACGGTCCAGGTGTTCTTGATGGCGTCCCGGTAGCGCTCGTAGAAGTCGGGGTAGCGCATGGGGCGCAGGGTCAGTTCGAAGCCCGGGTCGAGCAGGTTCTTCGGTTCGCTGGTCATCACTGGCAGGCCTCGCAGGACTCGGGGTTCTCAAGGGAGCAGGCGACGGCCTCGGGATCGGCCGGCTGCTGGACGGGCACGGTGGTGGCGCGCGCCGCGCGGGCGATCCGGGTCGCCGGGCGGGAGCGCAGGTAGTACGTGGTCTTCAGGCCCTGCTTCCAGGCGTAGGCGTACATCGAGGAGAGCTTGCCGATGGTCGGCGTCTCCAGGAACAGGTTCAGCGACTGCGCCTGGTCGAGGAACGGGGTGCGGGCGGCGGCCATGTCGATCAGACCGCGCTGCGGGATCTCCCACGCCGTGCGGTACAGCCCGCGCACCTCCTCGGGGATCCACGCGAAGTCCTGCACCGAGCCGCCCGCTTCGCGCAGCGCCTCACGGGTGCGCGCGTCCCACACGCCGAGCCGCTTCAGGTCGTTCACCAGGTACGAGTTGACCTGGAGGAACTCACCCGACAGCGTCTCGCGCTTGAACAGGTTGGACACCTGCGGCTCGATGCACTCGTACACGCCCGCGATCGACGCGATCGTGGCGGTGGGCGCGATCGCCAGGAGCAGCGCGTTGCGCATCCCGACGGCGGCGATCCGGGTCCGCAGCGCCGCCCAGCGCTCCGGCCAGGCCAGGTCCGTGTCGTAGTGGTCGGGGTGCAGCACGCCCCGGGCGGTGCGGGTCCTCTCCCAGGCGGGCAGCGGGCCGTCCCGCTCGGCGAGGTCGGCGGAGGCCTCGTAGGCGGCGAGCATGATCCGCTCGGCGATCCTGGTGGACAGGGCCTTCGCCGCGGGCGAGTCGAAGGGCAGGCGCAGCTGGAAGAAGACGTCCTGCAGCCCCATCGCGCCCAGGCCGACCGGACGCCAGCGGGCGTTGGAGCGGCCCGCCTGCTCGGTCGGGTAGAAGTTGATGTCCACGACCCGGTCGAGGAAGGTGACGGCCGTGCGGACGGTCGCGTCCAGCCGCTCCCAGTCGATGTCACCGGCCGCCGGGTCGACGAACGCGCCGAGGTTGACCGAGCCCAGGTTGCAGACCGCCGTCTCCCCGTCGTCGGTGACCTCCAGGATCTCCGTGCACAGGTTGGACGAGTGGATCACGTGACCCGGCTCGGCCGTCTGGTTGGCGGTGCGGTTGGCGGTGTCCTTGAAGGTCATCCAGCCGTTGCCGGTCTGCGCGAGGGTGCGCATCATGCGGCCGTACAGCTCGCGGGCCGGGAGGGTCTTCCGCGCCAGGCCCTTCGCCTCGGCCGCCCGGTACGCCGCCTCGAACTCCTCGCCCCACAGGTCGACCAGCTCGGGCACGTCCGCCGGGGAGAACAGCGACCAGGGCGCGTCGGCGTTCACCCGGCGCATGAACTCGTCCGGCACCCAGTGCGCGAGGTTCAGGTTGTGCGTGCGGCGGGCGTCCTCACCGGTGTTGTCGCGCAGCTCCAGGAACTCCTCGATGTCGGAGTGCCAGGTCTCCAGGTAGACCGCCGCCGCGCCCTTGCGCCGCCCGCCCTGGTTCACGGCGGCGACCGAGGCGTCCAGCGTCTTCAGGAACGGGACGATGCCGTTGGAGTGCCCGTTGGTGCCGCGGATCAGCGAACCCCGGGAGCGGACGCGGGAGTAGGCGATGCCGATGCCGCCGGCGTGCTTGGAGAGACGGGCGACCTGGTGGTAGCGGTCGTAGATCGAGTCCAGCTCGTCCCTGGGGGAGTCCAGGAGGTAGCAGGACGACATCTGCGGGTGCCGGGTGCCGGAGTTGAACAGCGTGGGGGAGGAGGGCAGGTAGTCCAGGCGGCTCATCAGGCCGTAGAGCCCGGCGACCTCGTCCGCCGCGCGCGCGGTGTCGTCCTCGGCGAGACCGGCGGCGACGCGCAGCAGGAAGTGCTGGGGCGTCTCGACGACCTTGCGGGTGACCGGGTGGCGCAGCAGGTAGCGGCTGTAGAGGGTGCGCAGGCCGAAGTAGCCGAAGCGGTCGTCGGCCGACTCGTCGACGAGCGCGTCGAGTCGGTCCGCGTGCAGCCGGACGAACGCGGCGGTCCGGTCGGCGATCAGACCCTCGCGGTGCCCGGTCGCGACGGACCCGGTGAACGACGTGACGCCCTGCGAGGCGGCCTCGGCGCGGATGCCGATGGTCAGGAGGCGGGCGGCGAGCCGGGAGTAGGCCGGGTCCTCGGAGATCAGCCCGGCCGCGGCCTCGGTGGCCAGCTCCCGCAGCTCCGCCTCGTCGGCTCCGGCGGACCGGCCGCGCAGCGCGGCGGCGGCGACCCGTCCGGGGTCGGCGTCGGGCAGGTCGGCGGTCAGCTCGGTCAGGGTGCGCAGCAGCGCGGCACCGGGGCCGCCGCCCTCCTCGGTCACGTCGGTCGCTGAAGCCGGATCGGCTGGCGCGATGGTCACGTGGGGCTCTCCCTCGCTCGGCAGGGGGCCTCACGAGGGCAGGGGGCAGCACACGAGCGCACGGGGCGTCGCGTCCACCGGCCCATCCCACGAGGCCCGGACGTCAGGCACCCGGACCGGACGGCCGGGCGCACTGTCGGCAGGTCCTCGGACTGACGCCCATGCGCTCCGGCAGGCGGGCGGGCATGGGTACACCGTTGCGGGACAGTTCCGGATTCGCACCGGATTCCCCTGCGGCGACAGCGAGCATGAGCATACATCTTGTGCCGGGTGTCGCCGACAACCCCATATGTTGTGTCGCGCTGCTTTCAGAGCGTCAACTCATAGGTGAGGAGAGTGATGTCGTCCAGCTCCGGCAGGGGGTTCCAGTCGCGCGCGGGGGTGCGGGTGAAACCCAGCCGTTCGTAGATGCGGTGGGCGGAGCGCATGGTGCGCTGGGTCGACAGCACCACCCGTACGCAGCCCTCGGTGGCCCGCGCCCGGTCGACGCAGGCGCGCACCAGGGCCTCCCCGGCGCCCCGCCCCCGGCCCGCGCGGGCGACCGCGAGCATCCGGATCTCCGCCTCGCCGGGCCGGGCTATGTCGGCCATCGGCCCGCCGTCCGGCACGAAGGTCACCCCGCCCAGCAGCGCCCCGCCCTCCACGGCGACCAGCACCTCGGCGGCGGCCGCCCGCCCCGCCACGTCCCTGAGCACGTCCAGGTACGCGTCGCTCTCCCCGAAGTCCAGCAGCCCGTCCAGCAGATAGGCCCGCGCGGTGATCTCGCCCAGTTCCCCGTACTCGCCGGCCACCACCGGCCGGATGACGATGTCCATGAGGGGAGTGTGCCGGACGGGTACGACGACGGGCCGCCGGATTTCTCCGACGGCCCGTCGCCCGGTGCCCGCGAGGGGTCAGTGCGTGCTGCCCGCCGTGGCCGGCGGGAGCTCCACCTCGACGCCGGGGTCGCCCGCGTCCGCCGTGTAGTCCTGCGGCTTGGTCTCGTCGACGCCCTCGGGCGCCTTGACGGCCCGCATGACGAAGGTGAGGACCACCGTCACCAGGACGTTGATGACGAAGGCGGTGAGACCGATGTAGCCGATCTCGCCGATGCCCGGGATCTCCTTGGCCGAACCGCCGAAGTGCTTCTGCGTGGGCGAGGCCACCCCGTAGGCGGCGACCGTGCCGTAGATCATGCCGACCGCCCAGCCGCCGATCAGCGCCCAGCGGTGGAACCAGCGGGTGAACAGGCCGCCCACCAGCGCCGGGAAGGTCTGCAGGATCCAGATGCCGCCGAGCAGCTGGAAGTTGATCGCGACCGTCTTGTCCATGGTCAGGACGAAGACCAGCGCGCCCACCTTCACCAGCAGCGAGACGATCTTGGAGACCTTGGTCTCCTGCGCCGGGGTCGCGTCCGGCTTGATGAAGTCCTTGTAGATGTTGCGGGTGAACAGGTTCGCCGCCGCGATCGACATGATCGCCGCCGGCACCAGCGCGCCGATGCCGATCGCCGCGAAGGCCACGCCCGCGAACCAGTCCGGGAACATGTTCTCGAACAGCTGCGGGATCGCCAGCTGGCCGTTGCTGACCTTCACGCCGGCCGCGATCGCCATGAAGCCGAGCAGCGCCAGCAGACCCAGCATCAGGGAGTACAGCGGCAGGATCGTGGTGTTGCGGCGGATCACCTCACGGCTGCGCGAGGACAGCGTCGCGGTGATCGAGTGCGGGTACATGAACAGCGCGAGCGCCGAGCCCAGCGCCAGCGTGGCGTACGTCCACTGGCCCGCCTCGCCCGGCACCAGCGCACCGCGCGGCGCGCCCGTGGCCGGGTTGGTCTCGCTGTACGCCTCCCGCGCGGAGGCGAAGATCTCGTCGAAGCCGCCCAGCTTGATCGGGATGTAGATGATCGCCACCGCGATGACGAGGTAGATCAGCGTGTCCTTGACGAACGCGATCAGCGCGGGGGCCCGCAGCCCCGACGAGTACGTGTACGCCGCCAGCACACCGAACGCGATCAGCAGCGGCAGGTCCTTGATGAACCAGTTGGTGTCCTCGCCGCCGCCGACGCCCATCACGTCCAGCACGGCCTGGATGCCGACCAGCTGGAGCGCGATGTACGGCATCGTCGCCAGGATGCCGGTGAGCGCGACCGCCAGCGACAGCCCCTTGGAGCCGAACCGGCCGCGCACGAAGTCGGACGTCGTCACATAGCCGTGCTTGTGCGACACCGACCACAGCCGCGGCAGGAAGGTGAAGATCAGCGGGTACACCAGGATCGTGTACGGCACCGCGAAGAAGCCGGCCGCGCCCGCCGCGTAGATCGCCGCCGGGACGGCCACGAAGGTGTACGCGGTGTACAGGTCGCCGCCGAGCAGGAACCAGGTGACCCAGGTGCCGAAGGAGCGCCCGCCCAGGCCCCACTCGTCGAGGCTGTTCTCGTTCTCGGCCTTGCGCCACCGCGCGGCCAGGAAGCCCATCGCGGTGACCAGCAGGAAGAAGAAGATGAAGACGGCGAGTGCCACGCCGTTGACGCCCTCGTTCACTGGGCCGCACCGCCCTTCGAAGCGGCACGGCCGCGCTGGTCACGCTGCCAGAGCTTGTACGCGACCATCGTCAGCAGGGTGGAGATCAGCACCCACAGCATCTGGTACCAGTAGAAGAACGGGATGCCGATGAACTGGGGGTCGGTCTTCGCGTAGGACCCGACCCACAGCATGGCCACGAACGGTGCGACGAGACAGAGGGCGATGACGACGCGCACGGGCGTCACCACCGGCCCTCCTCTGGTTTCTGGGGCTTGTGACATCTGACGGCTCCGTCCCCTCACTGATCACCGGCGGTAATGCGCAGGAAATCTAGGTCAGGGGGCGGCTTGGTCGTAACCCCTCGTCCGCATAGCGGTACCCAGGCGCCGCTCAACCGAGAGGCAACAGCAACGAAATCCTTGTCAACCACCCGCTTCGCCGGGTTTGCGGAGTGGGTCCGCGGTGGGCGCGGACCCGGCCCGGTACCGGCCGGGGGCTCAGTCCCGCGGGCTCAGTCCTGGGGGCTCAGTCCTGGGGGCGCTTCAGGCGGGCGACGAACTTGTACCGGTCACCCCGGTACACCGAGCGCACCCACTCCACCGGCTGTCCGTCCCGGTCCAGGGAGTGCCGGGACAGCATCAGCATCGGCAGGCCGACGTCGGTGCCGAGCAGACCGGCCTCGCGCGGGGTGGCCAGGGACGTCTCGATGGTCTCCTCCGCCTCCGCGAGGTGGACGTCGTACACCTCGGCGAGGGCGGTGTAGAGGGAGGTGTACTTCGCCAGGCTGCGGCGCAGCGCCGGGAAGCGCTTGGCGCTCAGATGGGTCGTCTCGATGGCCATCGGCTCACCGTTGGCCATGCGCAGCCGCTCGATGCGCAGCACCCGCCCGCCGGGCGTGATGTCGAGCAGCCCGGCGAGCCGATCGTCGGCGGTGATGTACCCGAGGTCCAGCAGCTGGGAGGTGGGCTCCAGCCCCTGGGCGCGCATGTCCTCGGTGTACGAGGTGAGCTGCAACGCCTGCGACACCTTGGGCTTGGCGACGAAGGTGCCCTTGCCCTGGATGCGCTCCAGGCGCCCCTCGACCACGAGTTCCTGCAGCGCCTGGCGCACGGTGGTGCGCGAGGTGTCGAACTCCGCCGCCAGGGTGCGCTCGGGCGGGACCGGCGTACCGGGCGACGCCGTCTCGGTCATGTCGAGCAGGTGCTTCTTCAGCCGGTAGTACTTGGGCACGCGCGCCGTACGGACCGCAGTCCCACCCTCGTTCTCCGCACTGCTGACGTCGGTGCTCATGCTCTGCCTTCCCGGCTCCGGGTGCCGAAACGACCGACATCCCCATCGGCCACGGCTGACATCGTGGCACGGCTCGGGGCGGGGCTGTGCCCCGCACGCTCCGTGATCCCCTCTGTATACTCCTGCGACCACGGCTGGTCTAGTCCACGGTCGGTGGTCAGATGCCCTGCCACTCGGGCTTGTTCGCGTAGGTGTGCCGGAAGTAGTCGGCGAGCTTCAGCTTGGACGCGGCGGCCTCGTCGACGACCACCGTGGCGTGCGGGTGCAGCTGGAGCGCGGACGCCGGGCACACCGCCGCCACCGGTCCTTCGACGGTCGCGGCGACCGCGTCGGCCTTGCCCTCGCCCGTGGCCAGCAGCACCAGGTGACGGGCCTCCAGGATGGTGCCGATGCCCTGGGTGATGACGTGGTGGGGGACCTGGTCGATGTCGCCGTCGAAGAAGCGGGCGTTGTCCACCCGGGTCTGCTGGGTGAGCGTCTTGATCCGGGTGCGCGAGGCGAGCGAGGAACACGGCTCGTTGAAGCCGATGTGCCCGTCCGTGCCGATCCCGAGCAGTTGGAGGTCCACGCCGCCGGCCTCCGCCAGCCGCCTGTCGTACGCCTCGCACGCGCCCTGGACGTCCTCGGCGGTGCCGTCGGGGCCCATGAAGGCGTCCATCCCGATGCCGAGCGGTTCCAGCACCTCGCGCCGGAGCACCGAGCGGTAGGACTCGGGGTGGTCGGCGGGCAGCCCCACGTACTCGTCGAGCTGGGCGATCCGCGCCCGCGAGGCGTCGGTGTCGCCGGAGCGGACCCTGGCGGCCAGGGCCTGGTAGACGGGCAGCGGCGTGGAGCCGGTGGCCACGCCCAGCAGGGCGTCGGGCTTGCGCCGCAGCAACTGCGCCAAGGCCCCGGCGATGAGCTCGCCGCCCGCCTGGGCGTCCGCAACGATGACAACTTCCACGGTGGGGCCTGCCGATCTTCAGGAGGACTCGACTCAGGTGGTTTAGACCAATCCCAATCTAACAGAGCGGCGGCCTCCCTCCCAGGCCGGCGGCCCGGCCCCTTCCCCGGCACGCCCCCGCGGGGGCGGGAAGCGCTCGCCCGGATCGCCGTCGCCGTACGGCCCCCCGGCGGGCCCCCCAGGGGTTAGGCTGCGTGCCGGACGCCCGTGCGTCCGGACCGACGAAGACGTGACTTCAAAGAACGGCGTCGCACGCATTTACACGGGCAGTGGTCTAGTCCACAATGCGTAGCAGGACAAGAAGCCTGCCTTCCCCGCACAGGAAGGCGGACCGAGGATCCGGAGCTCTCTGCCCTGACTGCCCCGGTTCCTCATCCCTCGGCCGACCGGGACCGCACACCCCGCGGCCGATATTGCTCCGGGCTGCGGTGCCGGGAGGGTTGAGGGTCCCTCTCGCGCGCCGCGGCCCGCGGGTGTTCTCCGGGCCCGCACCGACCCCCGGGTACGCTCGCTGACGTGCCCTCCATGAACGAACTCGTACGCCAGCACACCGCCCTCGACGACACCGACCTCGAGTGGCTCCACCTGCTGGTCTCGGAGTGGCAGCTGCTCTCCGACCTCTCCTTCGCCGACCTGGTCCTGTGGGTCCCCACCCGCGACGGCACCCGCTACGTGTCCGTCGCCCAGATGCGGCCCAACACCGGCCCCACCTCGTACCAGGACGACATGGTCGGCCACCTCGTCCCGCGCGGCCGCCGTCCCATGCTGGACGCGGCCCTGGACGAGGGCCGCATCGTGCGCGAGGGCGACCCGGAGTGGCGCGAGGAGGTCCCCGTGCGGGTCGAGTCCATCCCCGTGCGCCGCGAGGGACGTGTCCTCGGTGTGATCGCGCGCAACACCAACCTGCTCACCGTGCGCACCCCGAGCCGGCTGGAGCTCACCTACCTCCAGAGCGCCTCCGACCTCGCGCAGATGATCGCGGCCGGCGCCTTCCCGTTCGCGAACCAGCAGCTGGAGATGGACGCCTCGCCCCGGGTGGGCGACGGGCTGATCCGGCTCGACGCCGACGGCATCGTCCAGTACGCCTCCCCGAACGCCCTGTCCGCCTACCACCGCATGGGGCTCGCCGCCGACCTGGTGGGCCATCACCTCGGCCACACCACCGCCGAACTGGCCCCCTCCCGCGGGCCGGTGGACGAGGCGCTGGCCAAGGTCGCCAGCGGCTGGGCGCCGCGCGAGTTCGAGATCGAGGCGCACGACGGGGTGATCCAGTTCCGGGCGATCCCGCTCAAGCCGAAGGGCACGCGCATCGGGTCGCTGGTGCTGCTCAGGGACGTCACCGAACTTCGCCGCCGCGAACGCGAGTTGATCACCAAGGACGCGACCATCCGGGAGATCCACCACCGGGTGAAGAACAACCTCCAGACGGTGGCGGCGCTGCTGCGCCTCCAGGCCCGACGGATCGAGTCCGAGCGCGGCCGCGAGGCGCTGGAGGAGGCCGTGCGGCGGGTCGGGTCGATCGCGATCGTGCACGAGACGCTCTCCCAGAACCTGGACGAGCGCGTGGAGTTCGACGAGATCGCCGACCGCGTCCTCGCGATGGTCGCCGAGATCTCCCCCGGCAAGGTCACCGGCCGGCGCACCGGCCGCTTCGGCATACTCGACGCCGAGGTCGCCACCCCGCTGTCGATGGTGCTGACCGAGGTCCTGCAGAACGCCCTGGAGCACGGCTTCCGCGAGGGTGAGACCGGGACCGTCGAGGTGTCCGCGGTCCGCGGCGGCACCACCAAGGAGGCCCGTCTGCTGGTCACGGTGCAGGACGACGGCGTCGGTCTGCCCGAGGGCTTCGACCCGCACACCGCCGGCAACCTCGGTCTGCAGATCGTACGGACGCTGGTGGAGGGCGAGTTGGGCGGCACCTTCGACATGGTCCCGGCCCCGGACCGGGGGACCCGGGTGATCCTCGACCTTCCGGTGCCGTCGGACAAGTGACGGACGGGCACCTCCGGCGGAGGGCCTGAGCGCAGCAAAAGGCCCCGGACCGGGTGACGGTCCGGGGCTGATGCTCGTTGCTTCGGGGTCCCCCTGCTCGAGCGGAGTCGAGACCTCGGGGGGAAACCGCGCGCTGCGGCTCGGGGGCGGGAGATGCGTACGCGCTGTCTACGGAGTAATGCCGTCAGGCACACGCGCCGCCAAGCTCAGGCTGTCAGCAGCAGGGGGTGTCAGGCGGAGGCCTGACGGGCCCGGTTGCGGGCGGCGCGGCGCTTCATCGCGCGACGCTCGTCCTCGCTGAGACCACCCCAGACGCCGGAGTCCTGACCGGACTCGAGCGCCCACTGCAGGCACTGCTCGATCACCGGGCAGCGACGGCAGACGGCCTTGGCTTCCTCGATCTGCAGCAGCGCGGGACCGGTGTTGCCGATGGGGAAGAAGAGCTCGGGGTCTTCCTCGCGGCAAACGGCGTTGTGACGCCAGTCCATGGCTGCTACCTCTCCTTGGTATTACTGCAGGTGCTTGTGAATGTGAACGCTTTCACGAATCCCTCAACAAGTGAAGGGCCGACCGCCAGGTTCGCTGGCGTGGTCCTTGGGTTTGAAGAGGGGTTCCGGTGATCTGTGGAGGCCGGTGTTGCGGGCCGTCCCGATCGCCATGTAGAGACTCGCAAACCTCGGCGACGGATACAACCCCTTCCGGAAAGTTTTTTTTGATTCTTCGGTGTCGACTAGGTCACAGCCGTACTTCCATGGGGTGGACCCTGGCCTAAACGTTCGAGTGAAAGGACTTTGGCCCTTTCTGCTCACACAATCACACGCAGTGCACGGCGTACGCCTGTGAACGTCACGCTGGTTCGCAGCCCCAGGTGGTCACCGTCCATCTGGAGGGGGAGCGGCACCTTCGAATGCAAGGTGAAGCGGGTCAGATCGTGGTGTGAGACCGCGTGCTTGCCACGGGGGCCGCGCTCCGGGGACGAAGTGAGCAACTGGGTGCCATACCGGGCAACCGCGGCCGTGGAAAGCCGGCTCAGACCGAAGAGATCGAGTCCCGTATCGAACGAGGCCTTAGGTGACGCGTAGATCGGACGATTGCCGAGAAACGTCCACGGCGAGGTGTTCGAGACTATGGAGAGCACCAGATCGGTGACGGGCTCCTCACCCGGATGCTCCAGGGTGATCACCCCGCGCCGCCGGTGCGGCTCGCCGAGCAGCTGCCGGACGACCTGGCGCATGTACAGCGCGTGGGTGGACTTCCTGCCGCGCTCCCGCTGCTGCTCCACCCGGCCGACCACACCGGCGTCGAAGCCCAGTCCCGCGTTGAAGGTGAACCAGCGGGACGGCACGGCCTCGTCCTCGGTGCCCGGGGTGCCCGAGGTCAGACCCAGTCCCACGGTGCGCTCCCGGCCCTCGCGCAGCGCGTCCAGCAGCACGCCGGTCGCCTCCACCGGCTGGTTCGGCAGCCCCAGCGCGCGGGCGAACACGTTCGTCGAGCCGCCGGGGACCACGGCGAGCCCGGGCAGGTGCTCCGGATCGGGGCCCGCGTGCAGCAGGCCGTTGACCACCTCGTTGACCGTGCCGTCCCCGCCCAGGGCCACCACCAGGTCCACGTCGTCGCTCTCCGCGGCCTGCCGGCCCAGGTCGCGGGCGTGGCCGCGGTACCCGGTGGTGACCGCCTCCAGCTTCATCTCGCTGGCGAGCGCGTGGATCAGCACATCGCGCGTACGCGCGCTCGTGGTGGTTGCCGCCGGATTGACCACGAGAAGTGCACGCATGACGTGCAGGGTACCTACTGAGCGGTACCTGGCCCAGACCGAGGCGGAACCCCGGGGCCGGAGACGGGGTGTGAACCCCGGCGCGGGGCGCGTCGACGGGGTGCGACCTCACCACGGGGGCGCGCGGTGCGAGGGCTACCCTTCAGGGGTGAGCAGTCAGCAGACCCCCACCACCGGCCCGGACGCCGCCACCGGCCCCCGCCCGCGCCGCCTCACGTACGCCGCGGCCCTGGCCGCCCTGGAAGGGCTCGCCCTGGTGGCCGGCGGGGTGTGGATGCTGGTGCTCGGCCTCACCGGCGAACCGGACGACCGCCGTCAGGCCGTCACCGGCGGGGTGACCCTGATCGTGCTCGCGCTGCTGCCGCTGCTCGCCGCGCGGGGCCTGTTCGCCCGGCGGAGCTGGAGCCGCGGCCCCGCCGTCATCACGCAGGTCATGGCGCTGCCGGTGGCCTACAACCTGCTGCGGTCCGACAGCGTGGCCATCCCGGCCGGGATCGTGCTCGCCGTCGTGGCCGTCACCGCGCTCGTCCTGCTGATCAACGCCGAGACCACCCGGGCCCTCGGCATCCGCGGACCCGGGAACGCCGGCAAGTAGCGCCCCCGAAGCCGCGCCGGGTCACTCCTCCACGAGCAGCTTCTCCCGCAGCTGGGCCAGGGTGCGGGCCAGCAGCCGGGAGACGTGCATCTGTGAGATGCCGACCTCCTGCGCGATCTGCGACTGGGTCATGTTGCCGAAGAAGCGCAGCAGCAGGATCCGCTTCTCGCGCGGCGGGAGGTCCTCCAGCAGCGGCTTGAGCGACTCCCGGTACTCCACGCCCTCCAGCGCCTCGTCCTCGGCGCCGAGGGTGTCGGCGACCGCCGGGGACTCGTCGTCGGTGTCGGGGACGTCCAGGGAGAGCGTCGAGTACGCGTTGGCGGACTCCAAGCCCTCCAGGACCTCCTCCTCCGAGATGGCCAGCTTCTCGGCCAGCTCGTGCACCGTGGGCGAGCGGCCGTGCAGCTGGGAGAGCTCCGCCGTGGCCGTGGTGAGCGACAGGCGCAGTTCCTGGAGCCGGCGCGGCACGCGCACCGCCCAGCCCTTGTCGCGGAAGTGCCGCTTGATCTCGCCGACGACCGTCGGGGTCGCGTATGTGGAGAACTCCACGCCCCGGTCCGGGTCGAAGCGGTCGACCGACTTGATCAGCCCGATGGTGGCGACCTGGGTGAGGTCGTCCAGCGGCTCACCGCGGTTGCGGAAGCGGCGCGCGAGGTGCTCGACGAGCGGCAGGTGCATGCGCACCAGCCGGTTGCGCAGCTCCGCGTACTCGGGAGTGCCGTCCTGGAGGGCGCGCAGTTCGAGGAAGAGGGCGCGCGCCCCGCTGCGGTCCTGCGGGTTGTGGTGCGCGTGCCCGCCCTGGGCGCCCGGTGTGCTCCGCGTGCCCTGGGCACCCGGCGCCCGCGGCGCCTCGTCCTCGGCGTGTCGCTCGTGCTCGCTCATCGTCCCGCCCGTCGCCCTTCCCCGAGCGCTCGCCTCGTCCCCCGCCGCCGGCGTCGCCCGCGCGGGGGCTCCCCCGCGCCCGGTAACGGCCTCGGCCGGCCCGGCCGCGGGCGTGCTCCGCACGGCACCGCCGGGCTGCCCGCCGCCCGGCCGGACGACCTCCGTGGAGTCGTCCTCCGGATGCGGCCGGGCCTGCTCGGGGATGCCGTCGATGCCGTCCGGCACGCGCTCGGCCGGCAGCTCCCGTGTGCCGCGTTCTTCGTCCCGCACCGGCCCGTCCTCGTTCCTCACGCCGGCCCGGGTCCCGCGCCGCGCTGTTTGTAGAGGCTGATCGAAACGGTTCTGTCCTCGTCCACGGCGGAGGAGACCTTGCCCGCCAGCGCGGACAGCACGGTCCAGGCGAAGGTGTCCCGCGACGGGGCGTGACCGTCCGTGGTGGGCGCCGAGACGGTGACCTCGAGCGAGTCGTCGACGAGCCGGAAGACACAGCTGAGCACCGATCCCGGCACGGCCTGCTGGAGCAGGATCGCGCAGGCCTCGTCGACCGCGATGCGCAGGTCCTCGATCTCGTCGAGGGTGAAGTCCAAACGGGCCGCGAGGCCGGCCGTGGCCGTACGCAGCACCGACAGGTAGGCACCCGCGGCCGGCAGCCGGACTTCCACGAAGTCCTGGGTCGCGGGCTCGCCTGCGATCTGGGACACCCTCACCTCCAAGGTGGTACAAGCGTTTCAGGGCCGGGTTCGCCCCCGGGTAACGCGCTACGTGGTTCAGCGGTGACGCTATCGCGCTCTCGACGGTCCTGTCCCCGGGACCCCGACCCGTATGCTGTCACTCATAGTAAAACTATGAATACGCTCCGTGGCTAGGGGTCTGCGGCTCCCAAATGGGAAGAGCGCGCGCCGCATTGACGTACCCAGGCGTCGGACGGTCGAACCGTCCGGCACCGGAGTCGCGCCGGGTCACACCAGTACGTGGTCGACGAAGCACCAGCGCCAGTCCTCGCCGGGTTCGTGGGTCCGCATCACGGGGTGGCCGGTTTCCCGGTGGTGCTCCGTCGCGTGCCGCCTCGGCGAGGAGTCGCAGCACCCGACGTGACCGCAGGTGAGGCAGAGCCGCAGCTGCACCGGATCGGTGCCGTCGCGCAGGCACTCCGGACACGTCTCACCGAGTGGGACGGGTTCGGGGTGCGGCAGCGCGTCGGCGTGCGTGCACTGTTTCATGATTGCCAGATTACGACGCCCGCGCGGGCGACCGCGCGGAAAAACGAGGGTGGGCCCGACATGGATGTGATGCCACTGCTGTTGCTGGTGGCGGGCAGTGCCGCGATCGCCGCGGCCGCCCGGCGCACCCCGGTGCCGGCACCCCTGCTGCTGGTCGCGGCCGGCCTGGCGGTCAGCTACCTCCCCGGGGTGCCCGAATACACCCTCGACCCGCACATCGTCCTGCCGCTCATCCTGCCCCCGCTGCTGCACACGGCGGCCACCGACAGCTCCTACCTCGACCTGCGGGCGCAGCTGCGGCCGGTGGCACTGCTGTCGGTGGGGTACGTGCTGTTCGCGACCTTCGCCGTCGGCTGGGTCCTGTACCTGCTCGTGCCGGGACTGCCGCTGACCGCGGCGCTGGTGTTCGGCGCCGTGGTGGCCCCGCCGGACGCGGTCGCGGCGACGGCGGTGGCGCGCCGGGTGGGCCTGCCGTCCCGGATCACCACCATCCTCCAGGGCGAGTCCCTGCTGAACGACGCCACCGCGATCACCGCGTTCCGGGTGGCCGTGGCGGCGGCCGTCGGCGAGGGCGCCACCTGGTCCGGGGGCATCGGGGAGTTCCTGCTCGCGGCGGTCGGCGGGCTGGCGTTCGGCCTGGTGCTGATGGCGCCCCTGCACTGGCTGCGCACCCACGTGAAGGAGGCGCTGCTGCAGAACACGCTCTCCCTGCTGATCCCGTTCGTCGCCTACGCCGCCGCCGAGCAGGTGCACGCCTCCGGTGTCATCGCCGTGGTGGTCGTCGCGCTGTACCTCGGGCACCGCGCGTGGGAGGTCGACTTCGCCACCCGCCTCCAGGAGGAGGCGGTGTGGAAGATGGTCGCGTTCGTCCTGGAGTCCGCGGTGTTCGCGCTCATCGGGCTGCAACTGCCCGTCGTCCTCAGGGGACTCGGCGCGTACGAAGGCGTCGACGCCGCCTGGTACGCGCTCGCCGTCTTCGCGGTGGTCGTCGTGGTGCGGTTCGTCTGGGTGTACCCGGCGACCTGGCTGCCGCCGCTGCTGTCGGCGCGGATCCGGGAACGCGAGGGGAGACCCGGCTGGAAGGCGCCGTTCGTCATCGCGTGGGCCGGGATGCGGGGCGTGGTCTCGCTGGCCATCGCCTTCTCGATCCCCTTCACCGCCGAGGGCGAGGACTTCCCGCAGCGCAACCTGCTGCTCTTCCTGACCTTCACCACCGTCATCGGCACCCTGGTGGTGCAGGGCCTCACCCTGCCCCCGCTGATCCGCGTGCTCGAGCTCCCAGGCCGCGACGCGCAGGCCGAGACCCTGGCGGAGGCCAACGCCCAGGCCCAGGCGTCCAGGATCGCCGAACAGCGCCTCGACGAGCTGCTGTCCGACGAGCGCAACGCCCTGCCCGCACCGCTCGCCGAGCGGCTGCGCACCGTCCTGGAGCGCCGCCGCAACGCCGTCTGGGAACGTCTCGGGCAGGTCAACCCGGTCACCGGGGAGTCGGTGGACGACACCTACCGCCGGCTGTCGCGGGAGATGATCGGCGCGGAGCGCGAGGTGTTCGTCCGGCTGCGCGACGGCCGGTACATCGACGACGAGATGCTGCGGACGCTGCTGCGCCGGCTGGACCTGGAGGAGGCGGCGGCCTACCGGGAGACGACGTGAGGCCCCGTGCTCACGGGAAGGGGCGGCCGGTGATCACGGCGGCGACCGTGCTCCCGCGCGGGAACGCGTTCTCCTCCGCCATGGCGACCAGGGCGTAGAGCAGTTTGGCGACGTAGAGGCGCTCCACGGGGACGCCGTGGCGCTGTTCGAAGTCCACGGCGAACGCCTCCAGTTCCGGCGTGGTGCGGCCGTAGCCGCCGAAGTGGAAGCGGTCGTCCAGGCTCCAGTCGCCGCGCGGGCCGCCGAACGCCGCGGTCTGCAGGTCCCGTATCCCGTCCGCCAGGAAGCCGCCCTTGAGGACGGGTATGCCCAGTGCGCGCCCGGCGGTGCCGAGCCCCGCGGCCAGTCCGGCCAGGGTGCCGCCGGTGCCGCAGGCCACCGCGGCCACGTCGGCCCGCCCGGCCAGCTCCGCACCGAGTTCCCGGCAGCCGCGGACGGCGGCGGAGTTGCTGCCGCCCTCGGGGACGACGAACGCGTCCTCGGCGCCGGCGGCGCGCAGGACGGCCGCCAGGGTCTCCGGCTCGCCCTTGCGGCGGTACGCCGACCGGTCGACGAAGTGCAGCCGCATCCCGTCCGCCGCGCACCGCGCGAGTGAGGGATTGAGCGGACGGCCGGCGAGCTCCTGGCCACGCACCACCCCGACCGTGTCCAGGCCGAGCAGCCGCCCCGCGGCCGCCGTGGCGCGCAGATGGTTGGAGTAGGCGCCGCCGAAGGTGAGCACGGTCCGCCCGGCCGCCGCCGAGAGGTTCGGCGCCAGCTTGCGCCACTTGTTGCCGACCAGCTCCGGGTGGATCAGGTCGTCCCGCTTCAGCAGGAGCCGGACCCCCCGCCGTGCGAACCGCTCGTCCGCGGCCTCCCGCAGGGGTGAGGGCAGTCGCGGACGCAGGCCCGTGGGGGCGGCCGAGCCGGAATCGTCGGAGCTGGTCACACGGTCATTGTCGCCCGGGACTCCTTGCGTCCGCGGCGGCGGACCGGCGCGATCAGGGAGGGCCCTCCCCGCAGGCACCACAGGGCGATCACCGGATCGCAGATCGCGCAGCCCAGGGAGGAGGTGTGGGCGAAGGGGACGATGGGATTGCCCTTGAGGTGGTGGACGACGTCCCACGCGGTGTGCAGCAGCCAGGCGATCCCGATGTACGTCCACGACTCCAGGCCGCGGAACGCGACATAGGTGACCAGCGCGGTGAAGGCGAACTCCCAGCCGCCCAGGCCGCCGCCGCTGAGATAGGCGGCGCCCGCACCGGCGACCATGACGGCGTTCAGGCGCCGCCGGTGCGGTTCACGGACAAGGGACATCAGCAGGGCGTAGAGAACGCCGATGCCGATCGGGGCGACGTACTGCATGGCGGGGCCTTTTCCTTGGCGGGCGGGAACGGTTCACCACGCTAGGAGCGGGTCCGCCGGGGACCCAGGGGGCCGAGCGACAGGTTCCAACGGGTTGTCGCCACGCGGTCCGCGTCCGCGCGCCGTCACGCCCCGGGCCGGCGCCGGGGCCCCGTCATCCCGGCCGGTCGCTGGACGGCGTCATGTCGGCGGGTCGCCGATCCGTGTCATCTCAGCCGGTCGCCGATCCGGTCCCGCATCGAGCCCATGGTGAACCCGCGCGGGTCCACCTTCCCCGGCTGCCACTCCTTGTGCCCGATCACCGACCGCTCGTTCCAGCCGTGGTGACGGCACACGGCCGCCGCGGCCCTCTCGATCGCCTCCAGCTGGACCTTGGGCCAGGGGTCATTGCCGTCGCCCAGGTTCTCGCACTCGAACCCGTAGAAGTGCCGGTTGCCGTCGGTGTTCAGCTCGTTGTCCGCCGGCAGCCCCCGCTCGGCGATCACCGCGCGGAGCACGTCGTCGTCGCCGAGCCCCGCGTGGTTGGCCCGGCCGTAGCCGACGAGGTGGACCCGGCCGTCCTTGGTGATGACACCGTGGCACAGCGGCCCCGGCAGATCCGCGTAACCCTTGCGGCAGAGTTCCACCGTCCTGGCGCTGCCCTTGGTGACCGTGTGGTGGATCATGACGCCGTGCACCGGGCCCCACGGACCCTTGTGGTTGCGGTTGTGATCACGCCAGTCGCCGACCTCGACGACCGTGAGACCCTCCGCCCTGAGAGCGCGCAGGAACGCGCTCGCGGACATGGGTGGGGCCATGACCGCCCTCCTTCGTGCCGGGCGGCGGCCGCCCGATGCAACCGCCTGATACCCGTGGCTATACCTGAAAGGAACGCGTTCAATGACTCGTTCGCGCGCTGTGCGAGCCGATCCGGACAAAATCCTTCCGCCACGGCCTCGTTGAACGGGCGCCCATGTCTGCCCAGCCCTCCCAAGATCCAACCCCGCTCATTCGGGTAATGGTGCCGACACGCTGCGTGAGGAACGCTTGATCGCGCAGCACGACGCCCGGCACGACCGGGCGTGGATCACCATTTGGGGAGGGCAATTCTCTATGTCGGTAGGCGAAGAGGTCCGCGCGGAGCAGGCCGGGCAGCAGCAGAGCCTCGGTACGGCGGCGGCGCGGAACCTGGCCACCACGACCAAGTCCGTGCCGCAGATGCAGGAGATCAGCTCGCGCTGGCTGCTGCGCATGCTGCCCTGGGTGGACGTGCAGGGCGGTACGTATCGCGTGAACCGGCGGCTGACCTACGCCGTCGGCGATGGCCGGATGACGTTCGTGAAGACCGGCGACCGGGTCGAGATCATCCCGGCGGAACTGGGGGAGCTGCCGGCCCTGCGGTCCTACGAGGACGACGAGGTACTGGCCGAACTGGCCGCCCGCTGCCGGCAGCGGGAGATCGGCGCCGGCCAGGTGATCGCCTCCTTCGGCAGCCCCGCCGAGGAGGTGTACCTGCTGGCGCACGGCAGGGTGGAGCGGGTCGGCACCGGCCCCTACGGCGAGGACGAGTCCCTGGGAGTCCTCGCCGACGGTGCCTACTTCGGCGAGCAGGCCCTGCTGGACGACGACGCCATCTGGGAGTACACCGCCCGCACCCTCACCGCCTGCACCGTGCTGGTCCTGCCGCGCGAGGCCGTCCAGCAGGTCGCCGAGCGGTCGGACACCCTGCGCGAGCACCTGCGCCGGCGGCTCTCGGGTCCCGGGCAGCCCACCAACAAGTACGGGGAGAAGGAGATCGACCTCGCCGCCGGCCACAGCGGCGAGCCGGACATCCCGCACACCTTCGTCGACTACGAGGCCAGGCCGCGCGAGTACGAACTCAGCGTCGCCCAGACCGTGCTGCGCATCCACACCCGCGTGGCCGACCTCTACAACCAGCCCATGAACCAGACGGAACAGCAGATCCGGCTGACCGTCGAGGCACTGAAGGAGCGCCAGGAGCACGAACTCGTCAACAACCGCGAATTCGGTCTGCTCCACAACTGCGAGTACGACCAGCGGATCCAGCCGCACGACGGCGTGCCGGGCCCCGACGACCTGGACGAACTGCTCAGCAGGCGGCGCGGGACCAGGCTGCTGCTCGCCCATCCGCGCGCGATCGCCGCGTTCGGCCGTGAGCTCAACAAGCGGGGACTCGTCCCGGAGACCATCGACATGGGCGGCAACCGCATCCCCACCTGGCGGGGCGTGCCGATCTTCCCGTGCAACAAGATCCCGGTGACCGAGGCGCGCACGACCTCGATCATCGCCCTGCGTACCGGGGAGGAGGACCAGGGCGTGATCGGCCTGCGGGCCGCCGGCATCCCCGACGAGATCGAGCCGAGTCTGTCCGTGCGCTTCATGGGCATCAACGAACAGGCCATCATCAAATACCTGGTCACGGCCTACTACTCGGCCGCGGTCCTGGTACCGGACGCGCTCGGCGTGCTGGAAAACGTCGAGATCGGCCGCTGGCGGTGACCGTCGGCCAGCTCCCGCCGTGTCCCCGCCCGTCCGGGCGGGTACACCTCGGAGGTACGCGCTCGACGGGTGCGGAAGCGCCATCCCTCCGCTCCTCCACCGAGCCGGTTTCAGGGGGAGGCCGATGACGGAGTCCATGACGGAGCCGACGACAGGGCTCACGGCGGAGCGCCCGGCCGGGACCGCGGTGGAGCGTTCGGCCGGGGATCCGGCAGAGCGCCCGGCCGGGAACCCGGCGGAGCGTTCGGGCGGGACCGCGGCGGAGGCGGAGCACCGTGCCGGTGACGGGCACGAGGCGACGATGCTGCTGGAGCGGGCGCGGGCCGCGGTCGACCCGGTGCTGCGGGCCGCCGTCGGCTCGCTGCCCGCGTCCATGCGCCGGATCGCGCTGTACCACTTCGGCTGGGAGGACACGGACGGCGCGCCGGCGGGGGGCGGTTCGGGCAAGGCGGTCCGCCCGGCGCTGGTGCTCGCCGCGGCCTCCGCGCTGGGCGGCCCCGCAGCCCGGGGCGCGGCCCTGCGGGCGGCGGCGGCCGTGGAACTGGTCCACAACTTCACGCTGCTGCACGACGACGTGATGGACCGGGACGCCACCCGCCGCCACCGGCCCACCGCCTGGACGGTGTTCGGGGACGCCGACGCGATCCTCGCCGGGGACGCCCTCCAGGCGCTCGCCCTGCGGCTGCTCGCGGAGGACCGCCATCCGGCGGCCCCCGCCGCGGCGGCCCGGCTCGCCGCCTGCGTGGTCGAACTGTGCGAGGGGCAGCACGCGGACACGGCCCTGGAGCGTCGGGACCCCGGTGAGGTCACCCTCGCCGAGACGCTCGCCATGGCCGAGGCCAAGACCGGTGCGCTGCTCGGCTGCGCCTGCGCGATCGGTGCGCTGTACGCGGGGGCCGGGGACGAGGACGTGGCGGCACTGGACGCGTTCGGCCGTGCGGCGGGGCTGGCCTTCCAGCTGATCGACGACGTGATCGGCATATGGGGCGACCCGCTCCGCACCGGCAAGCCGGCCGGCGCGGATCTGGCCGCCCGCAAGAAGTCGCTGCCGGTGGTCGCCGCGCTCACCTCCGGCACCCCGGCGGGAGCGGAACTCGCCGCCCTGTACGCGACCCCGCACCAGAAGGAGGACCTGGACCACATCGCCCTGACCGTGGAGCGGGCGGGCGGCCGGGACTGGGCGCAGACCCAGGCGGCCGACCGGATGGCCCGGGCGATGCAGGAAGTTGCACGGGCGGTGCCCGACCCGGAGGCGGCGGGCGGGCTGCTCGCCCTCGCCGAGTTCGTGACACGGCGCAGCACCTGACGGCACCGGCCCCGTCCAAGGCCCCGGAACCACGGCGCCGTGCGGCTCCTGACCCCGCACGGCACCGTGGCTCCGGCCCGGCGGGTCCCGCACTTCCCCACGATGTGCGGGGCCCGCCCTCCCCCCGGTCGTCCCGTTAGGCTCAACGTCCTTACGGCAGACGACGGTTGAGCGAAGGGGCGGACATGGGCGTGGCGATCCGGACGGCTGGGGACGGGGACCGGGAGCTGATCGTGCGGCTCCTGGACGAGGCGTTCCAGGACGACCCGGTGAGTGGCTGGGTCTTCCCCGGTGAGCAGTACCGCCGGACCACGCACCACCGGCTCATGGCGGCCTTCACCGACATCGTGCTCGCCGAGGGACGCGTCGACGTCACCGAGGACGGATCGGCGTGCGCGCTGTGGCTGTCGGTGCCCGCGGACGACGGCGGCCACGGCGCCGAGCGGGCGGACGGCGAGGGTGCGGACGGCGAGGGTGCGCGGGACGACGGCCCGGCCCAGCTGCGCCGGGCCGTCGACCCGGAGAACGAGCGGGTGGAGCTGATCGGCCGGCTCACGGCGGGCATCCACCCCGCCGGGCGGGACCACGAGTATCTGTGGATGATCGGCGTCGTGCCCGGCCGCCAGGGCGAAGGGCTCGGCACCGCGCTGATCGGCTCCGCCCTCGACCGCTGCGACCGGGAGGGCCGGGCGGCGTACCTCGAGGCGAGCAGCGCGCGCAGCCGCCTGCTGTACGAGCGCCTCGGCTTCGAGGCGGCGGGCGAGCCCCTCCTCCTCCCGGACGGCCCCCACATGTGGCCGATGTGGCGCGAGCCGCGCCCCGGCGGGACCTCGCTGTAAATCCATCCCCTTCCGGAACGGGTCGCCGGGCCCCGGTCCGGCGGCGACCTCGCCCGGGGGAGTCGCCCGACCCGGACGTCGGGACCACCGCGGGCGACCTGGTCGGCCACCCGGTGCGCGCCGGAGTCGGTGCGTTCGTTCGGCAGCGGTGTGCCCGTGCGGGCGTACAGCGGGAAGCGCCGAGCAGCCGCCGGGCCTACCCTGGAGGGCATGGGCAGCGAACAACCCGTCTGTCCCGCCTGCGGACAGCCGGTCGAGATGGTCATCCGGCGCCACAAGACCTTGGGCGCGTGGGTTCCGGTGTGGGTGCACGGCCCATGCCACAACCCCACGTGCGACAGGTTCCTCGCCGGCGGGACCGGTCAGGGCCAGGAGGCCGAGGAAGCCGAGGAAGCCGAGGAGCCTGGGAGGCCGGAGACGGCCGGGGAATCCGGCACTGCCGAGTCCGCCCCGGCCAGCAGGGACGCGGGCCCGGCGGGCACGAGGCGGTAGGAGCTAGGACCGGCTCCCGGCCCGCCCCAGTCCCGCCCCAGTCCCGCCCCGGCGGCGTCCCGCTGCCGGTCGCCACCGGAGCAGCACCGGGTCGCCACCGGACGCCGACGGCGGCGAGGCGTGTCGCCCCCGCCCGCCCCGCTTCCCCCGGGCCACCAGCGGCTAGTCCGACCGGTCCGCCAGTCCGCCCGTCTCCGGGTCGCGGCCCGTCAGGCAGTACGGGGCGCCCGACGGGTCCCGCATCACGGTCCAGTGGCAGAAGGCGGCCACGAACACGGCACCGAGTGCCTCGTGCCGCGCCCGCGTCGCCCCGATGTCGGCGCAGGCGAGGTCCGGATGGGCCGAGACGGGCCGATCCTCCGCCAGCCGCTGGAGCAGCACCCGCGGGGGCAGCCCGGCCGGCGGCCTGAGCACGTGGAACTCCGGGAGCGAGCCGGGCAGCGACTCCCAGCCGGCCAACAGGCCGCCCCAGAAGGCCACTTCGACGTCGTACGTCTGCGGTGGGACATCGAGGCACACCTGGTCCAGACGGCTGCCGTGCACGACGGGCGGCCGGACCGACTCCCCGTGCCACGGCACCGCGCAGAACACGTGCCCCGCCGGTGAACGCAGTACGGACCACCCCTCGTGCTCGGCGACCGGTGCCGCGCCCAGCCGCAGCGCCGACGCGGTGAAGCCCGCCCGGTCGTCCACGGAGAAGTCGAGGTGGGTGCCGCCCCCGCCGGAGAGGACCCGTTGCACCCCCACGCAGGCGTCGGTGCCGTCCGGGCGCAGGGTCGCGAACTCCTCGCTGTCTCCCGTCGGTTCGGACCGCCGTGCGCCGGTCACGGCCGCCCAGAACGCACCGGCGGGGGCGTCCGACGGGGCGGGCCGGTCGAGGAACGCGTACGTCCAGCGGATGCTCACCGTGCGGGGCGTTCCATGAAGCGCAGCATGTTCCCCGCCGGGTCGCGGAACGCGCAGTCGCGCACCCCGTACGGCTGGTCCACCGGCTCCTGGAGCACGTCCGCACCGGCGGCCCGCACGCGTTCGAAGAGGGCGTCGCAGTCGGCCGTGGTGAAGTTGACCCCGCGCAGCATGCCCTTGGCCAGCAGCTCGGCCATCGCCTGCCGGTCGCCGGGGGAGGCGTCCGGGTTCGCCGCGGGCGGCTCCAGCACGATCTCCACGTCCTGCTCGGGCGAGCCGACCGTCACCCAGCGCATCCCCTCGAACCCCACGTCGTTGCGGACCTCGAGACCCAGCACGTCGCGGTAGAAGGCCAGCGCCTTGTCGTGGTCGTCCACGGCGATGAAGCACTGGGCGAGCCGCACATCGTTTCCTGTGTCCATGGGTCCACGCTAGAAGGTCCCACCCGGATCGGCCCGGGGCCTGCCCCGCACCGGGCGGGTGTACGTCCGGGCGACGCACGGCGGAATCACCGCGCTCTCCTCGTGCGACCGGGCCCGGTACGCGCTCGGGGTCTCACCGACCAGCTCCGTGAAACGCGAGCTGAACGAGCCCAGGGAGGTGCAGCCGACCGCGAGGCACACCTCCGTCACCGTGAGATCGCCGCGCCGCAGCAGGGCCTTCGCGCGCTCGATGCGCCGGGTCATGAGATAGCCGTACGGCGTCTGCCCGTACGCCGCGCGAAAGCTGCGCTGGAAGTGGCCGGGCGACATCAGGGCGGTCCGCGCCAGCTCCGCGATGTCGAGGGGCTCGGCGTACTCGCGGTCCATGCGGTCCCTGGCCCGCCGCAGCCGCACCAGATCCTCCAGCTCCATCGGCCCAGCATCCCACGCTCCCGCCCGGCCCCGGCGGCCGCGCCGAGCGCCATGTCACTGGGCCGTCGTACCGTTTCGGTCGACCGCCCGGACGGGTGGTGCGGGAGGGGTGAGGCATGGAGTGGAGCGGGGACGCTCGGCTGGCGGCCGGGACGGAGGCCGCCTGGTACCTGGAGACGGCGTTCACGCCCGGGGCGCACCTGGGGACGGTGTACGACGATCCGACGACGCCCGTCGTGGTCACCGGGATCGAGGAGGTGACCACCCTGCGCCTGCCCAGCGGCCGTCTCGTGGTGGACGCGCCGTGGCACGACGACGAGAGCCTGGAGTACGAGCGAGGGCTGCCGACGAGGCCCCCGCGGGAGCTGGCGGTGCGGATCCCGCCGGGCGCCTACCGGGTGGAGATCGCGTGGACGGCGGGGCCGTACGAGTTCTTCGGCCAGCACTTCGACGGCGTCGCGTGCGCCGCGACCCGCTTGTGCGTCAGTGACGAGCCGGTGGCCGGGTGGGAGATGGGCCTGGGCGTCGACGACGACATCGACCGGCTTCAGCCGGGCGAGCGGATCGGCTTCGCCTCCGACGCCAACGTGGGCTGCTTCGCCGACGCCGGCGCGTGGACGGCCCTGGCCGCGCCGTTCCGCACGTACGTGGACGGTGGGCCGGTGCCGCGGAACTCCGAACGGCTGCCCAGCTGGTGCGAGCGGGTGGCCGACGAGTCGCACCGAGCCGATCTGGTCACCTTCACGGCGGAGTCGGGCGGCGTCGTCTGGCTGGGCCGCACCAGGGCCGGCGACGTGGCAGCGGTCGTCGTGACCAGCGGCCTGCCCGGTGCCAAGGCCTGACGCGGCGGCACCGGGCGCGCCGGTCACCGGAACGCACCCGGTCGCGCGAGGACCTGCGGCCCGGAAAAGAAGACCGCACCCGGGCCGTCAGGGACGCCGTGCTCGGCGGCCCGTGGACCGGGTGCGGACTCGGAGACACTGCAACCAAGGAGTTCGCAGGTCATGAGGCATGATCGGAGATCAGGCCTTCTTGGTCTCCCAGAAGATCTTGTCGATCTGGGCGATGTAGTCCAGCGCCTTCTGGCCGGTGGCCGGGTCCGTCGACGCCTTGGCGGCCGAGAGGGCCTTCAGGGTGTCGTTGACCAGCTGGTGCAGCTCCGGGTACTTCTCGAAGTGCGGGGGCTTGAAGTAGTCGCTCCACAGCACGGAGACGTGGTGCTTCGCCAGCTCGGCGCGCTGCTCCTTGATGACCGTGGCACGCGCCTGGAAGTGCGGGTCGTCGTTGCCGGCCATCTTTTCCTGGACGGCCTTGACCGACTCCGCCTCGATGCGGGCCTGGGCAGGGTCGTACACACCGCAGGGCAGGTCGCAGTGCGCGCTGACCTTGACCTTGGGGGCAAACAGGCGGGAAAGCATGAAGCGTTTCCTTCCTCGTGATCGTCTTCTCACACGGGACATTACTCCGTGGCGGACGGCTTTTCGCGGGTGCCCCCGGGGGCTTAGGACAAAAGTCCGGGGTGAGACTGGGACTGGTGGAGGACGAACCGGGGAGGTGCCGGGTGATGCCGGAACCGTCGCAGGACGCCGAGCGGGCGAAGGCGCCGCTGCCCTTCGGGGTGGCCGAGGTGACGGGGCCGTCCATGGTGCCCACGCTGCACCACGGGGACCGGCTGCTGGTGCACTACGGCGCCCGGGTCAGACGGGGTGACGTGATCGTGCTGCGGCATCCGTTCCAGCAGGACCTGCTGGTCGTCAAGCGGGCCGCCGAGCGGCGCGAGGGCGGCTGGTGGGTGCTCGGGGACAACGCGTACGCGGGCGGGGACAGCACGGACTACGGGGTGGTGCCGGACGAGCTGGTGCTCGGCCGGGTCCGCTTCCGCTACCGGCCGCGCACTCCCGACCGGCGCTCACCGCTGGCCGTGGCCGCCTGGGCGCTGTCCTCGGCCCGTCCGGTGTTCTCCGACCGGTCCGCCTCCAGGCGTTTGCGGGCGCGGTAGGCGGCCACGTTCGCCCGGGTGGCGCAGCGGTCGGAGCAGTAGCGGCGGGAGCGGTTGGTCGAGGTGTCCAGGTAGGCGTTGCGGCAGGGCGGGGCCTCGCACAGGCCGAGGCGGTCCACGCCGTACTCGGTGAGGTGGAAGGCCAGGCCCATCGCGGCGATGGCGGCGTAGCCGGCGGTCGCGTTGGACGGGTGGTCGGCCAGGTGCATGTGCCACAGCGGGCGGCCGTCGTCGTCGCGGAAGTCGTGCCCCGAGATCTGGGGGCTCACCGGGAACTCCAGCAGCAGGGAGTTCAGCAGGTCGACGGCGAGCGTCTCGTCGCCGCCGTCGGCCGCCTCGAAGACCGCGCGGAGCCTGGCCCGGACCGAGCGGAAGCGCGTCACATCGGCGTCGGTGGTGCGCCGCGCGGCCGACTGGTTGGCGCCGAACAGATCGCGGACGGCCTCGACCGAGGTCAGCGTGTCCTTCCCCCGGGCCGGTTCCTCGGTGTTGACGAGGCGTACGGCGTAATCCGAGTAATAGGCCAGTTCCACTTGTAGTCCTTACGCAGGGGCTCTATGGTCGTGCGTGCGGTCGGGTAACAGACGATCGTGCTTCAAGGGTATTACGGGACGCAGACGCGGGAGGGGCTCGATGACGGACACGCACGCCACCACGACGGCCGCCGCCGACTGGCACGCCTGGCAGGAGAGCTGGGACCGGCAGCAGGAGTGGTACATGCCCGACCGTGAGGAGCGGTTCCGGGTCATGCTCGACATGGTGGAGGCCCTCGTCGGCACCTCCCCGCGGGTGCTGGACCTCGCCTGCGGCACGGGCAGCATCACTGCCCGGCTGCTCGCCCGGTTCCCGGACGCCACCAGCACCGGCGTCGACCTGGACCCGGCGCTGCTCGCCATCGCCGAGGGCACCTTCGCGGGGGACGAGCGGGTCTCCTTCGTGACGGCCGACCTCAAGGATCCCGGGTGGGCGGCGGCACTGCCGTACGACTCCTACGACGCCGTGCTGACCGCGACCGCCCTCCACTGGCTGCACAAGGAACCCCTCGCGGACCTCTACGGGCACATCGCGGCCCTGCTGCGCGACGGCGGTGTCTTCATGAACGCGGACCACATGATCGACGACTCCACGCCCCGGATCAACGCGGCCGAGCGCGCCCTGCGCCACGCCCGCATGGATCAGGCCAAGCGCGACGGCGCCCTCGACTGGGCCCAGTGGTGGCAGCTCGCCGCCGCGGACCCGGTGCTGGCCGGTCCCACGGCCCGGCGCTACGAGATCTACGGCGAGCACGCCGACGGCGACATGCCCCCGGCGGCCTGGCACGCCCGCGTGCTGCGCGACCAGGGCTTCGGCGAGGCCCGCCCGGTGTGGTGCTCGCCGTCGGACACCCTGCTGCTGGCGCTGAAGTAGCCCCGGGCACGGCCGAGGGGCGGTACGGAGATCCCGTACCGCCCCCCTCGCCGTGCGCGCAGTCAGAGCACCTTGGACAGGAACGACTTCGTCCGCTCGTGTCGCGGGTTGGTCAGCACCTCGCGCGGGTGACCGGACTCGACCACCACACCGCCGTCCATGAAAACCAGGCTGTCGCCCACCTCGCGGGCGAAGCCCATCTCGTGGGTGACGACGACCATCGTCATGCCGGACTCGGCCAGGTCGCGCATGACGTCGAGGACGTCACCGACCAGCTCCGGGTCCAGGGCCGAGGTCGGCTCGTCGAAGAGCATCAGCTTGGGCTCCATGGCCAGCGCCCGCGCGATCGCCACGCGCTGCTGCTGGCCGCCGGAGAGCTGCGAGGGGTAGTTCCCGGCCTTGTCGCCGAGCCCCACGCGCTCCAGGAGCTGCATCGCGCGCTCCCGGGCCTGCGCCCTGCTCACGCCCCTGACCTGGACCGGCGCCTCCATGACGTTCTCCACGGCCGTCATGTGCGGGAACAGGTTGAAGCGCTGGAAGACCATGCCGATGTCCCGGCGCTTCAGGGCGACCTCGCTGTCCTTGAGCTCGTACAGCTTGTCGCCCTTCTGGCGGTAGCCGACCAGCTCGCCGTCGACGTAAAGACGCCCGGCGTTGACCTTCTCGAGGTGGTTGATACACCTCAGGAAGGTGGACTTGCCGGAGCCGGAGGGGCCGATGAGGCAGAACACCTCGCCGGACCTCACCTCCAGGTCGATGCCCTTGAGGACCTCGACGGCACCGAAGGACTTGTGCACGCCCTCCGCCTTGACCATGGCGTTCGTCATGCCGTGACCCCCTTGCGGCTGGAGAAGGACGTCAGGTGGGCGCGCACCTTCTGCCACGGGGTGGGCGGCAGCTGGCGGCTGGACCCGCGGGCGTAGTACCGCTCGACGTAGTACTGGCCGACGCTGAGCACGGAGGTGAGGATCAGGTACCAGGCCGCGGCCAGGAACAGCATCTCCACCGTGGCGCCCGAGGTCGTGCCGATGTCCTGGGCGTAGCGCAGGAGCTCGTAGTACTGGACCGCCGCCACGAGCGAGGTGGTCTTCAGCATGTTGATGACCTCGTTGCCCGTCGGCGGCACGATCACGCGCATGGCCTGCGGGACGACGATGCGGCGCAGCGTCTTGGAGTGGCTCATGCCGAGCGCGTGCGCGGCCTCGGTCTGGCCCTCGTCGACGGCCAGCAGACCGGCGCGGCAGATCTCCGCCATGTACGCGGCCTCGTTCAGGCCGAGACCGAGCAGCGCCGTCAGGAACGGCGTCATGAACTCGGACCACTCGTCCTTGTAGACCGGTCCGAGGTTGATGTACTCGAAGACGAAGCCCAGGTTGAACCAGACGAACAGCTGGACCAGCACCGGGGTGCCGCGGAAGAACCAGATGTAGAACCAGGCGATCGACGAGGTCACCGGGTTCTTCGACAGGCGCATCACGGCCAGCAGCAGGCCGCCGACGATGCCGATGACCATCGACAGGAAGGTCAGCCACAGCGTCTCGCGGACGCCGGTGAGGATGCGGTCGTTGAAGAAGTAGTCGGGGATCGCGCCCCAGTTGATGTCACCGTTCGCGAAGGCCCAGACGAGCGCGAAGAAGATCGCCAGGGCGAGAACGGCTGAGACGTAACGGCCGTAGTGCCGGACCGGGACGGCCTTGATGGCCTCCGGCCCGGCCGGCGGGGTGTCCGCCGGCCCGTCCGTCTTCTTGATGTCAGCAGTCACGGATGTTGCCTTTCAGTGCCGCCGCCGCGCGGTCACTTGCCGCCGTTGATGGTGGCTTCCTCGACGGCGCCCTCCGTGACGCCCCACTTCTCCAGGACCTTCTGGTACTCGCCGTTCTCGATGACGGCGTCGAGCGCGGCCTTGATGGCGTCGCGCAGCTCGGTGTCGCCCTTGGCGACGGCGATGCCGTACGGGGCGGCGTCGACCTGCTCGCCGACCAGCTGGAAGTCCTTGCCGCCGCCGGAGGTCTTCACGGCGTACGCGGCGACCGGGAAGTCGGAGGAGCCGGCGTCGGCGCCACCCGCGCGCAGGCGGGTCTGGGCCTGCTGGTCGTTGTCGAAGGCCTCGATGGTGATCGTCTTGCCGGCCGGGCACTTCTCCGCCTCGGCCTTGGCCAGGTCGTGCGAGACCGTGCCGCGCTGGACGACCAGCTTCTTGCCGCACAGGTCGGCCCAGGTCTTGATGCCCTGGTCGTCGCCCTTCTTGGTGTAGATCGAGACACCGGCGGTGAAGTAGTCGACGAAGTCGACGCCCTCGCCGACCTTCTTGCCGGTGTCGGAGTCGACACCCTCCTGGCGGTCCTTGGTGTCGGTCATCGCGGACATGGCGATGTCGTAGCGGTCCGAGCGCAGGCCGCCGAGCAGCGTGTCGAAGGTGCCGTTCTCGAACTCGAACGTCACGCCGAGCTGCTTGCCCATGGCGGCGGCGAGGTCCGGGTCGATGCCGACGGTCTTGCCGGAACCGTCCTTGAACTCGACCGGTGCGTACGCGATGTCGGATCCGACCTTGATGACGCCCTTGTCGCGGATCGTCTGGGGCAGCTTGTCGGCCAGCGGGGCGGCGGAGGTCTCGCTGCTGCCCGAGTCGTTGTCCTTGGTCTGGTCACCGCAGCCGGTGAGAAGCAGTGCGCCTGCGACCGCGATCGCACCGACCGCTGCTAGCCGGGACCTGGCGGCGGTGGTACGACGGGTGGTGCTTGCGGTCATGGTGGGTTCCTCCGGCGGATGGGTGGAGTTGCCTTTGGGGCCGGCGACTGCCTGTGCGGCGTCGCCATGGGTCATGAGCACACGCCTTCGAGTGTCGCGACCTCGTGTGATTACCGCATCTTGCCATTCGGACTGCGCTATTCAGGGGGGCCACGATGTCAAAATCGGATAACGGGTGACCCTCGAACCGCACCACTCCGGTCCCGTATGGCCGGACAGTCTGCGGGAATCTTCCATTCCGGCCGGAAGATCTTCGGTTTTGATCGGGATACGGAAGTGGCCGTCGCGGTCTTTGGGGCGATTGTGGAGTTGCTGGGACTTCGTCCCGGTCTTGTCCTGATATCAGGCGAAGATTCAGGGTGCCGCCATGTGACCTTCGCGTTATGGACTCGTCGCCGACGGCGTCCGTCCGGTAAGAAGGTTCTTTACACCCCTCATCCGGGGCTCAGGGCGCGTGTGCGGCGCGCCCGTCGTGTTCGGCCCGTACGCACCAACCCTTCGGGCCTTGCGCGGTCCCGCCCACCCCTCACCAGGAGTGGCAACCCTCAAACCATGAACAATTAAGGGGTAAAACCAAGTGGCAGCGGAGATTGTCAATCCTCGCAGCGACAGCGAAAGCCTGGACGGTCATACGGAGCCGGAGAGCGGGGCCGAGCCCCTCGATTCCTTCGACCCGGCGTTCGCGCTGCACCGCGGGGGCAAGATGGCCGTGCGGGCCACCGTGCCGATCCGCGACAAGGAGGATCTGTCCCTGGCGTACACGCCCGGCGTCGCGAAGGTGTGCAGCGCGATCGCCGAACAGCCGGACCTCGTGCACGACTACACCTGGAAGTCGTCGGTCGTCGCCGTCGTGACGGACGGTACGGCCGTGCTCGGCCTCGGGGACATCGGTCCCGAGGCATCCCTCCCGGTGATGGAGGGCAAGGCGATCCTCTTCAAGCAGTTCGGCGGCGTGGACGCGGTCCCGATCGCGCTGGCCTGCACGGACGTGGACGAGATCGTCGAGACCGTGGTCCGTCTCGCCCCCTCCTTCGGCGGGGTGAACCTGGAGGACATCTCGGCACCCCGGTGCTTCGAGATCGAGAAGCGTCTCCAGGAGCGGCTGGACATCCCGGTCTTCCACGACGACCAGCACGGCACCGCGGTGGTGACCCTGGCCGCGCTGCGCAACGCCGCCCGGCTCAGCGGACGGCCGCTCGGCGACCTGCGGGCCGTGATCTCGGGCGCGGGCGCGGCCGGTGTGGCGATCGCCAAGATGCTGGTCGAGGCCGGCATCGGGGACGTCGCCGTGGCCGACCGCAAGGGCGTCGTCTCCCGCGACCGCCAGGACCTCACGCCGATCAAGGCGGAGCTGGCGTCGTTCACCAACAAGGCCGGTCTCTCGGGCTCGCTGGAGTCGGCGCTGGCCGGGGCCGACGTCTTCATCGGCGTCTCCGGCGGCACGGTGGCGGAGGAGGCGGTGGCGTCGATGGCCGAGGGCGCGTTCGTCTTCGCCATGGCCAACCCCGACCCGGAGGTGCGTCCCGAGGTCGCGCACAAGTACGCGGCGGTCGTGGCCACCGGGCGCTCGGACTTCCCGAACCAGATCAACAACGTGCTGGCGTTCCCGGGCATCTTCGCGGGCGCGCTGCAGGTGCGGGCCTCCCGGATCACCGAGGGGATGAAGCTGGCCGCCGCCGAGGCGCTGGCCTCGGTGGTCGGTGACGACCTCGCCGCCGACTACGTCATCCCGTCCCCGTTCGACGAGCGGGTCGCCCCCGCGGTGACCGCGGCGGTGGCCGCGGCCGCCCGGGCGGAAGGCGTCGCCCGCCGCTGACGCGCGCGGACTCCGCATCGGCCCCGTCCCGGGTGGACGGGGCCGATGTTTTTACCCGGGCGCTGCTCCGGGCGGGTGGATGCCGTCCGGCGCTGGTGGTTGCCGTCGCCGGGTGGGTCGGTGGGTGCCGTCCGCCGGGTCGGTCCGTGGGTGCCGTCCGCCGGGTCGGTCGGTGGGTGCCGTCCGCCGGGTGGGTGCCCTCGCGCGGTGGCAAGAGGGCGTGTCTCACAGCGGCCCCTGGTTCCGCCGGCGGGGCGGGGACCCTATCGTCAAGGTCATGTTCGCCGTCTACGCCTCCCGAATCGACCGCGACCAACCGCTCACCGGTCTGGAGCTGGGCGAGCGCCCCGCGCCCGAAGCCCGGCCCGGCTGGAGCACCGTCACGGTCAAGGCCGCCTCCCTCAACCACCACGACCTCTGGTCCCTGCGGGGCGTCGGCCTCGCCGAGGACAAGCTGCCGATGATCCTCGGCTGCGACGCCGCCGGTGTCGACGAGGACGGCAACGAGGTCGTCCTGCACTCGGTGATCGGACAGAGCGGTCACGGAGTGGGGCCCCGCGAGCCCCGGTCCATCCTCACCGAGCGGTACCAGGGCACCTTCGCGGAGCAGGTCGCCGTGCCCACCTGGAACGTCCTGCCCAAGCCCAAGGAGCTCTCCTTCGAGGAGGCCGCCTGTCTGCCGACCGCGTGGCTGACGGCGTACCGGATGCTGTTCACCAACGCGGGGGTGCGGCCCGGCGACTCCGTGCTGGTGCAGGGCGCCGGGGGCGGCGTCGCCACCGCCGCCATCGCGCTCGGGAAGGCCGCGGGGCTGCGGGTCTTCGCCACCAGCCGGGACGAGGCCAAGCGGAAGCGGGCGCTGGAGCTGGGGGCGGTGGAGGCGCTGGAGTCCGGTGCGCGGCTGCCGCAGCGGGTCGACGCGGTGATCGAGACCGTGGGGGCGGCCACCTGGTCCCACTCGGTGAAGTCGCTGCGCCCCGGCGGCACGCTGGTGATCTCCGGTGCCACCAGTGGTGACCGGCCCTCGCACGCCGAGCTGACCCGCATCTTCTTCCTGGAGCTCAAGGTCGTCGGGTCGACGATGGGCACCAAGGACGAGCTGGAGGACCTGCTCTCCTTCTGCGCCGCCACCGGTGTGCGGCCCGTCATCGACGAGGTGCTGCCCATGGACCGCGCCCGTGAGGGCTTCGAACGGATGGAGTCGGGCGAGCAGTTCGGGAAGATCGTGCTCACCGGTCCCTGAGGGTCCGCGTTCGCGTCCACGGCCGGTCCGGTTCTCCGGGCCGGCCGTCGGCATGTCAACTGGGGTTGACGACGGCCGGGTGTCAACGTAAGTTGACGTCATGACTGAGGCAACCGACCTCGCCGAGCGGGCGGGTGACCGCGATCCACGGGTCGGCCTGCGGGCCGTCGCCGCGCTGCGCAGGCTGCTGGAGCGGCTGGAGGCCGTGCAGGTGCGCAACGCGCGCCATCAGGGCTGGTCCTGGCAGGAGATCGCCACCGAGCTCGGGGTGAGCAGGCAGGCCGTGCACAAGAAGTACGGGAGGCATTGATGTTCGAGCGGTTCACCAAGGACGCCCGTGACGTGGTGAAGGGGGCGGTCGCGCACGTCGAGGGGGTGGGGGCGGGGACGGTCGACCCCGAGCACCTGCTGCTCGCCCTGCTGGACCGTGAGGGCAGCCGCGCGTCCTTCGCGCTGGCGGCCCTCGGTTCGGGCGAGCACAGGGAGCCGGTACGGCAGGCCCTGCGGGAGGCGCGGCGCCGTGCCGGTCTGTCCCGGGCCGAGACGGACGCCCTCGCCGGACTCGGGATCGACGTCCCGGAGATCGTCGCCCGGGTGGAGGAGGTCCACGGGGTCGGGGCGATGTCCGGCGGCCGCGGGGGCCGGGGCCGCCGGACGGGGCGCGGCAGCTTCGGCAAGGGTGCCAGGGACGTGCTCCAGGGGGCCCTGCGGGTCGCCGTGGCCCGGGGGGACCGGCACATCGGCGACGAGCACATCCTGCTGGCCCTCACCGCCCGCCCCGGCGTCCCCGCCGAGGTCCTCGCCGACCGCGGGGTGACCTACGAGTCCGTGACCCGGGTGCTGTACGGGGGCGGCGAGGCCAAGGCGGGCTGACGGCGGGGCGGAGGGGGCGGAGGGCTGGAGGAGCGGCGGGACGGCGGGGGCCGGGCCGCCCCGGCGGCTCAGGGCTTGGGCGCGCGCAGGATCGCCTCGATCCGGGCCGCCGCCGAGGACAGATGACCGCGGGCGTCCCGGAGCTGGTCGGCGGTGACGCCCCGGTCGCGGGCCGCGTCGCGGATGTCGTCCCGGAAGCGGTCCAGCAGACGGTCCAGGTCGCGGGCCGGGTCACCGGTGGAGTCGGAGGCGTCCTCATGGGCCCAGGCCGGGGTGTACTCGGCGGGGAAGTCCTCGGGCGTCCGGGAGTACGACGGCTGGGAGGCGCGGCCCGGTCCGCCGGTGCCGGTGCGGCCGAAGGCGAAGTCCTTGCCGAAGCCGGTCATCTCCTTGGCCAGTTCGCCCAGGCCCTCGCGCAGCCCCGTCGGCCAGTCGCCGCGGGCGAAGTGGTCCTGCACCTGTTCCTGGACCTTCCGCATGATGCGCTGCACCTCCTCCTGTGCCTCCTGGGCCTGGCGGCGGGCCCGCTGGGCCTCCTCGCGGGAGCGGCGGCTCTCGTCCTTGGCGCGCCGGGCCTGTTCCTTCCACTCCTGCTTGGCGCGGCGCATCTCCTCCTTGGCGGCGCGCCAGGCCTCGCTGTCGCCGAAGACCGAGAAGTCGCCGAGGCCCCCTTCCTCGTCGCCGGAGGCCCCACCGCCGCGGGACTGGCGGGCCCGGCCGGCCGCGGCCCGCATCTCGCGGCGCAGATCGCCCGCCGCGCCGCTGACGTCGGCCCGGATCTCGGCGGCCAGTTCGGCGACCGACTCACGGATCTCCAGCTCCAGGTCGGCCAGCTCGCCGCTGCGGTCGGCGAGCTCGGCGCGGCCGGCGTCCGTGATGGAGTACACCTTGCGGCCGCCCTCGGTGGTGTGGGTGACCAGGCCCTCCGCCTCCAGCTTGGCCAGGCGCGGATAGACCGTGCCCGCCGACGGGGCGTACAGCCCCTGGAAGCGCTCCTCCAGGAGGCGGATCACCTCGTAGCCGTGGCGCGGGGCCTCGTCCAGCAGCTTCAGGAGATAGAGGCGGAGGCGTCCGTGGGCGAAGACGGGGGGCATGTCAGAGCACCTTCTTGTCGGTCGTACCGGCATTGTCTCCCGAGCCGTCCGGCGGTCCGGGCTCGTCCTCACCGGCCGGGCGGCGCAGCAGGGCGATGGAGCCGGAGAGGGTGGTGGCCCGCAGCCTGCCGCTGCCGGCGCCCAGGCGGCCGGTGAGCTTGTGGGCGCCCCACTGGCCGTGCACCCGGAGGCCGTCGAAGGCGTTGGAGATGGCGCCGCTCGCGGTGTTGGCCTCGACCTCGGCGTCGGCCGGCTCGGGCAGCCGGATGGCGATCTCGCCCGAGACGCTGGACAGCCGGACGTCGGTGGGCCCGTCGGGATCGAGGTCCACGATCACGGACCCGCTGACCGTGTCCGCCCGCACGGAGGGGCCGGAGCCGTCGACGACGGTGAGGTCGCCGGAGACGGAGGCGAAGCGGAGGTCGCCGGTGACGGACTGCGCCTCCACGTTCCCCGACACCGTGTCCGCGCGGACCCGGCCGGAGAGGGCGACCAGGGTGGTGTCACCCGCGACGCCCTTCAGCACCGCGGGGCCCCGGATGCCGGAGACGACGGCGCCGGCGCCGAGCACGCCCAGCTCCACCCGGGTCCGCGCCGGGACGGTCAGGGAGATCACCGCGCTGCGGAGCCGGCCCTTGGGCTCCAGCAGTTCGAGGAAGCCCTTCCAGGGCAGGTCGTCGTAGGCGACGGTGAGGGTGCCGTCCTTCTGGGTGACCACCAGGGGTGGACCCTCGATGGCGGAGACCTCCAGCCGGGCGGGACCCTCGTCGGTCCCCACCACATTGACCGTGCCGTTGACGACACGGACGCGGAGCTCGCTCACCGGCTCGTCGAAGGTGAGCTTCGTGGGCTCCGCGACGGACCACTCGGACATGGTGACGACCTCCTGGGAACGACCCGGCGACGCGCCATATCGCGTCTCCCGCAATTCACGATATATCGCGGGCGGGGAAAGTCAAGACACTCGTTCTGGCGATCAGCCGCCCTGCGATCCGGTCGAATTGGCCTAGCGTGTGAGCATGTCGACGGAAAAGTCCCCGGCCGGACGGCGGGGCGGGCCGCCCGCACCGGGCGCCCTGCTGCTGTGCCGCGCGGAGTCCGGGTCCGTCGCCCCCGCCGCCCGGCTGCTGCGCGAACGCATGCTGGTCCTCGGCGCCGGCGAGGGGTGGAGCGTGCTGGTCCCCGAGGGCCGGCCCTGGCGGGAGGGCACCGAGCCGGTGGACCGGGTCGTCACCGGCTGGGCCACGGCGCTCGCGGTGGGCGCGCCCTGGCCGGTGATCGCGCTGTGGTGGGACGCGGACCGCGCCGGTTTCAGCCTCGCCTCCGGCTTCCGCCGCCCCGTCGGCTACGTGTGGCTGGCGAACGGCACCCCGGCGGGCGAGGACGAGGCGATGCGCACCTTCGCCGCCCGGATCGGGCTCGACCCCGTGCTGGACATGCGGACCCTCGACCTGCTGACGGAGCCCGACCCCGCCGCCGACGCGACCTCCCGGCTCGGCGGCGTCCTGGCGGTCCTCACCCGCGCGGGCGTCCTCGCGCCCCCGGATCTCGTCCCCGGGGAACCGGCCGACCGTCTGTTCCAGGCCGCCCGGGGCCGGCCCGGCGCCCGGCTCGTCGAGGAGCGGGAGGACGGAGCGCCGCCGCAGACACCGCCCACGGACCGGCTCGCCCCGACGTGGCCGCCCCCTCCCGCCACGCCCGCGGCGCGCACCCTGGCCCTCGCCGAGCTGGCCGTCGGCCTCTCCCTGGCGATCCGGGGCCTGCGCCGCCGCGACGGCGGATGGGCCGTGGCGGGCGCCCTCCTGCTGGCCCACGGCGCCCTGGGCCTGGCGGCCCACACCCTCATGCGGCCCCGCGACTGACACCACCGGCCGGCCGGACCCGCGCGGGGGCGCCTACGCGCGACAGAGACGGGCGGGTGCCCGCACGACGGTGTTCCCCGGTGCCGCGCGGCGGACGCGGCACCGCAGGGCGAGGAGCCCTACTCGTCGTCCTCGTCGTCCAGCCGGGCCAGCCACGTCGCCAGGCGTTCCACCGGGACCTCGAAGTCGGGGTTGAGGTCGACGAACGTGCGCAGCTGTTCGGCCAGCCACTCGAAGGTGACCTCCTCCTCCCCGCGCCGCTTCTCCAGTTCCTCGATGCCACGGTCCGTGAAGTACATGGGGACAAGGATAGGTGCGGGAAAACGGACGGGCCGCACCCCCCGACAAGGGGGTGCGGCCCGTCCGCGTACGGCCTCCGGTTACGCCTCGAAGACCTCACGCACCAGCTGCTCCTGCTCCGCCTGGTGGCGCTTGGCGGAGCCGACCGCCGGGGACGAGCCGTGCGGCCGCGAGATGCGGCGCAGACGCTCGTCGTGCGGGAGGTCGGCGCCGACCGCCAGGTCCAGGTGGTCGATCAGGTTGAGCGCGATGAACGGCCAGGCACCCTGGTTCGCCGGCTCCTCCTGGGCCCACAGGTACTTCTCGGCGTTCGGGTACTTCTTGATCTCCGCCTGGAGCTCGGTACCCGGCAGCGGGTACAGGCGCTCGATGCGGATGATCGCCGTGTCCGTGGCACCGCGCTTCTGCCGTTCGGCCTCCAGGTCGTAGTAGACCTTGCCGGCGCAGAAGACGACCTTCTTCACCGCGGCCGGGTCGACCGAGGCGTCACCGATGACCGGGCGGAACTGGCCCGTGGTGAACTCCTCCGCCTTCGAGGCCGCGGCCTTCAGGCGCAGCATCGACTTCGGGGTGAAGACGACCAGCGGCTTGTGGTGCGGGTTGTGCACCTGCCACCGCAGGAGGTGGAAGTAGTTCGACGGCGAGGTCGGCATCGCGACCGTCATGTTGTTCTGGGCGCAGAGCTGAAGGAACCGCTCCGGGCGGGCCGAGGAGTGGTCCGGGCCCTGGCCCTCGTAGCCGTGGGGGAGGAGCAGGACCACACCGGAGGTCTGGGCCCACTTCTGCTCCGCCGACGAGATGAACTCGTCCACGACCGTCTGCGCGCCGTTGACGAAGTCGCCGAACTGCGCCTCCCACATCACCAGCGCGTCGGGGCGGGCCAGCGAGTAGCCGTACTCGAAGCCCATCGCCGCGTACTCGGACAGCAGGGAGTTGTAGACGTTGTACCGCGACTGCTCCTCGGAGAGGTACTGCAGCGGCGTGTACTCCTCGCCCGTGCTGCGGTCGATGATGACCGCGTGGCGCTGGCCGAAGGTGCCGCGCTGGGAGTCCTGGCCGGCCAGCCGGACCGGCACGCCCTCCAGCAGCAGGGAGCCGACGGCGAGGGTCTCGCCCATGCCCCAGTCGATGGTGCCGTCCTCGACCATCGCCGCCCGGCGCTGCAGCTGCGGCAGCAGACGCGGGTGGACGGTGATGTGGTCGGGGATGTTCACCTGGGACTCGGCGATCCGCTTGACGACCTCCGTGGTCACCGCGGTGTTCACGGCGACCGGGAACTCGGCCTGCGGGTCCGGGGACTCCACGGAGGTGGGCTGCGAGGTGGCCTCGCGGACCTCGGTGAAGACCTTCTCCAGCTGGCCCTGGTAGTCCTGGAGCGCCTGCTCGGCCTCTTCCAGGGTGATGTCGCCGCGACCGATGAGGGACTCGGTGTAGAGCTTGCGCACCGAGCGCTTCTTGTCGATCAGGTCGTACATCAGCGGCTGGGTGAAGGCCGGGTTGTCCGACTCGTTGTGACCGCGGCGGCGGTAGCAGATGAGGTCGATCACCACGTCCTTGTTGAACGCCTGGCGGAACTCGAAGGCCAGGCGCGCGACGCGCACGACCGCCTCCGGGTCGTCGCCGTTCACGTGGAAGATCGGGGCCTCGATCATGCGGGCCACGTCGGTGGCGTACATCGAGGAGCGCGAGGACTCCGGGGCGGCGGTGAAGCCGACCTGGTTGTTGATGACGACGTGGACCGTGCCGCCGGTGCGGTAGCCGCGCAGCTGCGACATGTTCAGGGTCTCGGCCACCACGCCCTGGCCCGCGAAGGCCGCGTCGCCGTGGATCGCCACCGGCAGGACGGTGAAGTCCGTGCCGCCCTTGCCGATGATGTCCTGCTTGGCGCGGGCGACGCCCTCCAGGACCGGGTCCACCGCCTCCAGGTGCGAGGGGTTGGCGACCAGGGAGACCTTGATCTGCTCGCCGTCCAGACCGGTGAAGGTGCCCTCGGCGCCCAGGTGGTACTTCACGTCGCCGGAGCCGTGCATCGACTTCGGGTCGAGGTTGCCCTCGAACTCGCGGAAGATCTGCGCGTACGACTTGCCGACGATGTTGGCGAGCACGTTCAGCCGGCCGCGGTGGGCCATGCCGATGACGACCTCGTCCAGGCGGGACTCGGCGGCCGAGTCCAGCACCGCGTCCAGCAGCGGGATGACGGACTCGCCGCCCTCCAGGGAGAAACGCTTCTGGCCGACGTACTTCGTCTGCAGGAAGGTCTCGAACGCCTCCGCGGCGTTCAGCCGGCGCAGGATGCGCAGCTGCTCCTCGCGCTCCGGCTTGGTGTGCGAGCGCTCGATGCGGTCCTGGATCCACTTGCGCTGCTTGGGGTCCTGGATGTGCATGAACTCGACGCCGGTGGTGCGGCAGTACGAGTCGCGCAGCACGCCCAGGATGTCGCGCAGCTTCATCAGGGACTTGCCGGCGAAACCGCCGACGGCGAACTCGCGCTCCAGGTCCCACAGGGTGAGGCCGTGCTCGACGATGTCCAGGTCGGGGTGCTTGCGCTGGCGGTACTCCAACGGGTCGGTGTCGGCCATGACGTGGCCGCGGACCCGGTAGGAGTGGATCAGCTCGAAGACGCGGGCGGCCTTGGTGACGTCGTCGTCGTGCGAGGCGTCGATGTCCTTGAGCCAGCGGACCGGCTCGTAGGGGATGCGCAGCGCCTCGAAGATCTCGTCGTAGAAGCCGTTCTCACCGAGCAGCAGGTTGGCGACCTGGCGCAGGAACTCGCCGGAGGCAGCACCCTGGATCACCCGGTGGTCGTAGGTCGACGTGAGGGTCATGACCTTCGAGATGCCGAGCTTGTTCAGGGTGTCCTGGGAGGTGCCCTGGAACTCCGCCGGGTAGTCCATGGCGCCGACGCCCATGATCACCGACTGGCCGGGCATCAGCCGCGGCACGGAGTGGACGGTGCCGAGGCCACCGGGGTTGGTCAGGGAGACCGTGACGCCGGTGAAGTCGTCCATCGTCAGCTTGTTGTCGCGGGCGCGACGGACGATGTCCTCGTAGGCCTGCCAGAACTCGAAGAAGTTCAGCGTCTCGGCCTTCTTGATGGCCGCGACGACCAGCTGGCGGTCGCCGTTGGGCTTCACCAGGTCGATGGCCAGACCGAGGTTGACGTGCTCCGGCTTCACCAGGGTCGGCTTGCCGTCCACCCGCGCGAACGAGTGGTTCATCGCCGGCATGGCCTTGATGGCCTGCACCATCGCGTAGCCGATGAGGTGGGTGAAGGAGATCTTCCCGCCCCGGGCCCGCTTGAGGTGGTTGTTGATGACGATGCGGTTGTCGAACAGCAGCTTCACCGGGACCGCGCGCACGGACGTGGCCGTGGGCAGCTCCAGCGAGGCGTCCATGTTCTTCGCGACGGCGGCGGACGGGCCGCGCAGGGTGACCTGCTCGGGACCGGCCTTGGCCTCGCTCGCGGGCGCTGCCTTGGGCTTGGCGGCGGCGGGTGCGGCGGCCGGCTTGGCGGCGGGAGCCGCGGGCGCGGCGGCCGGGGCCGGGGCGGGAGCCTGCGCCGGGGCCTTGGCGGCGGGCTGCGCGGCGGCGGCGGGCTGCGCGGGCGCGGCCGGCTGGGCCGGAGCGGCCGGCTGAGCGGTGGTGGTCCCCGCGGCCGCCGTGGCCGCGTTACCCGCCGGAGCCGAGGCCGCAGGCGCGCCCGGCTTGTAGTCGGCGAAGAAGTCCCACCAGGCTCGGTCCACCGAGTTCGGGTCCTGGAGGTACTGCTGATAGATCTCGTCGACGAGCCACTCGTTGGCACCGAACGCCGCAGCGGGGCTCTTGCCCGCTTGGTCGGTGTCGGTGGAGATGCTCGAGTTACTGGGGGACTGTGGCGACACGGCGGCAACCGCCCTCTTCCGCTTCACAAGGTGATGGACAGCGGAAATAAAGGCTACGCCCCCATGGGCGAGAAGGTCAGGCCGGGCCCGTTCATCGTCGCGTAAGTCACATCTCAGCGGGTGTTTCGGCGCAGGAAATGGCGGGAAACAAGCGTGGTTCCGGTTCTTCGCCGGGTGCGCGGGATCGCTGGAACGGGCCTCGACGCGCAGCTCGCGCGGGCCTCTGCCTGATCACACGTGTCCGTCAGCGCGAACACGGATGGATCTTGCGGCTCCGCTTCGAACCCTACGTCAATTCGACGCGGGTGAGGCTCCCGGAAGGGTGATAAGAATCCGGCATCCCCGCTCGGATTCGGCCACTCCGATCCGGCCGCCGTGCAGATCGACGGCCCAGCGGGCGATCGCCAGGCCGAGTCCGGTGCCGCCGTCGCTGCCCGGGCCGTGCGGCCGGTTGACGTTGCCGCGGTTGAACCGTTCGAAGACGCGGTGCCACTCGGTTCGCGGAATGCCGGGACCCTCGTCCAGCACCTCCAGCTCCAGCGACTCCGCCTGGGTGCCGCGCCGCGCCCTGACCGTCACCCGGCCGTGCGGCGGGCTGTGCTTGACCGCGTTGTCGATGAGGTTGGCGACGACCTGGTGGATCCGCTCCGGGTCGGCGTGCGCCACGAGCTCCGGCGGCGAGACGTCGAGGTGCAGATGGACGTCCGTACGGGTGTGGCTGCCCGAGCCGGAGGCCATGCCGGCGCGGGCCGAGGCGACCATGTTGGCCTCCTTGAGCACGCCGGACAGGTACGGCCACACCTCGAACCGGCGCTTCTTCAGCGGGACGACGCCGTTGTCCAGGCGGGACAGGTCCAGGAGCGTCTCGACGAGCCGTCCCAGGCGCTCGGTCTGCCGCAGGGCCGTGCGCATCGTCTCGGGATCGGCCTGGGTGACGCCGTCGACGATGTTCTCCAGCACCGCGCGCAGCCCCGCGATGGGGGTGCGCAGCTCGTGCGAGACGTTGGCGACCAGCTCCTTGCGCTGGGCGTCCTGGGCCTCCAGCTCGTCGGCCATGGCGTTGATCGTCTGGGCCAGGTCGCCCAGCTCGTCCCGCCGGTTCTCGCGGACCCGGCGGGTGTAGTCGCCGTGCGAGATGGACCGGGCCACGGCGTTCATGTCGTCCAGCGGCGCGGTGAGCGAGTGCGCCACGAACTGCGTGATGAGCAGGGTGGCGATCATCGAGAAGACCGTGATGAAGCGCAGCTCCGTCTTGGTGTGCACGGCGATCACCGACAGTCCGGTGGTGATCAGGACCGAGACGACGACCAGCGCACCCAGCTTGGTCTTGATCGAGAACGGGCGAACACCGCCCCAGGGCGGCGCCTGCCCGTGGTCTCGGCGTCCGGTCGGCCCGTCGCTCATGGCGTCGGCGTCTCCAGGGCGTAGCCCACGCCGTGCACGGTGCGGATGCGCTCGGCGCCGATCTTCCGGCGCAGCGCCTTGATGTGGCTGTCCACGGTCCGGGTGCCGGAGGCGTCCGCCCAGTCCCAGACCTCGGCCAGCAGCTGCTCGCGGGAGAGCACCGCGCGGGGCGTGTTCGCCAGGCACACCAGGAGGTCGAACTCGGTGGGCGTCAGGTGGACGTCCTCGCTGCGCACCCGCACCCTGCGCTGCGCGTGGTCGATCTCCAGCTCGCCCAGGCGCAGGATGCCGCTGCGCGGGGTCGTCGCCGCGAGGGCCGCCCGCTCCATGCGGCGCAGCAGCACATGCACGCGCGCCGCCAGTTCCCGCATGGAGAAGGGCTTGGTCATGTAGTCGTCGGCGCCGACGCCCAGGCCGACCAGCATGTCGGTCTCGTCGTCGCGCGCGGTGAGCATCAGTACCGGCACCGGACGCTGGGCCTGCACGCGACGGCAGACCTCCAGTCCGTCGAAGCCCGGCAGCATGATGTCGAGGATCAGCAGGTCGGGCTGCCAGGCCTCTGCCGTGTCCACCGCGGACGGGCCGTCGCCCGCCGTTTGCACCAGGAATCCCTCGGCGCGAAGGCGGGTCGCGATGGCGTCCACGATCGTCGCATCGTCCTCGACCACCAGAACCCTGCGCTGAGCGCCGGGGGTGGTCGTCGCCGTGCCGTTGTGGGAGGTGTGTGTCTGCTCCATCGCCCGCCCCTGAAGTGTGCTTTCCGGAACCGTGGGGTGATCCGTGATCTGCGCATGACTGCGATTGACGCTTGAATGATCCGCGTCAGGGCAGCAGCGTACGGGGAGTCACCGCACCATTGCTATCCAGGGCGGACGCCGATGTGCACGACGTCCGGAACGCCCCGGGCAACGGGGATCTCTTCGGTACGCACCTGTTGGAACCCGGCATTCCGCAAGGTTCCCTCGAATTCCGGGGACGGCTTGGCGGACCAGACCGCGAGTACCCCGTGCGGCCTCAACACCCTTGCGCAGCTTGCCAGTCCGGCCGGCGAGTAGAGCCCTCCGTTGTCCTCGGTGACGGTCCAGTCGGGGCCGTTGTCGATGTCGAGGCACAGCGCGTCGAACGTGGCGGATGTCTCATTGACGAACGCGACGAGATCCGCCTCGACGATCTCCGTGCGGGGGTCGGCGAGCGCCTCCGCGGAGAGCCCGGCCAGCGGTCCCGCGCGGTGCCACCCGATGACCGCCGGTTCGCGCTCCACCACGGTGATCCGCCCCCAGCGGGGCTGTGCGGCGGCGTGTGCGAGCGAGAAGCCGACGCCGAGGCCGCCGATCAGGACGTGCGGACCGGGCTCCCCGTCCGCCCCGGCGGGGTCGAGGGCGGCCAGCGCGGCGTCGACCAGCCGTCGCTCCGAGCGGCCGTCGGAGGTGTCCATCAGGAAGCAGCCGTTGGCGATGATCTGCAGCAGGCCGCCGTGCCTGCGCAGCACGACCTCGCCGTACGGGCCCTCGCGGCGGTCCAGGACTTCGGGAATGTCGTACGGGGTGGACATGCGTTCATCCTGACAGCTCGGTTTCGCGCGGCGGCCGGGCGGCGAGCGCCCCGGACCGGTGATCGCTGAGAGCGAACGCGGCTCTGGGAACATTCGGCGGCTCACGTGCATTGAGTCGGCATAACTCAACTTGACTGCCGAAGGGGAGATCATGGCTGCTGAGTCCACACCGCTCGCCCTGCCTGTGCTGCCGCTCGACGACGAGGTCGTGCTGCCCGGGATGGTGGTTCCGCTGGACCTGAGCGACTCCGAGGTGCGCGCGGCGGTGGAGGCCGCCCAGGCCGCCGCCGGCGCCGAGCCGGGGAAGCCCAGGGTGCTCCTGGTGCCACGCGTCGACGGGACCTACGCCGGCACCGGCGTGCTGGGCACGGTCGAGCAGGTCGGCAGGCTGGCCGACGGCGACCCCGGCGCACTGATCCGCGGCCGGGGCCGCGTGCGGATCGGCGCCGGGACCACCGGGCCGGGCGCGGCGCTGTGGGTGGAGGGCACCCGCGTCGACGAGAGCGTGCCGGAACCGCTGCCGGGGCAGGTCACCGAACTGGTCAAGGAGTACAAGGCGCTCGCCACCGCCTGGCTGCGCAAGCGCGGCGCCTGGCAGGTCGTCGACCGCGTCCAGGCCATCGACGACGTCTCCGCGCTCGCCGACAACTCCGGCTACTCGCCGTTCCTGACCACCGACCAGAAGGTCCGGCTCCTGGAGACCGCCGACCCGGTCGCCCGCCTCAGGCTCGCGACCCAGCAGCTGCGCGACCACCTCGCCGAGCAGGACGTCGCCGAGACCATCGCCAAGGACGTCCAGGAGGGCGTCGACAAGCAGCAGCGCGAGTTCCTGCTCCGGCGCCAGCTCGAAGCCGTCCGCAAGGAGCTGCGCGAGCTCAACGGCGAGAAGGAGGGCGAGGAGTCCGACGACTACCGGGCCCGCGTGGAGGCCGCCGACCTGCCGGAGAAGGTCCGCGAGGCCGCCCTCAAGGAGGTCGACAAGCTGGAGCGCGCCTCCGACCAGTCGCCCGAGGGCTCCTGGATCCGCACCTGGCTCGACACGGTCCTGGAGATGCCGTGGAACGAGCGCACCGAGGACGCCTACGACATCCAGGGCGCCCGGGCCGTCCTCGACGCCGAGCACGCGGGTCTGGACGACGTGAAGGAGCGGATCACCGAGTACCTGGCGGTGCGCAAGCGGCGCAGCGACCGGGGCCTCGGCGTCGTCGGCGGCCGGCGCGGCGGCGCCGTGCTGGCCCTGGTGGGCCCGCCCGGCGTCGGCAAGACCAGCCTCGGCGAGTCCGTCGCCCACGCGATGGGCCGCAAGTTCGTCCGGGTCGCCCTCGGCGGCGTCCGCGACGAGGCCGAGATCCGCGGCCACCGGCGCACGTACGTCGGCGCGCTGCCCGGCCGGATCGTCCGGGCGGTCAAGGAGGCCGGTTCCATGAACCCGGTCGTCCTGCTGGACGAGATCGACAAGGTCGGCTCCGACTTCCGCGGCGACCCGGCCGCGGCCCTGCTCGAAGTGCTCGACCCGGCCCAGAACCACACCTTCCGGGACCACTACCTGGAGGTCGAGCTGGACCTGTCCGACGTGGTCTTCCTCGCCACGGCCAATGTCCTGGAAGCCATCCCCGAGGCCCTGCTCGACCGCATGGAGCTGGTCCGCCTCGACGGCTACACGGAGGACGAGAAGGTCGTCATCGCCCGCGACCACCTGCTCCCGCGCCAGCTGGAGCGCGCCGGGCTGGACCGGGACGAGGTGACGATCGACGAGGGCGCGCTGCGCAGGCTGGCCGGCGAGTACACGCGTGAGGCGGGGGTGCGCACCCTGGAGCGGTCCATCGCGCGGCTGCTGCGCAAGGTCGCGGCCCAGCACGAACTGGGCGAGCGGGAGCTGCCCTTCACCGTGACCGACGGCGACCTGCGGGACCTGATCGGCCGGCCGCGCCACGTGCCCGAGTCCGCCCAGGACCCGGCCGAGCGCCGTACCGCCGTCCCCGGCGTGGCCACCGGGCTCGCGGTGACCGGCGCCGGCGGTGACGTCCTCTACGTGGAGGCGTCCCTGGCCGACCCGGAGACCGGCGCGGCGGGCCTGACCCTGACCGGCCAGCTGGGTGACGTGATGAAGGAGTCCGCGCAGATCGCGCTGAGCTTCCTGCGCAGCCACGGGGCCGAGCTGGAACTGCCGGTGGGCGACCTGAAGGACCGGGGCGTGCACATCCACTTCCCGGCGGGCGCGGTGCCCAAGGACGGCCCGAGCGCGGGCGTCACCATGACCACCGCCCTGGCCTCGCTGCTCTCCGGCCGGCTGGTGCGCACCGACGTGGCGATGACCGGCGAGGTCTCGCTGACCGGGCGGGTGCTCCCGATCGGCGGGGTGAAGCAGAAGCTGCTCGCCGCGCACCGCGCGGGGATCACCACCGTGATCATCCCCAAGCGCAACGAGCCCGACCTGGACGACGTCCCGGCGGAGGTGCTGGAGAAGCTGGACGTCCACGCCGTCACCGACGTCCGCCAGGTGCTGGAGCTGGCGCTGGCGCCGGCCGTGAACGGCGCCACGCCGGAGGTTCCGGTCGCCGCGTGACGGAGGCGGCCGGACGAGGGAAGGCCCGGGCGGCCCCGTGAGGGGGGCTCGGGCCTTCGCCGCGCGGGGGCGCGTCCCGGGCGGCCTCGCCGGGGGCGGTACGGGCGGCCGGTCAGCCCAGCGCCAGCGCCCGTACCCGGTCCAGGGTGCCGTTGAACCGGTCGTGGTCCCCGACGACCGGCCCGGTCGAGGTGTACTGCCACATCGTGTACGCGCCCCAGCCGGCGGGCAGTTCGCCCACGGCGGAGGCGTACCGGGCGATCCACAGCGGATGGGCGGCGGCGAAGCCGGCGTGGTTGCCGGTGCACTGCTTCCACCAGCTGGTGGCCGTGTAGATGACGGCGTCGCGGCCGGTGCGGGCCCGGTACCGGTCCAGGAAGTCGCGGATCCAGCTCACCATGGCGCTCGGCGACTTGCCGTAGCACGCGGCGCCGTACGGGTTCCACTCGATGTCGAGCACGCCCGGCAGGGTCCGGCCGTCCGCCGTCCAGCCGCCGCCGCGGTCGACGAAGTAGTCGGCCTGGGCGGCGCCGCCCGCCGTGTCGGGCGTGGCGAAGTGGTAGGCGCCGCGGATCATGCCGACGTCGTACGCGCCGCCGTACTGCTGGGAGCGGTACGGGTTGGTGTAGTAGGTGCCCTCCGTGGCCTTCGCGTAGGCCCACCGGACCCCGCTGTTCCACAGCGTCGCCCAGTCCACGTTGCCCTGGTGGCTGGAGACGTCCACCCCCTCCGTCTGGGTGGCGGTGCGGGCGGTGGGCGGGCCGCCCCGGCCGTCGTGGGCGAGGACGCCCATGCCCATGTGGGCGGAGCCGCGGGGAGGGGCGCCGGGGGAGGACCCGGTCGCGGCGGCCGTCTGGGGGAGGGAGAGCACCGCGAGCAGGACCGCACCGGCGGTCGCGAGCGCGGGTATACGGGTGAAGCCGGATCTGTGCACGGGCATGGCGTATCTCCGAAAGGTCTGTGGGGGTAAACCCGGAAGGTGACCCACATCGCGAGGTGTGGGCCTGCCGTGTCATCGCCTGCTGGAGAACCTGCGCACGTGGACCACGACAGGGCGGGCGTCCACGCGCTGCCGTTGGTCTACGCCTGCGAAATACTGGCGGAGCCGCGACGACGTCGCCACTTGGCGGGACACCTCCGGAACCGGAAGACCGAGGCAGGATCAGACGTGCACGAAGACGGAAACGGCGGCGCGGGACAGGCCCCCTCCCCGGAGCCCGCACCCGGTGTGGACCAGCCCGGATTCCTCGCGCTGGAACGCGAGTTGACGGTGCTGCTGCGGCGCGCCCGGGCCAGCCAGGGGGAGATGGCCCGCGCCGTCCACCCCGACCTGGAGCCGTCCGCGTACGGCTTGCTGGTCCGTCTGGATGAGTGCGGCCGGCAGCGGGCCACCGAGCTGGCCGCCTACATCGGCGTCGGCAAGGCGACGATGTCGCGCCAGCTGCGCGCGCTGGAACAGCTCGGGCTCGTCGCCCGCGAACCGGACCCCGCCGACGGGCGGGCCTGGCTGGTCGCCCTCACCCAGGAGGGCCACGACCGGGTGCGCCGGGTCCGTGAGGCGCGCCGCGCGCGCTACGCCGGCCGGCTCGCCGACTGGGACCCGGCCGAGGTCACCGAGCTGGCCCGACTGCTGAACCAGCTGAACCGGGGCATGGAGAAATGACCGGCGGGCGGCGGCCCCCGGGCCGTCACAGCTCCACGTAGACCACCGTCGCGTCGTCGTGGATCTTGCCCCGGCGCGGCGGCACCCGGTCCGCGTCCGCCCGCTCCAGCGTGCGCACCCGGTCCACCAGGGCCTGCGGGCCCTCCTTGCGCACCAGCGTCAGACAGTCCGCCCAGCCGCCCCGGTGGAACCGCTCCACCCAGCGCGCCGCACCGTCCGTCAGCGCGGCCAGGGCGCGCACCTCGCCGCGCGGCAGCGAACCGGTGACCGCCCGGGAGGCCACCGAGGGATCCGCCGCCGCCGTGAAGAAGCCGCCCTCCCGGTTACGCAGAGTGGCGTCCACCAGGCTTTCACTGGTGAGCGCCGCACGGGGCAGCAGGGACAGCCGGTCGTCCACCAGCGCGGTGACCGCGCCGCCCGGGGACTCGACCAGCAGCGCCGAGTCCGACAGGACCAGGTACTCGACCGAGGCCGGTGACCAGCGGGCCAGCGCCACCGTCGCCTGGGGCGTGCGGGGGTGAGAAAGGTCACAGGTTGCCGAGTGGCTCCCGGCGGTACGGGTCAGGGCACGGGACAACAGCTCGGCCAGGGGAACATCCGGGAGGGAAACGGTCAGTTCGGTCAGCGCCCCGCCCAGCCGGGCGGTGTACCAGGGGACGGAATGCAGGCAGCCGCCCCCGTCCCCCGGTGGCGTGACCCCGTCCAGCACCACGAGCGAACCGCCCTGTCCGGAGGCCGGAAGTCCGACGCTCGCGAAGTCCTCGTTGGGGCGGCCCGGATCGCCGGGCTCCGAAACAAGTTCCGTACGCATCCGGCCAGTCTGCACGAGCCCTTCACATGGGGCGCCGCGGGCCGCCGAGGGCCGCCCCTTCCCCGCAGCCGCGCAGGTCAGGCGCCTGTTTTGGGAGGGAATGCAGTGCTCCGGGAAGGCGTGGCGGCGAATATTGCCACCGCCCGCCGCAGACGTCCAACCGGCGGGCCGGACACGGCCGCTGCCGGGGGCAACGGAACTTGCTCCCCAACTCACGTCCGATGTTCACTCCTTCGAGTGGCGGGTCAGGTGATGCGCATCCACTGTCCACGGGCACTGGGAGGGTCGGGGAGCGATGGGGGCGCCCCGCTGCCCGAGCGCGGTCGAGCGCTCGGGTCGGACGTCCGAATCCGTTGACGGAGCGTCACCCGGGCCCACGGGTACACGAGTCAGGAATGCGAGCACCGGTGCAGAAGTCGCGGCCTCGTCGCAAAGGCAAGCAGACGGCCCCCGCGGGGGACGAGCAGACGCCCACCGTCGGCAGGGGCCGCCCCACCCACGTACGCAACCGGCTCATCGTGGCCGTGGCGGTCGTGGCCGCGGCGATCGCCGGCGCCGGGGCACCCTCCGTGCTCACGGCCTCGGGGCAGCTCCATGACGCGCAGGAACTGGTGACGCTCGCCGAGCGGACCCAGGACGCCCTCACGCTGGCCCACTCCCTCGCCGACGAACGCGACGAGGTCGTCCCCTACATCGCGGCCGGCCGCTCCAAGTCCCGGGCGCCCTCTGAGGAGCACAGCGCCCGCGTCGACCGGCAGGTCGAGGAACTGCGCGCCGACACCGACACCCCGCGGGGGCTGCGCGAGGACCTCGACGCCATCGCGGCCGTGCGCCGGGCGGCGCTCACCGGCAAGAGCAGCGCCCTGGAGGCGCACCAGGCGTACTCCACCGCCATCACCCAACTGCACCGGCTCGCCGAACAGCTGGCGGAGCAGACCCCGCCGCGCGCCGGCTCCGGCGCCCACGCGCTCGCCGAACTGGACTCCGCCGTCCAGCAGGCCGCCGCCACCCGCGGACTGCTGCTCGCCGCGCTCGACGTGCCGAGCAGCACGCGGACCGTGATCGACCCGATCACCGGCCTGCCCTCCACGACCAGCGGCTCCTCCGACGCCGACACCGAGCGGCGCGACGAGCTGACCGCCGCCGCGCTCCAGGCGCGGCTGCGCTCCGACGCGGCCCTCGCCGACTTCCGCGACACCGCGCCCAAGAGCTCCCGCGCCTCCTACGACTCCACGGTCACCGGCCCCGAGGTCGGCTCCGCCGAGAAGTACCTCGCGGACCTCACCGACGAACCGTCCCTCTCCGACGGCGAACTCGACACCGACACCAAGAAGCTGCGGGCCGCGCTCACCGCGCGGATCGAGATGATGCGCGGGGTGGAGTCCGCCCTCTTCGAGCAGCGCACCAAGGACCTCGCCCAGCTGCGCGACGACGACGTCACCGAGCTGGAGATCCGGATCGCCGTCCTCGGCGCCCTGATGCTGCTCACGATCGGCATCGCCACCGCGATGGCCCGCACGCTCACGCGTCCGCTGTCCGTGCTGCGCCGGGGTTCCGCCCGCCTCGCCGGGGCGGACGACCCCACGAGCCAGGAGCCGGTCACCTTCACCGGCCGCAACGACGAGTTCGCCCAGGTCGTCCGCTCCGTCAACACCCTGCACGCGCACGCCGTCGCGCTCGCCGAGCGGATCGCCACCCTGGAGGCCGACCGCAAGCACCTCGTCGGACAGCGGCAGAAGATGGCCGACGCCCGCGAGGAGCTGCGCACCGAACTCGCCGAGTCCACCGCCCACCTGGAGCGGCTGCGCACCAGCATCGGCAGCACGTTCGTCAGCCTCGCGCTGCGCACGCTCGGGCTGGTCGAGCGGCAGCTCGGCGTCATCGAGGGGCTGGAGGAGCGGGAGGACGACCCGGACCGGCTGGCCACGCTGTTCAAGCTCGACCACTTCGCCACGGTCATGCGCCGGCACAGCGAGAACCTGCTGGTCCTCGCCGGTACCGAGCACGTCCAGCACACGGCGGGTCCGGTTCCGCTCGTGGACGTCGTACGGGCCGCGGTCAGCGAGATCGAGCGGTACGAGCGGGTGCGGATCGCCGCGCTGCCGCCGCACGCGCACATCGCCGGGTTCGCCGCCGACGACCTCTCCCACCTGCTGGCCGAGCTGCTGGAGAACGCCACGTCGTCCTCCCCGCCGGACCTGCCCGTCGAGATCTCCGGCTGGCTGCTGGAGAACGGCGAGGTCATGCTCTCCGTGCGGGACGAGGGCATCGGCATGACCGGGGAGCGGCTGGAGCGGCTCAACGCCCGGCTGTCCGACTTCGACCCGGAGACCACGTACGACGCGGAGGGTGAGGACGGTCTCGGCCTCGGCCTGTACGTCGTCGCCCGGCTCGCCCACCGGCACGCGGTGCGGGTCCAGCTGCGCGAGCAGAAGCAGGGCGGCATCGCGGCGGTCGCCGTCCTTCCCGAGACCCTGCTGACCTCCGCCGCGCGGGACGCGGTCCCCGTCACCGGCTCCGCCCAGACCGTCTCCCTGCCGGGCGCCGACGCCGAGGCCAACTCCAACGTGCTGCCCGGCCGCACGGAGGGCACCGACCCGCTGGTCGCCCTGGCGGAGAAGGCGGTACGCCGCAGGGACGCCGGCGCCGGGGAGGCGCCGGAGGACGCGTCGGGGGAAGTGCCGGGGGAGACCGCGGCGGAGCGTGCGAGCGGGGCCGGCCCGGACGGGACGGCCGAGTCCGCGGACTCCACGACCGAGGACACGTCCGGGGACCGTGCGGCCGATACCGCGACGGGGCACCCGGAGGGCGCCGGGACAGACCGTGACGAGTCCGCCGGTGCGGACGCCGTACCGGCCGAGCGGCCCGCCGAGATGACAATGGAGCTGCTGATCCCGGCCCAGCCGGACGGGGCCGACGCTCCGGTCCCGACGGAGGGCCCGGGGTCCGGTGCCGTACGGCCGGGCGACGGTCACGCGTCCGGCGACACCACCGGTGCCGAGACCGTTCCCGGCGGCGCGGCGCGCCCGTCCGCCGACGACGCGCCCGCACCCGTCGACCGCCCGGAGACCGACGCCGTACGCCCGGGTCCGGGACACGGCACCGGGACCGACGACGGGTACGGGGTCGCCCGCCCGGACACCGGAGCCGACGGCCAGTTCGCGTCCGCCGGCCCGGACTCCGGTACCGACGGCCAGTTCGCGTCCGGCGGCCCGGACCCGGCACCCACGGGCGCCGGTACGGACACCAGGCCCGGGGCCACGGAGGACGGCGCCGCGGCCCGGCCCGCCGAGGACGGTGCCGAGGGGCGGGAGGCCGGTGCGGCCGGTTCCGGGCGGGGCGGGCTGCCGCGGCGGCCGCAGCCCGCGGCCGGTGACGGTGCCGAGCACACGCGGGTGCCGGACGGGCCGGAGGACGAGGAGCCGATCACGGCCAAGGGGCTCCCCAAGCGCACGCCGAAGATCAGCGCGCCCGCCGAGGCGCCACGGCCCCGCAGCGGTGCCGTGGACGCCGAGGCGCTGCGCCGACGGCTCGGAGGGTTCCGCCGGGGGGCGGACGCGGGGCGCCGGGACGTCGAGGCGGAGATCGCCGAGCGGACCGGACACCACCCGACGCAGACCGACACGACCGCACCATCCGCAGAAGCCACGGGGGGCACAGTCGAGGAGGCAAGCAGTTGACCGCGCCCAGTACCTTCGGACTGAGCAGTGAGGCCCGCAACCTGCACTGGCTGCTGACCAACCTCGTCGAGGAGGTGCCCGGCATCCTCTCCGTCGCGGTGGTCTCCTCCGACGGTCTGCTGCTCCTGTCCTCCGACCCGTCCCGCAACACCGAGGCCCGCGAGGCCGGGGGCGGCAAGCGCACCGGGCCGCGCGGCTCCGCCGCCGACCTGGCCACCGTCGTGTCCGGCATAGGCAGCCTCACCATCGGTACCTCGAAGCTGATGGACTTCGGTCCGGTCAAGCACACGATGGTCACCATGGACGAGGGCAGCCTGTTCGTGATGTCCATCAGCGACGGTTCGCTGCTCGGCGTGCACGGTTCCGCGGAGTGCGACATGAGTGTCGTGGCGTACCACATGGCGCTGTTCGTCGGCCGCGCCGGCCACGTCCTGACCCCCGAGCTCCGCAGCGAGCTGCGCAAGAACCTGGAGTCCGAGTCCACCGGGAGTCCCCGATGAGCAGTACGCCCAGGAAACATCTCCCGGTCCGCGGCGGTGACCGCAAACCCGCCCGGGTCCGTCCCTACTCGCTCACCGGCGGCCGGACCCGCTTCGGCCACGTCCTGCTCGTCGAGACGTTCGTCGGCGCCACGGCGGGGACCGCCGCCCTCGACGCCGCCGAGGAGCGCAGGGAACTGACGAACGGAAACCTCACCTCCCGCGTGATGCCGGAGATGCGGGCCATCGTCGAACTGTGCCGCCGCATGCGTACGGTGGCTGAGATCGCCGCGCTGCTGAAGATGCCGCTCGGTGTGGTCCGCGTGCTCCTGAGCGACCTCGCCGACCAGGGAAAGATCCGTGTCTACGGAACGGGAACCGGCCACGGCACGGGCCGCCCGGACCGCGTGCTGCTGGAAAGGGTGCTGAGTGGACTCCGTCGTCTCTGACGCCGCTCACGGCGTCTCCCCGCTCGTCGCAGAGGACGAGCCCCTGCTGCCCTGGCAGAAGGACCGCACCCGTGCACCGGTCGCCACGAAGATCGTGGTGGCCGGCGGCTTCGGCGTCGGCAAGACCACCCTGGTCAGCACCGTCTCGGAGATCACGCCCCTGGAGACCGAGGCGCTGATGACCGAGGCGAGTGAGGAGCACGACGACCTCACCGCCACGCCGGACAAGGTCACCACCACCGTGGCCATGGACTTCGGCCGCATCACGCTCGACGACGACCTGGTGCTCTACGTCTTCGGGACCCCGGGGCAGCAGCGCTTCTGGTTCATGTGGGACGACCTGGTGCGCGGCGCGATCGGCGCCGTCGTCCTGGCCGACACCCGGCGCCTGAAGGACTGCTGGCCGGCGCTGGACTACTTCGAGAGCTGCGGACTGCCGTACGTCGTCGCGGTCAACCACTTCGACGGCAGTGAGGAGTTCGAGCCGGAGGACGTGCGGGAGGCGTTGACGATCCCGGCGCACATACCTGTAATGATCATGGATGCGCGCCGTCGGATCTCGGTCATCGAGACCCTCTTGTCCCTCGTGGGCCACGCGCTCGACGAAACGCCCGAGTAGTCCCCCTTAGGAGCGTCCCCGTATGCGGAAGATACTCGTCGTGGGGGCCGGCCAGTCCGGTCTCCAGCTCGCCCTCGGCCTCCAGTCGCACGGGTACGAGGTCACCCTGATGTCCAACCGGACCGCGGACGAGATCCGCACCGGACGGGTGATGTCGACGCAGTGCATGTTCCACACCGCCCTGCAGCACGAGCGCGATCTCCAGCTGAACTTCTGGGAGTCCCAGGCCCCGAAGATCGAAGGACTCGGCGTCTCGGTCGCGGCCCCCGGCTCCTTCGACCCGGGCCCCTCGCAGCGGGCGATCGACTGGCTGGGCCGGCTCGACGGGTTCGCGCAGTCGGTGGACCAGCGGGTGAAGATGGCCGGCTGGATGGAGACCTTCGCCCAGCGCGGCGGCCAGCTGGTCATCCACGGCGCGGCCGTCGGCGACCTCGACTACTTCTCCCGCGCCTACGACCTGGTGCTCGTCTCGGCCGGCAAGGGCGAGCTGGTGCAGATGTTCGGCCGGGACGCCTCGCGCTCCCCGTACAGCGAGCCGCAGCGCGCCCTCGCCGTCGCCTACGTCCACGGTCTCGGCCCGCGCCCGGAGCACCCGGAGACCGAGGCGGTCCGCTGCAACCTGGTCCCCGGTGTCGGCGAGATGTTCATCATGCCGACGTACACCGTCTCGGGCCGTGCCGACATCCTGTTCTGGGAGGGCATACCCGGCGGCCCGCTGGACGCCTTCAAGGACGTCAAGGACCCGGCGGAGCACCTCTCCCTGACCCTGGAACTCATGGAGCGGTTCCTCCCCTGGGAACACGCGCGGGCCACCAAGGCCGAACTGACCGACGCCGGCGGCACCCTCGCCGGCCGCTACGCCCCCACCGTCCGCAACCCCGTCGGCCGGCTGCCCGGCGGCGGGCTGGTCCTCGGCGTCGCCGACGTGGTCGTGGCCAACGACCCGATCACCGGCCAGGGTTCCAACTCGGCGTCCAAGTGCGCCGCCTCCTACCTCGCCTCGATCCTGGAGCACGGCGAGAAGGAGTTCGACGAGACCTGGATGCAGGCCACCTTCGACCGCTACTGGGAGACGGCCCGCCACGTCACCAAGTGGACGAACGCCATGCTCGCCCCGCCGCCGGAGCACGTCCTCGGCCTGATCGGCGCGGCGGGCGAGATCCAGCCGGTCGCCGACCGGTTCGCCAACGGCTTCAACAATCCGGCCGACTTCGAGAACTTCTTCTACGAGCCGGAGAAGACCCAGGCCTACCTGATGGAGGTGTCGGGCGCCGCGGGCGCCTGAGCGGGCACCCGCGCCGGCCCGCCGCGTCACCTCCGCCAGAACAGGTGGTGCGTCACGCCGCTCGGGCTGGGCACGACCTCCAGGTGGTACCGGTCGAGCAGCTCCTCGGGCGACTCCCACAGCCGCAGCCCCGCACCGAACCGCACCGGTGACACCGCCACGTGCAGGGTGTCGACGAGGCCGGCGTCGAGGAACTCCCGGATCGTGGTGACCCCGCCGCCGAGCCGTACGTCCTTGCCCCCGGCCGCCGCCTTCGCCTCGTCGAGGACGGCGGCCGGGTCGCCGGACACGAAGTGGAACGTCGTGTCGGAGAGGGTGAACGACGGACGCGGGTGGTGGGTCATCACGAACACCGGCGTGTGGAACGGCGGTTCGTCACCCCACCAGCCGCGCCAGTCGTGGTTCTCCCAGGGCCCGCGCTGGGGGCCGAACTTGTTGCGGCCCATGATCTCGGCGCCGACGTTGTGGGTGAAGTCCCGGGTGAAGTAGTCGTCCAGGCCGCGGGTCCCGCCCGGGTCGGTGCGGTTGGGCCAGCTCGCCGTGGCGCCGGCCCAGGACCACAGGGCCTGAGCGCCGGGCAGCCCGAACGGGCTCTCCAGGCTCTGCTCCTCACCGGCGGCGACGCCGTCACTCGACACGTTGAAGTTCTGCACGCGCAGCAGCTGACTCATGGGGCTCCTCACGGATCGTCGAACACGGACAAGACCGTCCCGGCCGCTGAAACTCATCGCCGCCGGTGCGGCCGGCGGCCACGCCTCAGCCGGTGGCCGGGGGCGCGGTGGCCGCCGCGTACCCCTCGTCCGGCCCCGCCGTGGCCCCCTCCGGCAGCTCCGGCGGCACGTACTCCGGCACGGGCCTGCCCCCGGGGTCGGGACGTACGGCGCCGAGGACCGGGTTGGCCGCGATCGGGGAGACCTTGATCCTCGCGCCGGGCCGGGGCGCCTGCACCACCATGCCGCCGCCGAGGTAGAGGGCGACGTGCGTGGCCTCGGGGAAGTAGACGACGAGGTCGCCCGGCCGCAAGTCCCTCAGCGGCACCCGCTCCAGCCGCGCCCACTGCTCCTGGCTGGTCCGGGGGATCGGCGTGCCGGCCCTGCCCCACGCCTCGGAGGTCAGCCCCGAGCAGTCGTAGGTCTCCGGGCCCTCCGCCCCCCACTCGTAGGGCTTCCCGAGCTGCTCCACCGCGTACCGCACGGCCCGGTCGCCCGCCTCGGAGGGCGGGCGGGCGCCGCTCAGCGCGCCGGAGGCCACCAGTTCCTCCTGGGCCTTCGCCACCTCGGCCCGCTCCAGCTCGGCCAGTGCGGCCAGTTCCTCGGCGGTGAGCGAGGCGAGCAGTTCCTCCACGTCGCGCAGCCGCTCGCGCACCTCGTCCCGCTCCCGCTCGCGCCGCTCGGTGAGCGCGGTCCGGTCGGCGAGCGCCTCGCGCGCGCGGCGGGCCAGTTCGCCCGCCTGCTTCTCGGCGCCGGTCAGCCGGCCCACCGTCTCCGCCCGCTGCCGCGCCAGCTGCCCGATCACCTGGCCCTGGTCGAGCGCGCCCTGCGGGTCGCGCGCGAGCAGCAGACGGACGTACGGGGAGATGCCGCTGACGCTCTGGTACTGCTGGCGGGCCAGCCGTCCGGCCGCGCTCCGGCTGTCGTGGAGGGAGAGCCGGGTGCGGGCGAGGGCCCGGTCCAGCCGCTCGGTCTCGGCGCGCTGTTCCTTCAGCCGCTCCTCGGTGGCGTTGTAGGTCTCGGTGGCCTTCTCCGCCTCCCGGTACAGGGTCTGAAGCTCCGTCAGCAGTGCGGCGACGGAGCGTTCCCCCGGGGCGGCCGGTTCCGGGGCGGCCGTCGCGGGCACGGGTGCGAGCACGGTCCCGGCCGCCACCGCCGCCGTGCACACCAGACGCAGGAGCATTCCTGACACGCCATCACCTCCGACGCGGAACGGCCCCTCCGTTCCGCATCGCGAGCATCAGGCGGGTTCCCGCGGCCCGCTCGCCGAGTGTGCGCGGTTCGGCGCAACGGGGTCACCCGTCGGTGTCCTCCGGCTTGCCCGGCGGCGTGGCGTCCGGACCGGGCGCGGGCTTCGACCAGGGCCACTTCAGCCGGCCGCGCTCCGCGCCCGTGGGGTCGTAGAGGTACTTCCACCCCCGGGTCAGTCCGGTCCGCGAACTCTGCCCCCGGGGCACCCGCCGGTAGACCAGCACGGTGGCCGGACCGCCGTCGGGGGCCGGGACGGGGATGCGGTACGTCTTGGGCGGGTGCCCGGTGATGCCCAGCAGCACGGGCAGGACGCGTCCGTCCATGGGGCCGCCCTCGAAGGGGGTGTCTTGGCTCTTCACGCCACCAGTTTCGGCCATGGGCCCGGAGCCGGTGGTGCGGGCGGTCGTCAGAGGTCCATGGCCAGGGCCTGGACCAGCGCGTCGGTCTGCGCGTCGCGCCGCGCGGTCACCGCCAGCACCGCCACGAACTGCTCCACCAGCCAGTCCCGCAGTTCGTCCAGTGGCGGCTGCTTCTCCTCGTCCAGCCAGATCAGGGAGGCCGCCTCCACCGCCGTGATCCACATCCGGATGGTCATTCGCAGCCGGGGCCCGGGCTCGGGGACCTCCAGATGGCTGAGGATGTGCTCGGCGGCGGCCCGGCGCACCCCGTCGACGATCGCGGTCGTACGGGAGGTCTCCACGACGCTGCCGCCCTGGAGCAGCGCGCTGAACCCGGCGTCGTGCTGGTCGACGAAGGCGAGGTAGCGGTCGAGGGCCCGGGAGAGACGGGGCAGCAGGGGGCCCTCGTGCGGCTCGTCGAAGCAGGTGCGCAGCTCGTCGGCGGCGGACCTGAGGGCCGCCTCGTACAGCTGCTGCTTGCCGCCCGGGAAGTACCGGTAGACCAGGGGGCGGGACACGCCGGCCGCCTCCGCCACGTCGTCCAGGGACACGTCCTCCGGGGCGCGGTGGGCGAAGAGGGACAGCGCGGCCTCGAGCAGCTGGCTGCGGCGTTCCTCGACGCTGAGGCGCCGGTAGGCGGGGGTGGGGGCCTGCGGGGTCATGCCCGCAGCGTAACCGCCCGCCTTCGGCGGCCGCCTAGGCGAGCAGCCCGGAGGACCTCCACAGCCGCCGGCCGACCCCGCGCAGCACACCGATGTCGTCCAGGAAGTCCGTGAGCCGCTTCGCGCCCTGCTGCATCACGTCCCGGCGGTGGCCGCTCGCCCGGACCTGGGCCACGGCCGCCCGCTTGTCCAGGCCGACGTTGGTGTAGACCTCGGGGTTGACGAAGGCCACGGAGAACACCCGGGCGAACTCCCCGGAGGTGACCCGGGTGAACTCCCGCGACCACTTTGGCGCGGTCAGCATCTGGCGCCGCAGCTCCTCACGGGCGTACCGCACGTGCCGCGCCTCCTCGACGACGTGGATCCGCGTGACGCCCCTGATCAGGGGCTGGACCCGCTCGTCCGGGAAGGTCAGGCGCTGCATCCAGTCCAGCACCTCCTCGCCGAGCAGGGTCGCGGTGAAGGAGCCGGGGGTGGTGGAGACCGTCTTGAACAGCCGGCCGAGGTTCTGGTGCACCCGGCTCACCGGGTACCACGGGGTGCCGCCGCGGGTGATCAGCCGGGCGAACATCTTGGAGTGCCGGCACTCGTCCTCGATCTCGGTGAGGGCGTAGCGCACGTGCGCGCTCGTGGCGGCCTTGTCGTAGATGTGCCGCACCAGGAGCTGCATCAGGATCAGCTCGAACCAGATGCCGAGCGAGGCGAGCGCGGCGGCCTCGTGCCGCGAGAGCAGGATGCGCTGCTCCTCGCTCATCCGCTTCCACATCGGCGTGCCGTACAGCGACACCAGTTCCGGCGGCCAGAACCACTTGCCCTCCTCGAAGGGCGCGTCCCAGTCCAGCTCCTCGTCCGGGTCGAAGGAGTGCTTCGCGGACGAGTCGAGCAGCCGCTGGGCCACCTGCTCCCGGTCCTTGAGCAGGCCGAGCGCGTCACGCAGGCCGGCGAGGGCGTCGGCTTCCGACAGGGTCGTCATGGCGGTTCCACCTCAGGGGCGTCTCGGGTCACCGGTGGTTCACCCCACTTATGAGACTGCCTGTCAGCAAGGCCGTCAATCCCCCGCGCACGAGTTGTCGACGACCGGTCCACCGGGCGCGGGCGTCGAACGGCGCGCACGTCCGCCGCCGGACCGGGCAGCCGAGCACCACTCGCCGTGCCGCGCCGGTATCCGGCGGTGGCGGCCCGGTGCCTGAACGCCGCCAGGGCGTCGGCGAGTGGTGCCCGACGCCTACGGCTTCAGTACCGCTTCCATCACCGCCCGCGCGATCGGCGCCGCCGTCCCGCCGCCGCTGATCTCCCGCCGGTTCGCCGCGTCCTCGACCACCACCGCCACCGCCACCCTCGGTTCCATGTCCTCCTCGCGCTGCGCCCAGGAGATGAACCAGGCGTAGGGCGTCCCCGAGTTGCCCAGGCCGTGCTGGGCGGTGCCGGTCTTGCCGCCGACCACGGTGCCGGGGATCGCGGCCTTCTTGCCGGTGCCGTCCTCCACCACGCCCCGCATCAGTTCCCGCATCCTCATCGCCGTCGCCGGATGCATGGCCCGCCGCACCGGCCGGGCACCCGCCGCGGACACCGTGCCGCCGCCCGCCCGCGTGGTCCGCTCCACCAGATACGGCTCCCGCACCTGCCCGCCGCTCGCGACCGCCGCGGCGACCATCGCCATCTGCAGCGGCGTGGCGCGGGTGTTGTACTGCCCGATCGACGACAGCGCCAGCTGCGACCGGTCCACCGTGGTGTCGAACGTGCTGCGCGCCACCCGGAACGGGATCCGCAGATCCCCGTCGTTGAACCCGAAGCCGTGCGCCATGGCCCGCATCCTCGCCACGCCCGTGGTCACGCCCAGCTTGGCGAACACCGTGTTGCAGGACTGGACGAACGCCTCCCGCAGCGAGGCGTCCGCGCAGCCCCGCGCTCCGTTGGTCAGCCGGGTCGTCGTCCCCGGCAGGGTGTACGGGTCGGGAGAGTCGGTCGGCTCGTCGAGGTCGTCCACCACCCCCGCGTCCAGCGCCGCCGCCGCGGTGACCACCTTGAACGTCGACCCCGGCGGATACGTCCGCTGCACCGCCCGGTTCAGCATCGGCCGGTCCGGATCGGCGTTCAGCCGGGCCCAGGCCTCCCGCGCCGTCCGCCCGTTCCCCGACAGCAGTCCGGGGTCGTACGACGGGACCGACACCAGCGCCAGGACGCGGCCGGTCGACGGCTCCACCGCCGCCACCGCGCCCTTGCGCGAGCGCAGCCCCTCGTACGCCGCGCGCTGCGCCGCCGGGTCGATCGTCGTCATCACCTTGCCGCCCGCGTTGCGGGAGCGGGTGAACTCGTTCCACAGCGGCAGCGGCGCGAGCACCGGGTCGGCGCCGGACAGCAGCCCGTCCTCCGTGTGCTCCAGCAGGGTCGTGCCGTACTCCTGCGAGGCGAAACCGGTCACCGGCGCGTACAACGGCCCGTCCCGGTACGTCCGTTCGTAGCGCAGGTGCTCCCCGGTGTCCCGTGAGCCGGTCACCGGCCGGCCCGCGACCAGGATGTCGCCGCGCGGCTGCTGGTAGCGGGTGATGGTGTCGCGGCGGTTGGCCGGGTCGGCGCCGTAGGCGTCGGCCCGCAGCACCTGGACGCGGGCCGCGTTCACCAGCAGCGCGGCCAGCAGCAGGACGCAGAACAGGGCGGCGTGCCGGATGTGGCGGGTCACCGGATGTCACCTCCGCCGCCCTGCCGCCGGGCGCGGTCGCTCAGCCGCACCAGCAGGGCCACGATCGTCCAGTTGGTCACCACCGACGAGCCGCCCTGCGCCAGGAACGGCATCGCCATCCCGGTCAGCGGGATCAGCCCGGTCACCCCGCCCGCGATCACGAACACCTGGAGCGCCACGATGGAGGCGAGGCCCACGGCGAGCAGCCGCCCGAACGGGTCGCGCAGGGCGAGCCCCGCCCGGTAGCCGCGCTCCACCAGCAGCCCGTAGAGCAGGAAGATCGCGGACAGTCCGGCCAGGCCCAGCTCCTCCCCGGCCGTCGCCAGGATGAAGTCGGACTTGACCGCGAAGCCGATGAGCACGGAGTGCCCGAGCCCGAGCCCGGTGCCGAGGATCCCGCCCTCCGCGAAGGCGAACAGGGACTGGGCGAGCTGGTTCGGGCCCTCGCCCGCCTCGATGGAGGCGAAGGGGTGCAGCCAGGTCTCGATCCTGCCGTGCACGTGCGGTTCCAGCCGGCCCACGGCCGCCGCCCCCAGCGAGGCCAGCAGCAGGCCGACGGCGATCCATCCGGTGCGGCCGGTGGCGACGTACAGCAGGACCACGAACAGGCCGAAGAACAGCAGCGAGGTGCCGAGGTCCCGCTCCAGCACCAGCACGCCCACACTGACCAGCCAGACCGCGACGATCGGCCCGAGCACCCGCCCGGTGGGCAGTTGCAGGCACCAGACCCTGCGGCCCGCGTAGGTGAGGGCGCCCCGGTTCGCGGCGAGGTACGCGGCGAAGAACACCGCCAGCAGCACCTTCGCGAACTCGCCGGGCTGGATGGAGAATCCGGCGACCCGGATCCAGATCCGGGCGCCGTTCACCGCCGGGAAGAGGATCGGGACCGTCAGCAGGACGAGCGCGACGGTGACGCAGAGGTAGGTGTAGCGCTGGAGCACCCGGTGGTCGCGCAGCACCAGGACCACCACGGTGAACAGCGCCACGCCCAGTGTCGACCACACCAGTTGGGTCGGGGCGGCCGGATCGCCCGGCGCCTCCAGGTCGAGCCGGTAGATCAGCACCAGGCCGAGGCCGTTGAGCAGGACCCCGATGGGCAGTGGGAGCGGGTCGGCGTGCGGGGCGCGCCAGCGCACCGCCAGATGCGCGACCAGCGCGAGCACGCCGAGCCCGGCGCCGTAACCGGCGGCGCCGGGCGGGACGGTGCCGTTCCTGGCGAGGCCGACGGCGCAGTATCCGTACACCGACAGCAGCACGGCCAGGACGATCAGGGCGAGTTCGATGCCGCGGCGCCGGGGGAGGCGGACGGTGGGCGCCGCGGGCGGATCCACCGTTTCCAGGGTGATGCCGGCCTTGCTCATGTCCGGAACTTACCCATACCGGGCGCCTTGCGGGCTTCGTCGCTCAGCACCAGCGTGGCGCGGGACCGATGTTGTCGATGTGACGGGCCGGCCCCCAGGCCCAGGTGCCGTCCGTGAGGAGGTACCAGAGGGGGTTGCCGTCCACCTTCTCGCCCGGGACCTTGCAGAAGATCGAGACGATGTCGCCCTTGTGGACGTGCCGGATGATCTGCGAACCCCGGTTGGGGGCGCTGCGCAGGGCCAGCGAGTGCGTCGTGACGACACCCTTGTACTCGCCCTGGTCGTCACCGTTGCCGCCGGTGGGCTGGTGGTGCTCGTCGCCGTTGCCACCGGTGACCTGGTGGTCGCCGTTGTTGCCTTGGTTGTTTCCTTGCTGGCCGCCGCCTTGGTTGTTGCCCTGACCGCCGCCCTGGTTGTTGCCCTGGTTCGGGTCGCCGTTGTCGTGGCCGCCGTTGCCGCCCTGCTGGTTGCCGCCGCCTTGCTGGTTGCCCCCCTGCTGATTCCCGCCCTGCTGGTTGTTGCCTTGCTGGTTGTTGCCTTGCTGATTTCCGCCCTGCTGGTTGTTGCCCTGCTGGTTGTTGCCTCCGTTGTCGTGGCCGTGACCACCCTGCTGGTTTCCGCCTTGCTGATTCCCCCCTTGCTGCTGATTCCCGCCCTGCTGATTCCCCCCTTGCTGCTGCTTGCCGCCTTGCTGGTTGCCCCCCTGTTGCTGGTTCCCGCCCTGCTGGTTGCCCCCCTGCTGACTCCAGCCGCCCTGGTCGCCCTGGTTGGGGTCGTCGGCGGCGAGGGCGGGGGCGGTGGCGGCCGTGATCACGAGGGCACCGGCGGCGAGCGCTATGGGCAGACGGCGGATGAGCGGGGGACGCGGGGACATGGCAGTACCTCCATGGAGGGGAGAAAACAGGTCGAAGGTGACTTGTCCGCCACACTAGGAGCGCCCCCCGGCACCCGCCCGCCCTGCTGCGCCATCGGGGACGGCACTGCGCCCTCCGGGGCATGGGGCGGGCCCCCGGCTACTCCGCCAGCTCCTCCAGCAGCCGTGCCGTGGTGAGCCCCGCGCGCAGGTAGTCGACGAAGAGCGTGTTGTGCAGGGCCCAGGACGAGCGGCGGGCGCGGATCAGCCGGATCGCCGCCTCCGAGGTGTCGCCCCGGCGCATCAGCGCGTGCGCGACCACCAGACCCGAGCGGTTGTACCCGTGGTAACAGCGCACGAGCACCGTACGGCCGCCCTCCAGCGCCTCGCACGCCGCCTCGGCCAGCCGGATCACGCCCGCGAGCTGCGTCCCGTCGAGCGGCCCGTCGGGTATCGGCCACACATGGTGCTCGACCCCGGGGTCCGGCCCGTGCCCGGGCAGCCGCAGCAGCGTCTGCACAAGATCGAACCGCCCGTCCACCACCACGGACTCCAGCTGCCCGGACAGGCCCCGGAACTCGTGCCCGCCCATCCACAGACCGGGCACGATCTCGTTCCACGGACTGTCCGGAGCCGGTACGTCGGGTTGTTTCCCGCGGGTACGCAACGGCGCCTCCCCACCCTCACCGCCCAACTCCTCTCCAAGGTAACCGGCTTCTTGCCCCTGGAGCACCCCGCCTGTTCCCATGGACGTGGGGTGATGGTGCATGGACGGACTGCGCGTCATACCGACCTGGCGGCACGGCCGGGAACGGCTGTACGTCTGCCTCCCGGACGGCAGGAACCTCGCCTGGTACGACCGTGAGACGGCCCGGGTGAACCTGCTGGGCGGGGACCACGAGGCGGAGGTGCTCCGGGCCCTCGGCCCCTTCCTCACCGGCCCCGTCTCGGTCGGCCCGCCCCCGGTCCCCACCCCCGCCGAGCTGGCCCGGCTGTCCCTGCACCCCGACGACGACCTCGCGCCGAACCGCCCCGGCGAGGCACTGCTGATCGCCCTCGACCGTGACCCCGGCACGGCCCGCCGGCTGCGCCCCGACCCCCGCCGCAGGGCGCTCACCGCGGAGCGGACGGTGGGCGAGGCCCTGGACCGCATGGACGGCGCGGGCTGGCACGCCCTGCACTCGGTCCCGCTCCCCGGCGGCGACCGCATCCACCACCTGCTGATCGGCCCCGGCGGCCTGTACGCCGTCCACACCCTGTACGCCCACAAGCAGCGGGTGACGGTCGCCGACCCGCAGGTCGGACTCGGCCGGCACGCGCCGCGCCCGCTGCTGCGCCGCGTGCGGGCCGACGCCGACCGCGCAACCCACGCCCTGACGGCCGAGGTCCGCCCGGTGCTCGTCCTGGCCGGCGCCTCGGAGGTGACGCTCCCCGCCCCGCCCCGGGAGGTGCGCGTCCTGACCGACCGGGACCTCGGGAGCCTGACCCGTCCCGGCGGGGTGTTCAAACCGGCCGACGTGGAGGCCCTGCACGCGCTGGCCCGCGACCGGAACACCTGGTCACGGCTGTGACCGGCTGAGCGGGGCGCTCACGGCAGCGGCCCGGCGCGCCCCGGATCCAGCAGCGGGGCCAGCAGATCGCCGTAGTCCCGCACCCGCGGGGCGATGTCCGGCGCCAGCAGGGCCAGACGGTCCGGGGCCCGGCACTCCTCGACCTCGTCCCAGGTCACCGGCGCCGACACCAGCGGCTCGGCGCGGGCCCGCAGCGTGTACGGGGTGGCCGTGGTCTTGCGGGCCGCGTTCTGGCTCCAGTCGACGAAGACCTTCCCCGGCCGCAGGCTCCGGGTCATCCGGTGCAGCACCAGCGCCGGCATGGCCTTCTCCGCCTCGACGGCGAGCCCCTTGGCGTACTCCGACACCCGATCGGAGGAAGCGCCCCGCACCGCCGCGAGCAGGTGCAGCCCCTTCGACCCGGACGTCTTGGCGTACGCCTCGATCCCGTCCGCCGCCAGCCGGTCCCGCAGCCACAGCGCCACCTCGCAGCACTCCACGATCGTCGCCGGCGCCCCGGGGTCCAGGTCGAACACGATCCGGTCGGCCTGCCCCGGCGTCCCGACGAGCCACTGGTGGGTGTGGAACTCGGTGACGAGGTTCGCCGCCCACATCAGGCTCGGCAGATCCTGCACCAGCACCATCCGGGCCGGTCCCTCGGTCCTCGGCACCTCGGACGTGGTGACCCAGTCGGGCGTGCCCGGCGGCACGTTCTTGGTGAAGAACACCTGGCCGTCCGGCCCGTCGGGGTACCGCAGGAAGGACACCGGCCGCTCCCGCAGATGGGGCAGCAGCACATCGGCGACGGTCGCGTAGTAGTGCAGGACCTCCGCCTTGGTGAACCCGGTGGCGGGATACAGCACCTTCTCCAGATTGCTGAGCGCGAGCCGTCGCCCCTCCACCTCAGTGATAGGCGCCATACGATGAGAATCCCACGCAAAGCGGGACGAACACCCCGACAGTGATCGGCAGACGACCGGAAAGGTGCTGCACGTGAGATCCATTTGGAACGGCGCGATCTCGTTCGGCCTGGTCAGCATCCCGATCAAGCTGGTGAACGCCACCGAGAGCCACTCGATCTCGTTCCGCCAGATCCACACGGAGGACGGCGGCCGGATCCGCTACCGCAAGTTCTGCGAGCTGGAGGACCGCGAGGTCACCGGACAGGAGATCGGCAAGGGGTACGAGGACGCGGACGGCACGATCATCCCGATCACCGACGAGGACCTGTCCCGGCTGCCGATCCCCACCGCCCGGACGATCGAGATCGTCGCCTTCGTCCCCGGCGACCGGATCGACCCGCTCCAGATGGACGCGGCGTACTACCTGGCGGCGGGCGGGGCGCCGGCCGCCAAGCCGTACACGCTGCTGCGCGAGGCGCTCAAGCGGAGCAACAAGGTGGCCATCGCGAAGTTCGCGCTGCGCGGCCGGGAGCGGCTCGGCATGCTCCGGGTGGTCGGGGACGCGATCGCCATGCACGGCCTGCTCTGGCCGGACGAGGTCCGCGCCCCGGAGGGCGTCGCGCCCGACACCGGCGTCACCGTCCGGGACAAGGAGCTCGATCTCGCGGACGCCCTGATGGACACCCTCGGCGAGGTCGACCTGGAGGACCTGCACGACGAGTACCGCGAGGCCGTGGAGGAGGTCATCGCCGCCAAGGCGGCCGGCGAGGCCCCGCCGGAGGCCCCCGCGCCGGAACGCGGCGGCAAGGTCCTGGACCTGATGGCCGCCCTGGAGAACAGCGTCCGCGCGGCCCGGGAGTCCCGCGGCGAGCAGCCCGGGGAGGCGGCCGACGTCAAGCGGCTGCCGCAGCGCGCCACCTCCCGCTCGGCCCCCAAGGAGACCGGCGGCAAGAAGACGACGTCGACGGCGAAGAAGACGGCGGCCAAGAAGACCGCGCCCTCCGCGCGGAAGTCCACCGCGAAGACGAGCCAGGGCGCCAGGACGGGGCAGGACACGAAGAAGTCGACCGCGAAGAAGACGCCCGCGAAGAAGGCCCCGGCGAAGAAGACGAGCGCCCGCAAGCGCTCCGCCTGACACCGCCGGGACCGCGGCCCCTCACGGGGGAGGGGCCGCGGCCCCTCACGGGGGAGGGGCTGCGGCCCTCAGGGGGAGGGGCCGCGGCCCTCAGCGGGGATCGGGGCTCAGGGGATCGCGCCTAGCCCACCCGGCGCAGCGCCAGCACCGCGTTGTGGCCGCCGAAGCCGAAGGAGTTGCTCAGCACGAGGTCCCCGGCGGACGGCAGGGCGCGCGGTGCGCCGCGGACGACGTCCAGGTCGATCGCGTCGTCGACCTCCGCGCAGCCGACCGTCGCGGGCACCACCTCGTGGTGCAGCGTGAGCACCGCGGCAACGGCCTCGACCCCGCCCGCGGCACCCTGGAGGTGCCCCAGGTGCCCCTTGAGGGCGGTGACCGGTACGTCGCGCCGCCCGAGCACGCCCCGCAGGGCCCGTGCCTCGGCGAGGTCGCCGTCGACCGTGGCGGTGGCGTGCGCGTTGACGTGGACGACGTCCCCGAGCTGCCCGCCCGCGTCCCGCACGGCCCGCCGCAGCGCCAGCGCGATGCCGTCGCCGGACGGATCGGGCGCCGCGACGTGGTGGGCGTCGGCGGACAGCCCCCACCCGGCGGCCTCGCAGTAGACGCGCGCCCCACGGGCCCGTGCGTGCTCCTCGGACTCCAGGACGAGCACCCCCGCGCCCTCCCCGTTGACGAACCCGTCGCGGTCCTTGGCGAAGGGGTGCGACGGCGAGCCCCCGGACGGGTCCCCCTCGGCCAGCGCCCGCATCGCGGCGAACGACGCCATGATCGCCGGGGTGACGACCGCCTCGGCACCGCCCGCGAGGGCGACGTCGACCCGCCCGTACCGGATGCGGTCGACGGCCTGCCCGATCGCCTCGGTGCCGGAGGCGCACGCGCTGGTCACGGTGCGCGCCTCACCGGTGATGTGCAGGTCGAGGGAGACCTGGGAGGCGGCCTGCGAGGGCACCGTCATGGGCGTGGTGAGCGGCGAGACACCGCGCGGCCCCCTCTCCCGCAGCCTGCGGTCCCCGCCGACGAGCACCGACGCGTCCCCCAGGATGGCGCCGAGGCTCACCCCGACCCGCTCCGGGTCGAGCCCGCTCTCGCGGGTGCCGCCCTCGGCGTACCCGGCGTCGGCCCACGCCTCCCGGGCCGCCAGCACCGCGAACTGCGCCGCCCGGTTCATCCGCCGCGCCGCCTGGCGGGGCAGCAGCCCGGCCGGGTCCACCGGCACCGTCCCGGCGATCCGCACGGGCAGCCCGTCGAACTCCTCGTCCGTCAACTCCCGTATCCCGTGCCGTCCTTCGAGCAGCCCCCGCCACAACTCGCCGGTACCGACGCCCAGCGGGGTGATGGCGCCGAGGCCGGTGACGACGACCCGGCGCGCCCCGGCCGCCTCCGCCGCCCGCACGGGACGCGGCTCGTGCGCCACGAGGTCGCCCTCCCGGTCGGCCCCGGCCGCCCACCGGCGCACCTCGGCGTCGCTCACGCCCTCGCCCGGCTCGCCGGAGTCCAGCTGCCAGGAACCCCAGCGGCGTACGTACGTCACTTCCTCCGCCGCCGGGTCGACGGCGCGCAGGCGGTGCAGCCGGTCCCCGTCCCGGAACTCCACCCCGTCCAGCGCCGGTGAACTCGCCCGGGGGACGGCGGCGATGTCCATCCGCCGCCCGGCGACCGTCACCCGCTGGTCGCGGCGGAGCGCCTCCTCGTGGTCGACCCCGCCCAGCGGAGGCCGCAGCGTGACCCGGATCACCTCCGGGGACTCGGGGAGCGTATGGGTCACCACGTGCCAGCGGTGCTGCGCCGCGTCCTCGCGCGACAGGGCGAGCAGATCGCCGGGGACCACCTCGGCGGCGGTAACGGTGTAGGGGCGTATGGGTACTTCAGGCGTTCCGGGGGAGTGGGTCATGGCGCGTGCATGCTCTCTTTGATCCGAACTGTCGTACTGGGGCCGTTACGAGTGTTCTGTACGAAGTGCGAACCGGCCATGGTTGAAGCGGGAACATGCCCGTTTTGCCACGTTCTACCAGGTGGGTGACGGGAGACACACCCTCCAACGCCCCCCGCCCACACGCCGGTTACCCGGCCGTACGCGGCCTGTGGAAAACGTCACGGCTTCCTCGCCGACTCCCACGTCCGCACCGCCAGCTGTTCCGCGTACTCCGTCGGGGACGGGTCGTCAGGCAGCTGCGCGGGCACGGTGGTGCCCTTCTTCGTGCCGGGCCGGTCGGCGAACAGGGCGACCGCCAGGGCGAGTCGGGAGTCGTACCCGACCGACCACACGGTGCGCCGGGTGATGCCCCCACCGGCCCCGGCCGTCAGGAACGCGCCGTTCCCCCCGCTCGCGCCGGCCAGGGCTGCGACGGGAGCGCCCGGCCCCGGCGGCCCCCCGAAGCGCTCCAGCGCATGGGCCGTCACCTCGTACGCGCCCTTCTCGTCCAGCACCCGCCCGGTCTCCGGCCGCGCCGTGTGGACCGTGCGCCCCTCGCGTGTGATCCGGGCCACCGTGTGGGGAGCCGCGTACACGCCGTCCGCCGCGACCGCCGCGTACGCCGAGGCCAGCCGCAGGGGCGTGGGCGCCACCGACCCGGGCAGCCCGCGCAGCGTACCGCCGAGCCGCACCCCGTCGAACGGTTCGAGCACCGACCCGGCCTCCACCGCCCCGCTCACCGCGTCGTTGAACGGCTGCCGGGCGTAGTCCGCCCCGCCGTACAGCACCCGTACCGCCCCGTCGCCGGGCTCGATCCCCACCACCGCCGTGTGCACCCGGACCCCGTCGTCACCGGAACCCTTCGCACGGTTCTTCACCGACTCGGCGGTCGCGTCCTGCAACGCCAGGTCGAAGGTGGTGTGCACCGTGTACCCCCCGCGCGCCAGCTGGTCCTCGGTGATCCCGAGCCGGTCGGCCGCCTCCCGCGCCGCCACGTCGATCAGGTACTGCCGCTGCCCCTCCGTCTCACCCGGCGGATAGAACCGGAACGCCGGGAAACGGGCCGCCCGGCGCTGCGCGCCCGTGATGTCGCCGCCGGCCTCCATCGCGTCCAGCACCCACTCCCACCGGTCCCGCAGCCGCGCGGTCACCTTGGGGTCGGAGCCCGCCTTCTCGTAGTACGAGGGGATGTTGACGATCGAGGCCAGCGCCGCGCCCTGGGAGACGGTGAGGTTCCCCGGCGCCACGTCGAAGTAGTTCCGCGCGGCCGCCTGGACGCCGGCCGCGCCCCGGCCGAAGTACACCGTGTTGAGATAGCCCTCCAGGATCTCGTCCTTGGCCCGCGTCCGGTCGAGCTTGACGGCGATCAGCGCCTCGCGCGCCTTGCGCGCCAGCGACCGTTCCGGACTGAGCAGCGCGTTCTTCACGTACTGCTGCGTGATGGTGGAACCGCCCTGCGGGGCGCCGCCGGACACCGTGGCCCACACCGCGCGGCCGATGGCGCGCGGCGACACCCCGGTGTCCGTGCGGAAGGACCGGTTCTCCGCGGCGATCACCGCGTCCTGGACATGCCGGGGGACCTGGGACAGGGGCACCTCCTGCCGGTCGACCGGACCGCGCCGGCCCAGATAGGAGCCCCCGGCGTCCACGAAGACCGTGCTCTGCACGACCGTCTCGGGGTGCGGTGCGGGGATGCCGGTCAGCTTGTAGGCGACGACGGCCGCGCCGCAGACGACGGCGAGCAGCGTGAGGAAGGCGACGAGCAGCCGCCGCAGCCAGCGCCCCCGGCTGCGGCGCAGGCGGATGCGCAGGGGCACGCGGGGACGGTCCGGCCGCCTCGCCAGGAACCGGCCGGCGGCCCGGGGCAGCCTCACGGGCCCCACGCCCCGACGGGAACCGGCCGCGCGACCGACGGCCGGGCGCCTCGGCAGGAACCGGCCGATGGCCGGGGGCAGCCTCACGGGCCCCACGCCCCGACGGGAACCGGCCGCGCGACCGACGGCCCGGAGTCCACCCGCGCCAGGACGGCACCGGTCGCGTCGTACACCGTGACGGCCGGACCCCGCCCGGCGCGGAAGGCCGCTTCCGCGGCGGCCTGCGCACGGTCCGCGGGCCAGTCCGCCAGGGGGGTCGTCGTGTACCACACGCCCCACCCCGGACTGCCCGCCAGCGTCAGCACGTTGGCCGTGACGGTCCTGCCGCCGACGCGGACCTCGACGCGCGCCGGGTCGCCGTCCAGACCGTGGTACACCCCGGTCTGGAAGTACGTGCCGTCGTCCAGCCGTTCGCCCTGGACGGAGACGCCCGCCCTCGTGCGGTCCAGGTTCCCGTCGTCCACGGCGTGGAACCGGTTCGGCGCCTGCGGGGTGGACCAGTGCCGGCCGTCCGGCGTCAGCCAGATCTCCACCCCCGCGGCGGCGGACACCCGCTCACCGGGGGCGACGATGCGCATCGGCCCGGGCTCCGGGCGGTCGGGCACCTCCGACGCGCCCGTGGCCCCACCGCCCGTGAGGGGACCGGCGGCGAGGACGGCCGGCGGGCCGAGCAGCAGGGCACAGCCGGCGGCGACGACTCCCGCCCGCCGCCTGCGCCGCAGCGCCCCGTCCCGCTGGATGTCGTCGAGCGGAACGGCCGGCGGCACCAGACCGGCGAGCACCGCGGCGTACGACGCCCTCCGGTCCTCGGGCCCGGCCTCCTTCCTCCCGCGCCGCACCACCGCGCGCACCGCCCCCACCGAACACCCCAGCACCTGCGCGATCTCCGCCTCTCCCAGCCCCTCCCAGTACCGCAGCACCGGCACCACCCGCCGCCGGCCGCCCGCGCGGTGCCCCCGCAGATACCCGCGCACCAGACAGCGCCGTACATGGAAGTCGACGTCGTTGCGCGGGATGCGCCGCCACCGCGCACAGACCCGCACCAGCGTGCGGCGCGCCAACTCCTCGGCGGCGCCCGCGTCATCGGTGAGCAGCCGGGCGGTGGCCACCAGCCGCGGCCACCGGTCACGCGCGTACGCGGCGAAGTCCCCCTCCACGGGCCCCACTTGGGGCGGACGCCCCGCACGCAGCGGCGCGTACGTCACCTCCGTGGCCCCCGGGCCTCTGCGCTGCGCGCCCACCCGCACGACGGGTCGATGGATCCCGGCACCCGTGTTCATCGTCTTCCTCCAGGGATGTGCTTCGATGTGCGCGACCTGCGAAACCTGTACGCATGGCGGTGACGGCCGGGTTGCAGGGGAAAATCCGAGACTCCGGTGGAGGGCATGACCGAGGACGAGTTCGACGCTTTCTACGCGGCCGCTTTCCCCCGTCTGACCGGGCAGTTGTACGCCTTCACCGGGGACCTCGGCGAGGCCCAGGACGTGGTCCAGGAGGCGTTCGTACGGGCCTGGGACCGGCGTCGGAAACTGCTGGCCGACGAGGCACCCGAGGCATGGATCCGCACCGTCGCCATGCGCCTCGCGGTGAGCCGCTGGCGACGCGCCAGACGCTGGCTGGAACTGGTACGGCACACCCCGCCACCGGAGTCGACCCCCGGCCCCGGACCGGAACGCACCGCACTGGTCACCGCGCTGCGCCAACTGCCCGAGGCACAGCGCATGGCGATCGTCCTGCACCATCTGTGCGACCTCAGCGTCGAACAGGTAGCCTCCGAGACCGGCGCACCCGTGGGGACGGTCAAGGCCAGACTGTCCCGCGGACGGGCGGCACTGGCCAGGCACCTGGCGGTGGACGAGGCCGAGCAGCCGGCCTGGAGGGAGGGCGGCCGTGTCGGATGAACTCGCCGCTGCCCTGCGCGAGATGGCGGCACGGCACGAGACCCCGCCGCGCGTGGACGCCGCGGGGATCCGCGACCGGGCGCGCCGCCGCTCCCGCCGCCGCAGGGTCACCGCCGTGCTCGGCACGGCGGCCACCGCGGCCTGCGCCCTGACCGCGGTCGCCTTCACGCTGCACACCGGGGACCCGGCCGGGCACCACCAGATCCCGGGCGCCGCGTCGGCCACCCCGACCCCGACCCCGACGCCGACCCCCACATCACCGGCCCCCGCCCCGGCCGGCGTGCTGGACCTCGGCCGCCACACCCTCACGGTCGGCGACCGCGTCATGCGCGTCGACTCGCACTCCTTCGCCCGGTTCCCGGACGGCAGCCGGATGACGGTCGTCGCCAAGGCCCCACTCGAATCGCTGCCGCTGGAGGGAGCCGAAGCGAGCGGCGCCGACGTCAAGGTCCCGTACCTGGTCGAACTGCGCACCCCCGACCGGGAACCGGTCTACGTGGGCGCCCTGGCCTTCGACGTCAAGGCGCTCGCCGCGTTCCCCGCGAAGGCGGGCTGGGCGGGGATGAGCGTCAGGGACGCGGAGTGGTTCTACCGCCGGGCCCGGGTCGGCGACCGCATCGAGATCACCTCGACCCCCGCCCCGGGCGCGGCGGAGACCACCGCCACCCCGCGATACACCGCGCCCACCCCCGGGCACGCCGGGACCACCCCCGGGCACGCCGGGACCGCCCCCGGGCACGCCGGGACCGCCTCCGAGTACGCCGGGACCACCGACCGCTCGACCGCCACCCCGACGGATACCGGCACCGCCGACCGTTCGACCGCCACCCCGACGGATGCCGGCACCGCCGACCGCTCGACGCCACCCCGACGGATGACGGGACCGCCGTGAGATCACCAGCCACCTCGCCCCGGACCCGGACCGGGGCCGCGGACAGGGCCGGAACCCCGGCGACCGCGGCGGGCACGGGCTAGGACACCGCTGCCCCGGCCCCCACCGTCCTCCGCGGACCGGCGGTCAGCGCCGTACCGTCGCCGTGCCCTCCGCCGCTGCCGTCGCCATCGCCGTAGGCACCGTAGGCACCGTCGGTGCCGTCGCGGCCGTCGCGCTGCCGAGCAGCCGCAGGGCCGTCTCCGACGGCGAACCCGGCTCGGCCGTGTAGGCGATCAGGCGCCGGTCGGAGGTGCCGGGCAGGATCAGGTTCTCGAAGCCGAGGTCCAGCGCGCCGACCAGCGGATGCCGCAGGCGCTTCACCCCGGAGGTGCAGGTGCGCACCGGGTGCCGGGCCCAACGGGCGGCGAACTCCGTGCTGTTCATGGTCAGCTGCCCGACGAGCTCCGCCAGCGAGCGGTCGTCGGGGCGGCGGCCGGCCACCAGCCGCAGGGAGGCCACCGCCAGGTGGGCCTCCTCGTCCCAGTCCGGGTACAGGTCCCGGTACCGCTCGTCCAGGAAGAGCATCCGGGTCAGATTGGGGCGGGCGGCGGGTGTGTCGGGGCTCTCGGGCGGCAGGTGCCCCGCGAGCAGCGCGTGCCCCAGGTGGTTCCACGCCAGGACGTCGCCGCGCCGGTCCAGGACAAGCGCCGGTACGTCGGTCATGGCGGCCAGCAGCCGCCGGGTCGAGGCACTGGCGTGCTCCACCGGCGCGGGAGCGGGGCGGGACGACGCGGCGGCCGGGCGGGCGAGGGCCTTCAGGTGGGCCGTCTCGTCGTCGGTCAGGCGCAGGGTGCGCGCGATCGCCTCCAGCACGCTGTCGGAGGCGCCGGTGGCCCGGCCCTGTTCCAGCCGGGTGTAGTGGGTGATGCTGACGCCGGCGAGCGTCGCCAGTTCCTCACGGCGCAGCCCGGTCACGCGGCGCCGGGTCGGGTGCGGCGCGATGCCGACGTCCTGCGGGCGCAGGGCGGCCCGGCGGGACTTGAGGAAGTCCCCCAGCTCGGACGGGGCGTCCATCCATGCCTCCAGGATCGGCGGGACGGTCGGCCGGCGGCCGCCGCCCTCCCCATGATGCACGCCCGTCCCGGCGGCCGGGGGAGACGAGGGTGGTCCTGTGACGACCACCCTCGCGCTGACGGTGCGGGGCAGGGTTCTGGCTGACCACCCGGCCGCCGACGAGCCTTTCCTTCCGTCACCGCGCGTCAGGTGATCGCGCGTGACCCGGTCACGCGCGCACCGCGCGCACCGCCATGAGGGAAAGGGACCCGACGCCATGTCCGTCACCGATACGGAAGCGGCCGCCACCGCACCCGCCGCGCTCACCCCGCGCCTGCGGCTCGTCCTGGGACTGCTGCTCGCCGCCCAGTTCATGCTGGCCGTGGACTTCTCCATCCTGAACGTGGCGCTCCCGGTGATCGGCGAGGGCCTCGGCTTCTCACTGGGGCACCTCCAGTGGATCGCCACCTCGTTCGCGCTGTGCGCGGCGGGCTTCACCCTGCTCTTCGGCCGGATCGCGGACCTGTTCGGCCGCCGCCGGCTGTTCCTCGGCGGCCTGGCCGTCCTGGGCGCCGCCTCCCTCCTGGGCGGCCTCGCGCGGAACCCGGAGGTGCTGATCGCGGCCCGTGTCCTCCAGGGCCTGGCCACCGCCGCCGTGACCCCCGCCGGACTGTCGCTGCTGACGACATCCTTCCCCGAGGGGCCGCTGCGCGAGAAGGCGCTCGGCCTCAACGGGGCCCTGATGTCCGCCGGTTTCACCACCGGTGCCGTCCTCGGCGGCCTGCTGACCGACCTGCTGTCGTGGCGCTGGGCGTTCTTCGTCAACGTGCCCGTCGTCCTCGCCGTACTGATCGTCGCCCCGACGGTCATCAAGGAGTCCCGGCCCGACGGGCGCGCCGGCCTGGACGTGCCCGGCGCCGTCAGCGTCACCCTCGGCCTGCTCGCCGTCGTCCTCGGACTGACCCGGGCCGGCGAACGGGGCTGGGGCTCGGCGGACGCCCTGGTGCCGCTGGCGGCGGGCGTGGTCCTGCTGCTCGTCTTCCTCGCCGTCGAACGCCGGGTGGCCGCGCCGCTGGTGCCGGTCGGCGTGCTCCGCAAGCCGTCGGTGGCCTGGGGCAACGTCGCCGGCCTCATCGCGTTCCTCACCGAGACCTCGCTGGTCTTCCTGCTGACCCTCTACCTCCAGGAGGTGCTCGGCTTCTCCCCGCTCGCCGCCGGCCTGTCCTTCGGCGTGCTCGGCGCCGGAACGGTCGTCGGCGGCTCCACGGCACCGAAGGTCATCGCGAGGATCGGCGGCAGGCGCGCCCTGATCGCCGGCGGCCTCCTCCAGGCCCTGTTCACCGCGGCCCTGCTCGGCCTCGGCGACGACCGCTCGTGGATGGGGCTGCTGCTGGTCGCCACCTTCGCCGGCGGTGTCGGCAACATGCTCGTCATCGTGGGCTTCATGGTCACCGCCACCTCCGGACTCGCCGACCACGAACAGGGCCTGGCCACCGGCCTCGCCACCATGACCCAGCAGATCGGCATCACCATGGGCACGCCGGTCATGAGCGCCGTCGCCACCGCCGCCATGACCGGCACCGGCACCGCGGCCGTCCTCGGCGGACTGAAGGCGGCGATCGCGGTGAACACCGCCCTGGTGCTCCTCGGCACCCTCACCAGCGCCCTGTTCCTGCGCGACACCCGGCCGGGCACCCGGTGAACGCGTCAGGTCACCAGGCCCCGCCGGTAGGCGTAGACGACCGCCTGGACCCGGTCGCGGAGCTGGAGCTTGGCGAGGATGCGCGACACGAACGTCTTGACCGTCTCCTGGCTGATCACCAGGGCCGCGGCGATCTCGCTGTTGGACAGGCCGTCCGCGATGAGACGCAGCACCTCCAGCTCACGGGGCGTCAGCGGAATGTCCGCCGTGCCGCCCTCGGCGGGCCGGATCCGGGCGGCGTACCTCCCCACCAGCCGGCGCGTCACCTCCGGGTCCAGCAGCGCCGCGCCCGTGGCCACGGTCCTGATCCCGTGCAGCAGCCGGTCCGGCGGCGCGTCCTTCAGCAGGAACCCGCTGGCCCCCGCGCGCAACGCCTCGTAGACGTACTCGTCGAGGTTGAACGTCGTGACCACGAGCACCTTGACGGGGTGCGGCACCCCGGCGCCGGCCAGCAGCCGCGTGGCCTCGATGCCGTCGAGCACCGGCATGCGGACGTCCATCACCACGACGTCCGGGCGCAGGCGGTCGGCGAGGTCGACGGCCGTCCGCCCGTCGCCGCACTCGCCCGCCACCTCCAGGTCCGGCTGGGCGCCGATGATGGTCACCAGCCCGGTGCGGACCAGCATCTGGTCGTCGCAGACCAGGACCCGGACCGGCGCCGTCACGACCGGCCCCCGGCCGGTATGCGGGCCTGTACGACGAAGCCGCCGCCCGCGTGCGGCCCGGCGCTGAAGTCGCCGCCGAGGACCTCGACGCGCCGGCGGAGACCGGCGAGGCCCCGTCCGCTCCCTCCGGTGGAACCCGGCGTGGGTGATCCGGAGCCGTCCGTGCCGACCTCCACCGTGATGTCCCTGTCCCCGTGTTCCACGCGCACCGAAGTGCGGCTGCCGTGGGCGTACTTCAGAGCGTTCGTCAGGGCCTCCTGCACCACCCGGTAGGCCACGAGATCGGCGCTGCCGGTCGACGTCGCCGGTGTGCCCCGCTCCGTGAACTCCACCGGCTGCCCCGCCCGGCGGGTCTGCTCCACCAGCGTGATCAGCCTCCCGACGTGCGGCGTCCTGGCCCCGCCACCGTGGTCGGGGTTCAGCAGGTCCAGGAGGTGGCGCAGGTCGGTGAGGGCCCGCCGGCCGGTGTCGGTCACCGCGTCGAGGGACTGCTCCAGCCGGTCGGGCGCGGCGGTCAGATAGCGTGCCGCCTCGGCCTGCACCACCATCGCCGTCACATGGTGGGTCACCACGTCGTGCAACTCGCGGGCGATGCGGGTGCGTTCGGCGGCACGGGTCTCCTCCGCGACCCGGAGGCGGCGTTCGGCCTCCTCGATCCGCGTCGAGCGCAGCCACACCCCGATGCCCCACGTGAGGCCCAGCGCCAGGAAGAACGTCACGAACTCCTCGGGCGTCTCGCCGCCCGAACCGAGCCGGTACAGCGCGACCGCCAGGGGCACGTACGCCACGGAGAAGAGGACGGCGGTGGTGCGCCGGTACCGCTCCAGATGGGCGCCCGCGCTCAGCAGGGCGACGGGCAGCGCGGTGCCCGCGAACGTGTGGTAGCCGCGCAGTTGGTCGACGGCGAAGCCGGCCGTCACCGCGGCGAGACAAACGGCCGGCCACCGCCGGCGCACGGCGAGCGGAAGGCACTGGAGGGCGACCGCCACGACGGCCGGCCCGTCGAGGGCGCGGGTCGGCAGGTCACCGATCACCGTCCCGTTGCCGCGCAGCCCCGGCAGGAACGACGCGACGAGGAACAGCAGCCCGAGCGGGAGATCCCGGACCGTGACGTCGCACCGGTGCCACAGGTCCCCGGCCCGCCGAAGACTGATCACCGGGCGAGTGTAGCGGTGGTCCCGACGCGGCCGGCGCGGCGACGGCGGGGCACCAACCGGTCCCGCCGGCGGGCCAGCCACAGGAACACGGCCGTCGCCAGGACACAGAACAGCACGGAGTACAGGCTGGCCTCCGGGCCGAACGCACCGCCGCTGATGAGCAGCGGGCCCGACATCGAGGAGTCCAGCAGGCCCTGCGCGGTGTCGTTGCCCGAGACCTCGGTGCTGAAGATGCCGGACGCGGCGAAGTTCCAGCCGAAGTGCAGGCCGATCGGCATCCACAGGGTGCGGGTGGCGACGTACGCGGCGGTGAGCATGCCGCCCGCCTCGATCGCGATGGCGAGGGCACCCCACAGGGTGGCGTGCTCGTTCAGCAGGTGCGACAGGCCGAACAGCAGACCGGTCAGCACCATCGCGATCCAGGTGCCCAGACGTCCCTCGACGATCCGGAACAGCACGCCCCGGTACATCACTTCCTCCGTCGCGGCGGCGGCCGCCATGAAGCCGATCAGCCCCAGTGCCCCCGTCACCGAGCCCGGTCCGTCGACCTCGTAGTGCCCGAGGAACGCGATGTTCACGACGACGGCCGCGAACAGGGCGACGCCGATCAGCGTTCCCCGGCCGAGCCCGGCCAGGGCGCCCTCCCGGGCCACCTCGGTCACCGTGCGGTGCTCGGTGCGCCGCACCACCCACCCGTAGACGAGCACCGACAGCACGGCCGCCGTCAGGCCGACGACGAGCGTCAGCCACGGGTCGTCCCGCACCGCGACCACGCCCTGGCCACCGATGGCGGCGACCGCCACCACGGCCAGAAGCTGCCAGACCACCCTCATGAGGACTCCTTCGCCGGATCCGCGGCCGACGTGCCGCGGCCGCTTCGAACGCTACGGATCCGCGGCGCGGGGATCGTCACCTCACAGGGGACACCTGCCCGTAGCTCGCACGGGGGACGAACGGCTCCCGGCCCCCGGGCCGGCCCTGTTGTCGGTCCCCCCTGCCATCATCCGGCCGGGAAGAGTCGAGGAAAGGGCAACAGCATGGGCGGCGACGAGTGGAGTCACACGGGCCCCTACCGGCAGGATCCGGCGGCCGCGTTCCGGCAGGCCCAGGACGAGGAACTGGCGCGGGACGACCACGGCTTCGCGGGGCGCGGCATCGCGGAACTGTGGCACGACCCGCGGTGGTGCGAGTACGTCTTCACCGGAGGCACCGGTACGGTCCTCGACTTCCCCGAGATGATCGAGGCCACGGAGCCCGACCGTGCCCCGTACCTGCGGCCGTTGACCGACGCCGAGGTACGCGCCTGGGCCCCGCACGGCCGGCCCACCCACGCCGAGTGGGACCACGCCCTGGACACGGGGCAGTTGGCGTTCCCGGGCCGCGCCCAGGGCAACTGCACGGTGCTCTACCGCGACGGCCTGCCCGTGGAGATCGGCTACTGGGGAGTCACGGCGGACTAGCACGACCGGGCGGGCGCGGGACGGCACGACGCCTCCCGCCCCCGCCCGGCCGCGGGCCCGCCGGTCGGTCATTCGCCCGGCCGCGGGCCCGCCGGTCAGTGCCCGCCGGTGAGTTCGCCGCTGAGCGTCTTGTGGATGCGGGCGCTCGGCTCGTTCAGGCCGACGATCTCGACGGTCTTGCCGCGCTGGGCGTACTTCGTCTCGATGGCGTCCAGCGCGGCGACGGAGGACGCGTCCCAGATGTGCGCGGCGGACAGGTCGATGACGACCTTGTCGGGATCGCCCGCGTAGTCGAACTGGCCGACCAGGTCGTTGGAGGAGGCGAAGAACAGCTCGCCGGTGACCCGGTAGACGACGGTGGTGCGGTCGGGGTCGGTGACGGCGGTCACCTCGGCGAGGTGGGCGACGCGCTTGGCGAAGACGACCATGGCGGTCAGGGAGCCGACCACGACACCGATGGCGAGGTTGTGGGTGGCGACCACACACACGACGGTGACCACCATGACGGTGATCTCCCCGGCCGGCATCCGCTTCAGCGTCTTCGGGGCGATGGAGTGCCAGTCGAACGTGGCCGCCGACACCATGATCATCACGGCGACCAGCGCACCCATGGGGATGTCGGAGACGACCGGCCCGAAGACGATGCACAGCACCATCAGGAACGCGCCCGCCAGGAAGGTCGACAGCCGGGTGCGGGCACCGGAGACCCGTACGTTGATCATCGTCTGCCCGATCATCGCGCAGCCGCCCATGCCGCCGAAGAACCCGGTGACGATGTTGGCGACGCCCTGCCCGACGGACTCGCGGGTCTTGGAGGAACGGGTGTCGGTGATGTCGTCGACCAGTTTGGCCGTCATCAGCGACTCCATCAGACCCACCAGCGCCATGGCGAGCGCGTACGGGGCGACCGTCGTCAGCGTGTCCAGGGTGAACGGCACGTCCGGCAGGCCCGGCACCGGCAGCGACGACGGCAGGGCGCCCTTGTCGCCCACGGTCGGCACGGCGATCCCGGCCGCGACCGTGATGACGGTGAGGACGACGATCGACACCAGCGGCGCCGGCACCACCGTGGTCACCTTCGGGAAGAACACCATCAGCGCCAGACCGGCGGCGATCAGCGGATAGACCGCCCACGGCACGTCGGTCATCTCGGGCACCTGCGCCATGAAGATCAGGACGGCGAGGGAGTTGACGAAGCCGACCATCACGCTGCGCGGCACGAACCGCATCAGCTTCGCCACCCCGAGCACCCCGAGGACGATCTGGAAGACACCGGCCAGCAGGACGGCCGCGACCAGGTAGCCGAAGCCGTGCTCACGGTTGAGCGGGGCGATGACCAGGGCGACGGCACCGGTGGCCGCCGAGATCATGGCCGGCCGGCCGCCGACGACCGCGATGGTCACGGCCATGGTGAACGAGGCGAACAGACCGACCGCCGGGTCGACCCCGGCGATGATCGAGAAGGAGATCGCCTCCGGGATCAGCGCGAGGGCGACCACGAGGCCGGCCAGCACCTCGGTGCGCAGCACCTTCGGGTCGGACAGCCAGGACGGACGTCGGGAACCGCGCAGCCACGCGGTCGGGGACAGTGCGGAGGAGGACAAGACGGAGGGAACCTGTCGTACTCGGAGGAAGGCGTCACCGGCCGGGGCGGCCGGCCGTGAAGCCGGTGGGCGGCAGCGCGGTGACTCGTGCGGAACCGGGCGATTGCCGGGGGATGATGGAGGCTCACGGCGCGGGAAGCCGTGCGGGGGCGTCGTCGGCCCCGACAGCACCACGACTCTACCCTAACGTTAGGGTAGAGATCGCCGTCGCCCTCCACGCGGCGGCCCCAGCGAAGGTGAGGAAGGCCCCGAGTGAGCAGCGAGCAGCACATGCAGATCGGCGAGGTCGCCGCACGGACCGAGCTGTCGCTGCGCACGATCCGGCACTACGAGGAGACCGGCCTGGTCCTCCCCTCCGCCCGCTCCCAGGGCGGCTTCCGCCTCTACACCGAGGCCGACGTCGCCCGCCTGATGGTCATCCGCCGCATGAAGCCGCTCGGCTTCACCCTCGACGAGATGCGCACCCTGCTGGAGGCCACCGACCGCCTCGACGCCGACGAGGAACTGCCGCCCGCGGAGCGCGAGGAACTGCTGGCCCGGATCCGCGGCTTCGAACAGGTCACCCGGCAGCGCATGGCCGACCTGCGCACCCAGCTGTCCCGGGCGGAGGAGTTCGCGGAAACGCTGGGCCGGCGCCTCACGGCCGCCCGGCGGTGACCAGCCAGTAACGCCCGGTGAGCCGCACCCCGTCGTCCTCCTGGAAGGCGCGGAAGGCCTCCACCGCCGCCCGCCGGGCCCGCTCCTCCGTAGCCGCGTCGGCCTCCGCCTCCCGCAACCAGTGCCGCAGCGGCCCGAAGCCGAACAGGAACCCGGCCGCGTCGTCGGCGTCCACACCCCAGTACTGGTCCGCCTCGACACCCTCGACGGCCACGTCCTCGAACCCGGCACCGGCCAGCACCCGCCGGGCGTGACCGGGCTCCGCGAAGGCCTGCGGACCCGGCCCGGTCGCCCGCGTCAGGTCCGGCAGCCGTACGTGCTTCCCGATCGCCGCGAAGACCGTCGACTGGTCCATGCGGTCGAAGCTCCGCGGGCAGACGAAGGCCAGCCGCCCACCGGGCCGCAACGCGCGCCCGATGGTGGCGAACCCCGCGACCGGATCGGCGAAGAACATGACGCCGAACCGGCTGACGGCCACGTCGAACGGGGCCTCCTCGAAGCCGTACACCTGCGCGTCGGCCCGCACGAACTCCACGTTCTCCAGACCCTCGGCGACGGCACTGGCCCGGGCCCGCTCCAGCATGGGCGCCGACAGGTCGACACCCAGCGCGTACGCCGCACGCCCGGCGGCGAGCCGCGTGACCCGGCCGTTCCCGCACCCGATGTCCACGACACGGTCACCCGGCGTCAGGGCCGCCGCATCCAGAAGCGGGGCGTTGGCCCCGTCGTTGAGGGCGTCGTACCGGTCCTGGTGCTCGGCCCAGTGCTGGCCCTCGTACCCGTTCCAGGCCGCGGCCTGCTCCGGGTTGACCACGTCCCGCGCGTCACTGCCGGTGGATTCCGTCATACCGCCATCGTGCCGCCCGCCCGCGCTCAGGGACAGGGGGACACTCCCCGCCCCCACCCGGACCGGAACGTCCTGATCGACGAGCCCCGGGAATCCCCGCCGGCGGCACCGGGTTACCCACGACGATCACGACGACCACGACGACCACGGGGTGCGCCCCGGAGAGGGACGGGAGCCGATGAGCCTGCGCCAGTTCGAGTACGCCCTGGCCGTCGCCGCCGAGGGCTCGGTGACGGCGGCGGCGGAACTGCTGCACGTCGCCCAGCCGTCGGTGTCCCAGCAGATCCGCAGCCTGGAGCGGGAACTCGGCGTGGAACTCTTCGCCCGCACCCCGACCGGACTGGTACCCACCACGGTCGGCCGCGCGTTCCTGCGCGAGGCGGAGGTCGCGGTGAACGCGTCACGACGGGCCAGGGCGACGGCGCGGGCCGGTGCCGACGACCTGGTGGGCGAGGTGGTCGTCGCGGTGCAGATGGGCTTCGGCACACGACAGCTGCCCCGCGCACTGGGCGCACTGCGCCGCCGCTACCCACGGCTGGAGGTCACCGTCTTCGAGGAGCCGAGCTCCGCCGAGCTGGACCGGCTGTGCCGCCGGGGCGTGCTGAACCTCGCCCTGATGGCGGCGTGCGAACGCAGCCCCGCCGACGCCCACCACCTCGGCGACGAGGAACTCGTCGTGGTGCTGGGCTCCGGTCACCCGCAGCTGGCCGAGGACCGCGTCGACCTGCGGAAAATGGCCGGGGAGCCCTGGGTGCGGTTCGACCGCGACAGCGCGCTCGACGGCGTCCTGCTGAACGTCCTGCGGGACAACGACGTGGCCCCGACCACGGCCGCCCGCGTGTCCCAGACGGCGACGGCCGTCCGCTGGGCCGCCCACGGACTGGGAGCGACCCTCGTCCCCGCCTCAGCGGTGCCCCACGGCCACGAACACCTCGTACGCCCCGTGTTCCCGGCCCTGACCCAGCCCGTCATCGCCGTGCTCCGACCCAGCGCGGGCCCGGCGGAGCGGACCCTGCTCGACCTCCTGCGCCAGGAGACCTGGTCCGAGCCCGCCTCCTACGCACCGGCCTCCTGACCACCGCGAACGCGCGACGGCCGGCCGCCGGCGGCGGCTCCTCGGCCCACCGCTCACCGACCCGGAAGAAGTGCACCGGCTCGCAGAGCAGATGCCGGAGCGGATGTCAGAGCTGGGTGGCACCCCCGTCCACGGCGAACTCGGCGCCGGTGGTGTACGTGGCGTCGAAGGCGAGGAACGCCGCCGCCCGGGCGACCTCCTCGGGGGTACCGAAGCGCCGCATGGGGTTGTCCGCGACCCGCTGCGCCTTGAACTCCTCGGCGGCCTCCCGCGTCATCGTGCTCTCCAGAATCCCCGTGTCGATGGGACCGGGGCTCACCGCGTTGACGCGGATGCCGCGCGGAAGCAGCTCACGGGAGAGGCTGCGGGCCATCGAGCGCAGGGCCGCTTTGCCCGCCGCGTAGACACTGGTCTCGCGCATGCCGATGACGTTCGCGATCGAGGTGGTGAGGACGACGCCGGCGCCCGTGCTCAGCAGCGGGGCGAGCTTCTGCACGGTGAAGAAGGCGCCCTTGACGTTGATCGCGAACAGCTCGTCGTACATCTCCTCGGTCGTCGACTCGAAGGGCGTGAGGGGCGCGATGCCGGCGTTGACGAACAGGCCCTCGACCGAGCCGAGGTCGTCCTTCACGCGGTCCGCCAGGGCATCCAGGTCGGACAGCGAGGCCACATCACCCCGCACGGCCACCACGTTCCCGCCCAGCCGCTCCCGCGCCGCGTCGAGCGTCGCCCGGGAACGCCCGGTGATCACCACACGGGCCCCACCGCCCACCAACAGCTCCGCCAGGGCGAACCCCATACCGCTGCCACCACCCGTGATCACCACATTCTTGCCGCTGAACTGACCCATTCCCCAAATCCCCTCGTCCCGTTAGCCAAAATCCCCGAAAGCCCCGGCCGCAATCCCGCAGAAATGCAACCGACAACCCACAACCCACAACCCACAATCCGAAACCCGAAACCCGAAACCAGAAATGCCGCACCGTCGCCGCGTCATCCCCGGGGAAATTCGCCGCCGTCCACGACGAGATTGCTCCCGGTCAGCCAGCCGGCCCGGTCGGACACGAGGAACAGCACCGCGTGGGCGATGTCGTCGGGACGGCCGTCGCGGCCCAGCGGCACGGTGTCGTGGGCGTTGACCTGCCCCGGCGCGGCGTTCAGGCGCGCCCACCGCTCCCGCGTCTCCTCGCCACCGGGGGTGGCCACCCTGCCGGGAGTGACGGTGTTGACGCGGATCCCGAACGGAGCCAGCTCCAGGGCCTGCCCCCGGCTGTAGGTCTCCAGGGCCGCCTTCGCCGCCACGTAATGCAGTAACGGCCCCACCGGCGTGAGGACCGCTGCCGAGGAGACATGCACGACCACCCCCGAACGCCGCTCCCGCATCCCCGGAACGAGCAGCGAGTCCAGCCGCACCGACGCCAGGTAGTTCAGGTCCAGGGCGTCCTGCCACTCCTCGTCGGGAATGGCCGAGGCGGCGGGGTGAGGCCGTGCCCCGCCCGCGTTGTGGACCAGGACGTCCACCCCGCCGAGCACGTCCCGCGCGGCCGCGGCGACCGCCTCCGTCCCGGCCCGCGTCCGCACGTCGGCCTGCACGAAGGCCGCGCCCTCGGGCACCGTGCTCGTCGCCGACCTGGCGGTCGTGAGCACCTCGGCCCCCGCGTCCAGAAGCAGCCGCACGACGGCCGCCCCGATCCCACGGGTACCACCCGTGACCAGGGCCCGCTTCCCCGCGAGTTCCCGCGTCCCCGCCACACCCTCAATAGAGGCCATGCCACCATTCCTCTCGTCCACGTGTTCACCGCTCGACGAAAGAAGAAGAATTCCCACAACCCGATTCCCGAAGAAACCACGGCAAGCACCTCGCCGAGCCATTTCACGGTAGAACCGCGAAAGAACGAGAGGCAAAGACGAAATCCCAGCAGCCCCTATAGGCCTTCCCTATACCAACCGCCCGACCGCCCGACCGCCCGACCGCCCGCACACCGACGCCGCGGCCCCTCACCGCCCGGTCAACGCCTACCGCCTTGATCCCGCGGCCTGGCGAGCCCTGCCGATGGACTTGCGGTGCGCCGGGTGACGCCCGCTCTTGCCGGCGAACCGAGGCACCCGGAGCCGTCCGCTCACTCCGCCGGCCCCGGCTCTTCCGACCGGCCGGCCCGGCTCCGACGGCAACGCCACATCAAGCGGCCTCCGTCATTCCCCCTTCTTGGAAGTGGACCACTGATACCAAACGACCCCCAGGACGATGGCGCAGGAGACCACGAAGAACACCACTGTCCCCAGCCCCACCGCCTGGACCACGAGTGAGCCGATCACGAAAGCGATCAACACGAAAAGCAGGCAACCGAAGCAGCCCTTGACGAACGAGACGAACTCGGGCTCCTGGTTCATGTAACCCCCCAAAAAAGTTCAATGAGCAATCACAAAGCATAGATCCGACGCAAAGACCCCCTTCGACCACCCGCCCGGACACCGACCGAGTCGATTGCGCCCGTAATCAGCCCAGCCCGCCCTTTGCCCCGAGCGTGATGCGCACCCGGGTCGCGGAGCAACTGATGAACCGCCGATGAGCCGTCGGCCAGGGAGACCGAAGAGATCGGCGGTAGCTACCACCTGGTACAGCCGACACGGCGACGAAGACGACCCCTGCCGAAATCACCCGGTCGTCCACGCCCTGCCTACCATCCGTCTGCCGGGCGGATGAGGGAAGAGGGATCGGCGACGAGCATGTACGTCGACCACATACACGAGACACGGTGAAACCCGTCGAACGGTGCCGGCCGCCTCTCCCTACGGCGAGTCGAGGTCTTCGAGGCAGAGCCCAATCTGGCGGCTCGAACCTGCTGTGTACGCGGAGTTCGCACGCGACCTGGTCGCCTGAACTGCCGGACGGGGCGCCCCGTGAGCCTCACCCTCTCCGCGGGATGCGCGGCGACGGCGGTCACGCTCGCGCGGCGCAAGGGCATCGAGGTGGAACTGCCCGTTCCGGCGCCCGACCACGGGCAGCTCCCTGCCAGCCCTCGGACATGAACCGCCGGATGGCCGCTGAGCGGAACATGCCCGCCTTGGAGGCGTGGCGCCCTTCTCCGGTCAGAGGCCGAGAGAAGGAGGCGTGACGCACGACCTCCAGGCCGACCGGGACCTCGTAGGAATCCTCCGCCCACCGCTGGACCGCTCCCGTGCGTGATCCATGAAACTATGCCCTGAGCCTATTGACTCAGGGCAAAGCCTGCTTAGTCTGATTAGTAAGCCACAACACCGAAAGAGTCACAAAGTCGATGAGGACGTCTAGTCGGCGGAGTGGCTTGGACAGGATGTGGTCTAGGCCCCCGGCAAGCCGGCGCGATACCGGAGTGACAGTGACGACTGAAGCTCCAGGACACGTGCAGCACTACCGGGGACTGTTTTTTTGCCCTCACAGCCTTCGCACGGCCGGACCGTGATGCGAAGGCCGTGTCATGACCACGAAGCCCCCGCCAGGTGTCCCTGCCGCGGGCGGCTCATGCCGGGAAGTGCAGAGATCGACGTCGGCGGCACACTGCAGACGCCCTCAGCGCGCCCACTTGGCGACAGGAGCACCTGAGCACGTATGCCGGGTGCCCATGCCAGCATTCGTACCTGCGCACACGGCTCCGGAGGCCGTGGGATGTTCGGGTGGTTGGGCAGGTCACAGCGGTCCATACCCGGGACCGAGTGGCTTGAGTCCACGAATGGTCCACGCAGTGGGTCGATCTGTGGTTCCCTAGCGCCGTGATCAACGCACAGTGGCCCAAGTGGGTGAGCGAGGCAAGGGTTGGCAATCGCAAGGGTGGGACGTTGATGCGCCCAAAAACACCATCTTCCCCCTACTTCGGATGGGATAGTGATGATTGGCCCGAAGTGACGCGAAGCCTGCTTGCCCAGCAACCCCTCAGCGGAGAAACGCTGGTTGAAGCCGTCCTTTCCTCGTGGCGCTCCATATTCGAATCCACATTGGGAAGTGGGTTCCGGATAGGAGTAGACATTCGGCCTAGTCCGCAAATCATGGGGTTTCTTCTTCACGCTCTAATTCCACTGGAGCTTGCAGTGGGTGACCCTAATTGGCGGGCCGACGCAAAAGCCGCTGAGAAGGACCTTGTTTACCAACCGGACTTCAGGTACTCGATCGAAATAAAGACCTCATCTCACAGGGATCAGATCTTCGGCAATCGGAGCTTCGGTGTTGATAATCCGGGGAATGGCAAAAAGGCGAAGGACGGTTACTACGTGGCGGTCAACTTCGAGAAGTGGGGTGATGTACCCGCGGGGCTCCCGCGTATTCGGCTAATCCGTTACGGGTGGCTAGATCACACGGACTGGATTGCCCAAGCCTCTCAAACCGGCCAACAGTCTTCCCTGCCGGCAATCGTAGCCAATACGCAATTGCTGACCTTGTATTCGGCGAACTAAATAAGAACTCCCGGAGGCCCTGATCGAACCTCCGGGAGTCCGCGTGTTCTAGAAGAGCGACTGAGTGTCTGTCTCGAGTCGCTCTACCGCAATGTCAAGGTAGTCCTGTCGAAGCTCAAAACCAACACTGCAGCGACCTTGTTGTCTTGCCACGACCGCAGTGGTACCCGATCCGAGGAAGGGATCCAAAACAACGCCGTCGGAGGGGCTGCATGCCTTAATCACTCGGTCGATTACTGCGGTTGGGAATTGCGCTGGATGTGCAGTGCGCTCGACGCTGGACCTTTTGGCTCCCGAAGTCACCTTGGGAAACTGCCACACGTCTGTGGGGTTCTTGCCGAGCGGGTTGCACTTCAGCTTCCCATTTTTCTTCTGATTGGGGTACTTCACATTCGGGTCGCGCACGGAGTCCAAGTCGAAGTAATATTTGCTCGGGTCGCGAACGTACCATAGAAACTTTTCATTCCGTGGAGAAAATGACTTGCGCGAGGCGACCCCAGCTCCGTAATTCCACACCACTTCTTGTATCATGTAAAAAGGAGACTTATCCCAGAGCAGGTACGGGATTGGTACGGCTTTCCCCTTCTCCGGAACCGGAACATAGCCAACATTTAGCCAGAAGGCACCTCCGGGGGTCGTGGCATCGTAGATGCGAGTCATCCACGTCTCGCACCAAGCCACGTACTCGCTGATCGACAGGATATTCTCGTACTCTTTGCCGATGTTGTACGGTGGACTGGTCACGGTTAGGTCGAAGATTTGCTGAGGTACCAACTTCAGCATTTCCACACTGTCGCCTTGGTAAAGGAGGGTGTCCGAAGCTTCGTAGTAAGGCTTCCCCAGGGCCTTCTTGATCTCGGCTAGCCTGGTGTCCATAGTTTCCCCTTCTTGCGTAGGTGACAGTGAGGCGTCCTGCACCGCAGCCTGGGACTATATCACGTCGCACCTGAAGTAAGCGTGGAGCAGACTTATTTGCTGCTTTATTGGTTGGGTGTCGCAAACTGAGCTCCAGCAGGCTTCAGCAGCGCCGGTCGGTGGAACGGCTTTGGGCTGGAGCTGCTTTGGCGTGAGTGATCATGGCCCCGTAAGCTTCCGGCGCGTCGGGCAGTCTGTGGACCTGCCCGGTAAAGCACGACGTTGGGGCCATGATCTTCGAGGCTCGCGCCAAAGTGGCTGCCTAAAGCCGTGGAGACGACCGCCCGAGCCACGACGCACCCCTTCTCTGACGGCAAGTGGCTGATTGCTGTGTGCGCGGCACGGGTGCCGGCCGGGCTGGAGCGGGGCGGAGACTGGAGCGCAGGCCCGGTCGGGGGCCGGGCCGCGCGCGGGGAGCGGAGCGAGCCGCCTTGAACCAGTAGAGAAAGTTGTAACTCAGTCTGCGTGGTGGGGCTTGAAGCTTCGTGCGCATGCTGGGAGTTCGGCGTCCTGCCGGTGTGTGAGGGGCAGGAAGAGCACGGGGCGGATCGCCCAGATGATGCGGATGTCGGCATGGGTGATGGTCACGGTGCAGGATTCGGAGCGCATCAGGGCTCTGCGAGTTTCGGCGCGCTCTTCGTACAGCCACGTCCATGCTTCGTCCGACGCGTCGGAGTCGAGTGCCGGTGAGATGGTGCGGAGAGCGATGGCGACCCAGCGGTCTGCCTGGGGTGCCGAGTAGGCGTCGAACGATGCCAGGCGCGCCGGTTCTTCTGTGCCGGTGACTTGCTCGGTCCAGCATTCGCACCAGTAGCCGCGGGTGGGTCCGTTCATGGGGTCGCTCCCGCCGGGTAGGCCAGCAGCACGTAGCGGGTGCTTTCGTCGTACAGAGTGAGTTGGTAACCCGTGCCGCTGGTCAGGTAGGCGAGGGCTCGTTCGTGTTCGGCCTCATCCGTCAGCCAGTGCAGGCCCGGCTGTGCGTATGCGGCGTCGAGCTGGTCGGTGATGTGCTGCGTGCGCTCGCGTAACCAGCGCAGTGCCAGGCGTGGGCTCGTGGCGTCGTGTGATCCCAAGGGGATGGAACGGACCTCGTTCAACGGGTAGGCGGCGGCTCGGCACCGGTAGGGGAAGGGCCGGCTGCCTGTGCTCGGCGCTGTGGGGGGAGCGGATGTCAGCACGGGTGCCCTCCTGCCGGGCCGGCATCGGTGAAGAGTTCTGCAGTGACCGTGTGGCCGCCGTGGCTGCCGTGGACGACGACCCGGTGAGCGAGTGCGCTGACCATGCCCAGGCCCCGGCCGTGCTCCGCCTCCTGGTCCTGGTGCTCGACGTTCGGTGCGGTGCCGGTGCCTCCGTCGTCCGTGACGGACAGGGCGATCACCTGCGGGGAGACCGCGAGGGCCAGGTGGAAGCTGCCGGAGGTCTGGCCGCTGGCCGTATGGAGGATCGCGTTCGCGCTCAGCTCGCTGACGATCAGCTCGGCGTCCTCCGCCAACGGCGATCCCCGCAGGATGTCGCGGGTCCAGCGACGGGCCCTGCTGACCTCTTCCGGAAAACCTGGGCAACTGAGCCCCCAGACCCGGGCGCTACTCGTATACTCGTGCATACAAGTTCCTTCATGCTGGTAGGCCGCCATGTGCAGCGGGTTCGGACTAGACGAGTTTCACGCCGTCGTGGGCGCGGACGGCCGGCGGGGACGCCGCGTCGAGTGCGTCGAGGACGCGGATCGCGTATGCCTCGTCGGCGAGTTCGATGACTTCTTCGCGGGTGGCCCAGCGCAGTGCGCGGGTCTCGTCCCCCGTGGTGGGAGTACCGTCGGCCGCCTGGCAGCGGAAGACGAGGGAGACGATCAGGCCCGTCATGTTCTTGTAGACGCCGGTCAGGGTCGCGGGAAGCTCGATCTTGATGCCGGTCTCTTCGAGGACTTCGCGTTGAAGGGCTTCGAGGATGGTTTCCTCGCGTTCGAGGACTCCGCCCGGCGGTTCCCAGTGGCCGTTGTCGCGGCGCTTGATCAGCAGGGCCCGGCCTTGGTCATCGACGATGACCCCGGCAACACTCACGGAGTGCGGGCGTTCTGTGCTCACGTTCCTCGGCCCTCTCGGCTGGCTAGGCTCTCCACCGTAGCAACAACACTCGCCCACTCGTCTAGATACCTAAAGGAGTACGCGTGACGTCTCTACCGAGCATTCTCGGTGGCCTCGACCCGACCAGTGATCGTGCCGTCTTCCGGCAGATCGCCGACCAGCTGCGCGAGGCCATCGACCGTGGGCGATTCAAGGAGGGAGAGAAGCTGCCCTCTGAAGCTGAGCTGGTCGAGCACTACGGGGTGTCCCGGATGACGGTCCGGAACTCCTTCTCGATCCTCCAGGGTGAGGGCCTGGTGCACGCCGAGCACGGCAAGGGCGTCTTCGTCCGGCCCCGGCCGCCGGTCCGGCGACTCGCCCCCGATCGATTCGCCAGGCGCCACCGTGAGCAGGGGAAGTCCGCGTTCATCGTGGAGGCCGACGCCGCCGGCAGTCACCCGAAGGTCGACAGCCTGGAGGTGAAGGAGGAGAAGGCCAGCCAGGACATCTCCACCCGGCTCGGCTCCGTGCGGCGCGTGCTCGCCCGGCGCCGCCGGTACCTGCTCGACGGCCGCCCGGTCGAGTTCGCCACGTCGTACCTGCCGCTCGACATCGCCCGCGGCACGCCGATCGCCGAACCCAACCCCGGCCCCGGCGGCATCTACGCCCGCCTCGAGGAACTGGGCCACCAGCTCGACCACTTCGAGGAGGAGATCCGGGCCCGGATGCCTTCGCCGTCCGAGGTGAAGACGCTGCAACTGGCCTCCGGTGTGCCCGTGATCCACCTCATCCGTACGGCCTTCGACACCGCAGGGCGGGCTGTGGAGGTCTGCGACACGGTGATGGCAGCCGACGCGTACGTCCTCTCCTACCAGCTCCCGGCGACCTGATCGGCGGTGCGCGAGGCCACTTCTCCGGACTCGTACACCTCCTCCCGCATACTCGTATAGACGAGTGGCCAAGTTGTGTGGCAAGGTGGTCCCCGTTCCCGGCGTCGTCGGGTTCGAAGGATGCATCTTGTCTAGACGAGTAGATGGGAAGAAGCCTTGCGCACCATCCGTGTGGAGACCTCGGCCGCGACGATCCTGCTGACCGAGGCGCCCGAGCCCAAGGTCCGCGACCGGCAGTCGGGCGAGATCGCGAAGGACGCCGTCAGCGGTGAGGCGCTGATGACGATCGGCGTCGTGTACATCGAGGAGGGGGAGTCGTCCCTGATCAAGGTGACCGTTCCGGAGAGCGGGGTAGCGGAAGGGCTCGCCCTCGGCGCCCCGGTCTCCCTGCCGGGCCTGGTCGCCCGGCCGTGGGAGAGCGTGTTCAACGGCCAGCAGCGCCACGGCATCGCCTTCCGGGCCGCCGCCGTCACTCCGGCCGCCTTCCCGGCCGCCATGGGGGCCACGGCCTGATGACCGATCTGACAACCCTTCTGGAGGTGGGTGGTCCCGTAGCCGCGCTCGGCGGTGGGGCCGCCTACGCCCGGGCGCGACACCCCGGCGTCTACTGGTCCACGGTCGGCTTACCGGTGTCCACGGTCCGGCTGCTCAGCTCCTACGGCTCCGTAATGGAGGCGTGCGGGCTGACGGTGGCCCCCTCCCGGCTGCGGGTCCTGGCGGTCAAGGCCACCACTCGCCGCGAGGTCCGGCCCGTACCACCGCGCCGGGGGATCATCCGACCGACCACGACGGGGCTGCGGGTCCGCCTGCGGCTCGCCCCGGGGCAGGAACCCGCCGACGTGGCCGCCTCCGCCGAACGACTGCGTCACGCCTGGGGCGTCCACGCCGTCTACGTGACCACGGTCAAGCCGGGCGTGGTCGAACTGCGGCTCGTCGGCTTCGACGTGCTGCGGCGGGTGCGCATGCCACGCAAGCTCCGCCCGGACCTGCTCCGGGTGCCGGTCGCGCTGCGCGAGGACGCCACTCCGTTCGTACGCGACTACCGCACCGTTCCGCACCAACTCACCCTCGGTGCCACGCTGTCCGGCAAGTCCATGTACCTGCGTCACCTCATAGCGGGTCTCGCCCGTCAGCCCGTCGCCCTGGTCGGCATCGACTGCAAGCGGGGCGTGGAACTGGCGCCCTTCGCTCCGCGCCTGTCGGCGCTCGCCACCGACCCGGAGCAGGCCGCCGAACTGCTGCCCGTGCTCATCAAGGAAATGGAGGACCGGTACGACCTGATCAAGGCCCGGCAGGGCATCGCGCCGAACACGCCGGACGAGGAGATTACCTCCGACATCTGGGGCCTGCCCGAACACGAACGCCCGGTGCCCGTCGTGCTGTTCGTCGACGAGGTGGCCGAACTCTTCCTCGTCGCCACGAGGAAGGACGAGGAACGCCGGGACGAGATGGTCACCCAGCTCATCCGGCTCGCCCAGCTCGGCAGGGCCGCCAGCATCTACCTGGAGGTCTGCGGCCAGCGCTTCGGCGCCGAACTCGGCAAGGGCGCGACCATGCTGCGGGCCCAGTTGACCGGCCGCGTCTGCCACCGCGTCAACGACGAAGCCTCCGCCAAGATGGCACTCGGCGACATCGCCCCCGAGGCGGTCTCCGCCGCCTGCGCCATCGCCCCCGAACGGCCCGGCCTTGCCGTGGCCGGTGACACCTCCGGCGGCTGGTCTCGCATCCGCACGCCGTACCTCTCCCTCGGCGACGCGGCCGAGACCTGCCGCGAGTCGGCCGACCTGGTCCCCGACCTGCCCGCGCTCAAGCCCTTCCGGCCCGACGCGCCCCTACAGCCTGCTGAGACACCGGGCCCGGTCGTGCGGCCCCGACCGGTGACCGACTGACCCGCGTCCCCGCTCATTCCCGGCCGGCGTGACCGCCTCACGCCATGTCCCTACCCCTCCCATGCCCGAACCCGGAAGGAGCCGCAGCATGCGAGCCCACCTGGCCCGCGTCGACGCGGTGCTCGTCCAAGCGGTCATCGCCGCCGCGCTGTCCTTCGCCCACCTGCACGACGTCGCCTTGGCGGCCGGACAGGACGGGTGGAAGGCGTGGGCCTATCCCGTCTCGGTCGACCTGCTGCTCGTCGCCGCCTGGCGCCGTCTGCGGTCCGGCGACGCGAAAGCGGCCGGGTGGTGCTGGTTCCTGATCGCCCTCGCCGCGTCGCTGGGCGCGAACGTCGCCACCGCCGGGCTGCTCGACCTGGACCATGTGCCGGCCTGGCTCCGCATCCTCGTCGCGGGCTGGCCCGCGGTCGCCTTCCTCGGCGGAACCCTCCTCGTTCACTCGTCGCCGACCACGCACGACGAGACCAGTGACGCCGCGGGCCAGGAGGCGCCCGAGGACATCGAGGACCAGGAGAACGCGCCCGATCCCGCGCCGGAACCTCCGGCGCCTCCGGCAGTCGAGTCGGCACCGACCCCTGCGCCGGCACCGCCGCCGGTCGCCGTCCCGGCCGCCCTGGTCGAGCACGCCCGCAAAGTCGCCGCCGAGCACCATGCCCGCACCGGAACGGCCATCGACACCCCGACCCTGCGCGCCCGCCTCGGCGTCCCGCCGCCCATGGCCGACGCCATCGCCGCCCACCTCTGAAAGGAGCCCCACATGAGCGCCAACCGCCGCTTCCGCTCCGTCACTCGCATCGGCCCCGTCCAGGTCGGCACGTCCTACGACGGCCGCGGCCGGGAGAAACACACCGCCGCCTGCACGGCCCCGCGCTGCGGCTTCTCCGCCGACTACGACAGCCGCGCCGCCGCCGAGCTGGCCGCCCGTACCCACCGCTGCCCCGTCCGCTGAAAGGAGCCGCACACCGTGACCGTCAGCCTGCCGCTCGTCGTCCTCCTCGGCCTCTTCGCCTGGGGAGCGGTCAAGTTCCTCGGTGTCCGCACGTGGATCGTCGTCCTGATCGCCCTCTTCGGCTTCTGGCTCTCGGACACCTTTCTGGCCCCGGCCATCGAGTCCGGCACGCGCTCCAAGCGTGGACATCGTCAACGGCTCACATGACTAGACGAGTAGGCAAGGAGAGCTTCGCCGTGTTCCTGCCCAAGTACCCCGACAGCCCGACGCCGCCGCCCGCGCACCCCCACACCGTGGCCGACCAGATGCCCGCTCGGCGGCCGGCTCCTCAGATCTCCGTCAGCACCGGAGCGGTCGCGGCCGTCCTCGTCGGCGGCGTCGTGCTGACCGCGCTCCTGGCCGCCGTCGCCGTCACGGCCGTCTCCGTGGCCGTCGCCGCCGTGGTCCTGCGCTCGCTGCTGCGCGACCAGCACCGCCGCTGACGCACCGGACCCCCGGGGCGGCCTCGATACCGCCAAGCATCCGCCGCCCCGGGGGCCGTCTCCCTCCAGCCGAACCGAAGGAGAAAGCCATCATCACCCGCGCCACTCCGCCTCCGCTCCGCGAACTCGGCGAACTGGCCGCCCTCGGCACCATGCCCGCACTCCTGCGCCAGCTCGCCGGCCTCGGAGGCTGCACGCACCCGATCCGCCTCGACGGCCACCGCACCGAGTACGCCGTAAACACCCGCACCGGCGAGATCGGCAACGTCCTCCACCACCTCGACTCCTCCAACCTCCCGGCCGGTCACCTCCTGGTTCGCTGCAACAACCGCCGCACCACCCGGTGCGCGGCCTGCGCCGAGGTGTACCGCCGCGACACCTTTCACCTGATCACCTCCGGGCTGCGCGGCGGCAAGGGCGTCCCCGAACGTGTCGCCGCCCACCCGCGCGTCTTCGCCACCTTCACCGCGCCCGGCTTCGGCCCGGTCCACAACCGCCCCACCGGCCCGGCCGGGTCGGTCCGCCGCTGCCGCTGCGGCGCGCTCCACGACCAGGACGACCGCGCCCTCGGCACCCCGCTCGACCCGGACACCTACGACTACGAAGCGGCCGTCCTCTGGAACGCGCACGCCGGTCCGCTGTGGCGGCGCTTCTCGATCTACCTGCGCCGGGAAGTCGCCAAGCGCGCCGGCCTCACGCAACGGGCCTTCCGCGAGTACGCCCGGGTGTCCTTCGCCAAGGTCGCCGAGTACCAGAAGCGCGGGGCCGTTCACTTCCACGCCGTCATCCGCATCGACGGCCCCGAGGGCGGCGACACCCCACCTCCCGCCTGGGCCACCGCCGAACTGCTCACCGACGCCATCCGGGCCGCCGCTGCCGCCGCCCGCGTGGACGGCCCGGTCGTCGACGGCCGGGCCCATGCCTTCGCCTTCGGCCGTCAGCTCGACGTTCGCACCATCCGCTCGGCCGACTTCGACGGAGGCCAGGAGCTGACCGAGCGGGCCGTCGCCGCGTACATCGCCAAGTACGCCACCAAGGGCGCCGAGACGGCGACGGGAGCTCTGGACCGGCCGCTGAGGTTCCTCGCCGAACTCGCCCAGCTCGACATCAGCGACCACGCCCGCCGGCTGATCCGCACCGCCTGGACCCTTGGCGCCCGTAAGGACCTCGAACACCTCCGCCTGCGGGCCTGGGCCCACATGCTCGGCTTCCGCGGCCACTTCTCCACCAAGTCCCGCCGCTACTCCACCACCCTCGGTGCCCTCCGCGATGCCCGCGCCGACTGGCGCCGCGCACAGGCCCTGTCAGCGGACGGGGCCGCCCCGGACACGACCCTCGTTCTCGCGCACTGGGTTTACGCCGGAACCGGTCTCACCGACGCCGAAGCCTGGCTCGCCGAAAGCCTCGAACCCGCCTCCGGAACGGAAGGAGAACCGACATGGACCACCGTCGCGACGAGCTGATGACTGTTCGCCAAGTCTTGGATGAGCTGGGCGGTGTTTCTCGCCGGACGTTCTACCGGTGGCGTGAGCTGGGGCAGGGGCCCGCTGCTTTCAAGCTGCCCAATGGGGAGCTCCGGGTGTGGCGGAGTGACTTTACCGCCTGGCTGCGGCAGTTGGAGGCGGCGGCGTGAAGTCTCTCGACGTAAAGGTGTGGGGTGTTCGGAAGAGGAACACCAAGAAGCCGTCCTATGACGTTCGGTGGACCGTTGCCGGGAACGTGTTCTCCGAACAGTTCCGCACCAAGGGGCTTGCGGACCATTACCGTTCCAAGCTGCTTCGCGCCGCTCATGCCGGTGAAGAGTTCGACACAGAGACGGGGCTGCCCGATTCGATGGTCGAAAAGGCGGCCTCGATGACCTGGTACGCCTTCGCTCTGAAGTACCTCGCCATGAAGTGGCCGCACGCGGCGCCGAACACGCGCAACGGGATCAATGAGGCCTTGACCGCCGTGACGATGGCCCTCCTCGACGAGCGTCCGGGGCAGCCGTCCGAGGAACTGATCAGGAGGGCGCTCCGTAACTGGGCCTTCGTCCTTCCCGGACCGGACGAGCGTGAATTGCCGACCGAGATCGCGAACACCTTGCACTGGGTGGCCAAGACGTCGCGTCCGCTCTCGGACCTCGGTGACGCTGCGATCGGCAGGGCCGTCCTGGATTCGCTCAAGCTGAAGCTCGACGGGACGGCGGCAGCCGCGGAGACCGTCCGGCGCAAGCGTCGAACACTCGTCAACGCGCTGCACTATGCAGTGGATCTCGGGGAGTTCAAAGAGAACCCGATCACGGGCATTCGCTGGAAGAAACCGAAGGTGACCGGGGAAGTCGATCCCCGGGTGGTCGCCAATCCCACACAGGCCCGTTCCCTGCTGACTGCGGTCTCGTATGTCGGTGGGTACGGCCGGGCGCGTGGCCGCCGCCTCGTCGGCCTATTCGCCTGCATGTACTACGGCGCCTTGCGTCCGGCTGAGGCCGTCGGCCTCACCGATGCGGACCTGAAGCTGCCCGAGGCCAGCTGGGGAACGGTGCTGCTGAATCGGACGCGTCCCAGCGTCGGGAAGCAGTGGACGGACTCCGGTGAGACCCATGACGATCGGGGCCTCAAGAACCGCCCGGCGGAAGAGGTCCGGCTCGTCCCGATCCCGCCCCAGCTCGTCGCCATCCTCCGGCAGCACCTCGACATGTTCGGTACCGCCGAGGACGGGCGGCTATTCACCAACGAGCGTGGGGGAGTGGTCGGCTCCTCGACGTACTACCGCGTCTGGCAGGAGGCCCGTGCGCTGGCGCTCCCGCCGGCCGTGGTCGCCTCACCGCTCGCGGTTCGCCCGTATGACCTCCGGCACTCGGCGCTGTCGACCTGGCTCAACTCTGGGGTGGACCCGACAGAGGTCGCCGAGCGTGCGGGCAACAGTGTGGAGGTCCTGCTGAGCCGCTACGCCAAGTGCATCGACGGACGACAGGAGATCGCCAACCGCAAGATCGAGGAGTTGTTGCGCGAGTACGAGTGATCACGCGCGCGTAGGCCGTGAGCCCTCCAGCCCGCTCGGGCTGGAGGGCTTCGTCATATCTCGGCCGTGTGCCGTCGGCCGTTGGTTGCTGGCTGCACCTGTCGCGTCGTGTTTTGTCCCGCTGGTGGTCGGTTGTCCCAAGGGATCTGTCCGGTTCGCGCTCTACGCCTGGAGTGCCGGGCTCGCGACCCTCACGGTATGGGGGTCTTAGAGGAGAAGCCGCGGCGGCTGGGTGGTGGGCAGTCCCGCTGCCCGCGATGCGGGCTGTTAGGGGATCGGGTGGCGACACTCGAACACGAATGGGTGCTGCTGGAGCCGGACATGCATCCGCTGGCTCACACGGTGCCGGCGGACCACCGATGGATTGAGCTGTCCGACGGGCGGGTGACGGTCTACGGGGTGTGTCCGCCGGATCAGTTCCAGCGGTGCCGTATCGAGCACCGTCTCGCCTGCCCGGCACAGCCTCTACCGGATCTGTGGCCGTGGTTGACGACCCTGAGAGGGGAGAACGCGCGGCGGGCAGAGCGCCAGAAGGATCCGGAGCCGCCTCCGGCTCCGGAAGAGTGGCCAGACGCTGGCTGAGGGGCACTTCGAAAACCTTGAGGCTGACCAGGGGCGATGCCCCAAGATCCTGTCCACGAATAGTCCACAAGCCTCGACATACGGCCGCTCCGGGCGGCACACGCCTGCACATACGCGAAGACCCCGTTCTCAGCGTTTCCGCTGGTGACGGGGTCTTTGGGCACCTCATGCAGGGTGCCCCCGGCAGGATTCGAACCTGCGCACACGGCTCCGGAGGCCGTTGCTCTATCCCCTGAGCTACGGGGGCGTGTCGGTCGCGGTGATCGCGGCGACGGGTAGAACACTACCAGTTCCGGTGGGGTGGTCATGAACCCGTTTTCCGGTGGGCGGGCGTCGGTCCGGAGTGCGGGGTGTCGCCCGTGCGGAGTGGAAGTGGGCAAACGCCGGACGCGGTGGCCGGTCCGCACCTACTCTCGAGTTGTGCCAGGCGCGTCGGTCCGGGTTCTTGTTGTGGACGACAACAAGGTCATCCGGCAGTTGATCAGGGTCAACCTCGAGCTGGAGGGCATCGAGGTCGTGACCGCGGCCGATGGTGCCGAGTGTCTGGAAGTCGTCCATCAGGTGCGGCCCGACCTCGTCACCCTCGACGTCGTCATGCCGCGGCTGGACGGGCTCCGGACGGCTGCCCGGCTGCGTGCCGATCCCCGTACCCGTGACCTTCCGCTCGTCATCGTGAGCGCCTGCACCCAGTGCGAGGTGGAGGACGGGCTCGATGTGGGAGTGGACGCCTTCCTCGCCAAGCCCTTCGAGCCGGCGGAGCTCGTCCGGCTCGTGCGGGAGTTGATCGTGGGGCGGCGCGGAGGTGGCGCGGACCGCCTCGGGCGGGTGCGCGGGCCCGGGGACGCCGAGCCGGCCGCCGGGCACGCCGGAGGGTGAGAGCGGGCGGTGCCCGCCCGGCCGGCGGGGTCGTCCACATCCCGGGACCGCGGGCAAACCGGTTCGCCTACCCACCCCCCTCCTCCCCTACGCTTGTCCCGTGACCCCCGTCGAGCTCTCCCGCACCGTGCTGCACGCGGTGCGCCGTGCCGTCGACGAGGGGGAGCTGGCCGTGGACGTGCCCGAGCGGGTCGTGGTCGCGCCGCCGGGGCCCGGCGGGTGCGGTGATTACGCCACCAACGTCGCCCTGCAGCTCGCCCGGCCGGCCGGGCGGCCCGCGCCGCGCGTGGCCGAGATCCTGCGGCCGCACCTGCTGCGCAGCGGCGGCATCACCGACGTCGTCGTCACCGGACCCGGGTTCATCAACATCAGCCTGCGCAGCGGCGCGCCCGTCGCCCTCGTGGAGGAGATCCTGCGGCGCGGTGCGGAGTACGGACACTCCGACGCCCTCGCCGGGCAGGTCCTCCGGCTCCACGCGGCCCGTGAGGTCCGGGCCGTCGTCCATCTCGACGTCCTCTGCCGTCTGCTCCGTTCCCAGGGAGCCCTCGTCCGCGCCACGTGGGAGGGTGCCGATGAGGGGGCGGCGGGGGTGGCGTGGGCCAGTGGGCTGGGTGTGGTGCCGAGCGGTCTTCCCGACGGTCCCGGGGGGTGCGGTGACATCCGGGGTGATCTGAGTGTTCGGGGTCGGATCGACATCCGTCCCGTTCCCGCCCCGGCCGACCCGCTGCCGCTGGGCCGGGATGCCGGGCGGTGGGCGTTGCTGTACCCCGCCCCGCACGACCGGCCGCGGATCGGTGACGAGCACCTCGTGCAGCGTGAGAGCAATCCGCTGTTCCGTGTCCGGTACGCGCACGCCCGTACGCGGGCCCTGCTGCGCAACGCCGTCGACGTCGGCTTCGCCCCCGAGCCGGGGCCGGAAGCGGTGGACGGCGACGCTCAAGCGCTGCTGCAGGCCCTCGCCGACCACCCCCGCATCCTCGCGGGTGCCGCCGCCCACCGTGCGCCCGACCGGATCGCCCGGCATCTGGTCACCGTCGCCGACGCCGTGCTGCCCCTGCTTCCTGCCGTGCTGCCCCTCGGTGAGGAGAAACCCTCGGCCGCCCACCGTGCCCGGCTCGCCCTCGCCGAAGCCGCCGGGACGGTGCTGGCCGGTGGCCTGTCCCTGCTCGGCATCGACGCACCCGATCACCTCTGAGAGAGTCCAGAGAGACACCGACATGAGCCGTTCCGCACACCCCGCCGGGCCCCGTCACGCCGACGTCCTTCCCGAGGGGCACTACTCCGCACCGCCCGCTGATCTCAACGCGCTCGACCCCAAGGTGTGGTCCGAGACCGTCACCCGGGCCGAGGACGGTGTGCTCACCGTCGGCGGGATCGACGTCAAGCGGCTCGCCGAGGAGTTCGGCACCCCCGCCTACTTCCTCGACGAGGCCGACTTCCGGGCCCGGGCGCGGGCCTGGCGCACCGCGTTCGGTGACGACGCCGACGTGTTCTACGCCGGCAAGGCGTTCCTGTCCCGTGCCGTCGTGCGGTGGCTGCACGAGGAGGGGCTGAACCTCGACGTGTGCTCGGGCGGCGAGCTGGCGACCGCGCTGTCCGCCGGGATGCCCGCCGAGCGCATCGCCTTCCACGGCAACAACAAGTCCGTGGGCGAGATCCGGCGGGCCGTCGAGGCCGGGGTCGGGCGGATCGTGCTCGACTCGTTCCAGGAGATCGTCCGGGTCGCGCACATCGCGCGGGAGCTCGGCAAGCGGCAGCGGGTGCAGATCCGTATCACCGTCGGCGTCGAGGCGCACACGCACGAGTTCATCGCCACCGCCCACGAGGACCAGAAGTTCGGGATTCCGCTGGCCGGCGGGCAGGCCGCCGAGGCGGTGCGGCGGGCGTTGCAGTTGGACGGGCTGGAGCTCATCGGGATCCACTCCCACATCGGGTCGCAGATCTTCGACATGTCGGGGTTCGAGGTCGCCGCGCACCGGGTGGTCGGGCTGCTCAAGGACATCCGGGACGAGCACGGCGTCGAGCTGCCCGAGATCGACCTCGGCGGCGGGCTCGGCATCGCGTACACCAGCGACGACGACCCCCGTGAGCCGCACGAGATCGCCAAGGCGCTGACCGAGATCGTCACCCGGGAGTGCGACGCCGCGCGGCTCGCCACCCCGCGGATCTCCGTCGAGCCGGGGCGCGCCATCGTCGGCCCGACCGCCTTCACGCTCTACGAGGTCGGCACCATCAAGCCGCTCGACGGGCTCCGGACGTACGTCTCCGTGGACGGCGGGATGTCGGACAACATCCGCACCGCGCTGTACGACGCCGAGTACAGCGTCGCCCTCGTCTCGCGCACCTCGGACGCCGAGCCGATGCTGTGCCGTGTCGTGGGCAAGCACTGCGAGAGCGGGGACATCGTGGTGCGTGACGCCTTCCTGCCGGGGGACCTGGCACCCGGTGACCTCATCGCCGTACCGGCGACCGGGGCGTACTGCCGGTCGATGGCCAGCAACTACAACCACGTCCTGCGGCCGCCGGTCGTCGCCGTCAGGGACGGCGAGGCGCGCGTGATCGTCCGGCGGGAGACCGAGGAGGACCTCCTCCGTCTCGACGTCGGATAGTGGACCCGTCCGGTGTCGGACAGCCGGACCCGTCCGGCGTCGGACGTGCCGGGAAGATCTTCGGTCTTCCCGGTGCAGAAAAATGAAATAGACGTCTCACGATCCGGACCAGGGGCAGAAAGTCCCGTTCGGTGAGTGAGACTGGTGCAACCGAGACGGTAATCAGGAAACGAGGTCGGATGATGCGTACGCGTCCGCTGAAGGTGGCGCTGCTGGGCTGTGGAGTGGTCGGCTCAGAGGTGGCGCGCATCATGACGACGCACGCCGACGACCTCGCCGCCCGCATCGGGGCACCGGTGGAGCTCGCGGGCGTGGCCGTGCGCCGGCCCGACAAGGTGCGGGAGGGGATCGATCCCGCCCTGGTCACCACCGACGCCACCGCGCTCGTCAAGCGCGGCGACCTCGACATCGTCGTGGAGGTCATCGGCGGCATCGAGCCTGCCCGTACGCTGATCACCACCGCCTTCGAGCACGGCGCCTCCGTCGTCTCCGCCAACAAGGCGCTGCTCGCCCAGGACGGTGCCGCGCTGCACGCCGCCGCCGGTGAGCACGGCAAGGACCTCTACTACGAGGCCGCCGTCGCCGGCGCGATCCCGCTGATCCGCCCGCTGCGCGAGTCGCTCGCCGGCGACAAGGTCAACCGGGTCCTCGGTATCGTCAACGGCACGACGAACTTCATCCTCGACAAGATGGACACCACCGGCGCCGGCTACCAGGAGGCGCTCGACGAGGCCACCGCCCTCGGGTACGCCGAGGCCGACCCGACCGCCGACGTCGAGGGCTTCGACGCCGCCGCCAAGGCCGCCATCCTCGCCGGGATCGCCTTCCACACCCGCGTGCGCCTCGACGACGTCTACCGCGAGGGCATGTCCGAGGTCACCGCCGCCGACTTCGCCTCCGCCAAGGAGATGGGCTGCACCATCAAGCTGCTCGCCATCTGCGAGCGGGCCGAGGACGGGGCGTCGGTCACCGCGCGGGTGCACCCGGCGATGATCCCGCTCAGCCACCCGCTGGCCTCCGTGCGCGGCGCGTACAACGCCGTGTTCGTGGAATCGGACGCCTCCGGGCAGCTGATGTTCTACGGGCCCGGCGCCGGTGGTGCGCCGACCGCCTCCGCCGTGCTCGGCGACCTGGTCGCGGTGGGCCGCAACCGGATCACCGGGACCACCGGACCCGGTGAGTCGGCGTACGCCGCGCTGACCGTCTCGTCGATGGGCGAGGTCGTCACGCGCTACCACATCAGCCTCGACGTGGCCGACAAACCGGGTGTCCTCGCCCAGGTGGCGACCGTGTTCGCGGAGCACGGTGTCTCGATCGACACGGTGCGCCAGCAGGGCAAGGACGGTGAGGCCTCCCTCGTCGTCGTCACCCACCGTGCGTCCGACGCGGCCCTCGGCGGGACCGTCGAGGCGTTGCGCAAGCTCGACACCGTGCGTGGTGTCGCCAGCATCATGCGGGTTGAAGGAGAGTAACCAGCAATGACCCACCAGTGGCGCGGAATCATCGAGGAGTACCGGGACCGGCTGCCGGTCTCCGACACCACGCCGGTCGTGACGCTCCGTGAGGGCGGCACGCCGCTCGTGCCCGCGCAGGTGCTCTCCGAGCGCACGGGCTGCGAGGTGCACCTCAAGGTCGAGGGCGCGAACCCGACCGGGTCCTTCAAGGACCGCGGCATGACGATGGCCATCTCCAAGGCGAAGGAGGAGGGGGCCAAGGCAGTCATCTGCGCCTCCACCGGCAACACCTCCGCCTCCGCCGCCGCGTACGGGGTGCGCGCCGGGATGGTGTCCGCCGTGCTGGTGCCGCAGGGCAAGATCGCGCTCGGCAAGATGGGCCAGGCGCTGGTCCACGGCGCGAAGATCCTCCAGGTCGACGGCAACTTCGACGACTGTCTGACGTTGGCCCGCGCGCTGAGCGACAACTACCCGGTGGCGCTGGTCAATTCGGTCAATCCGGTGCGTATCGAGGGGCAGAAGACCGCCGCCTTCGAGATCGTGGACATGCTGGGCGACGCCCCTGACATCCATGTGCTGCCGGTGGGCAACGCGGGCAACATCACCGCGTACTGGAAGGGGTACAAGGAGTACGCCGCCGACGGGGTCAGCACGCGGACGCCGCGCATGTGGGGCTTCCAGGCCTCCGGCAGTGCCCCGATCGTGCGCGGTGAGGTCGTCAAGGACCCGTCGACCATCGCCACCGCCATTCGCATCGGCAACCCCGCCTCCTGGGACTTCGCGCTCGCCGCGCGGGACGAGTCCGGCGGCGCCATCGACGAGGTGACGGACCGTGAGATCCTGCGCGCCTACCGGCTGTTGGCCTCGCAGGAGGGCGTCTTCGTCGAGCCCGCGTCCGCCGCGTCGGTGGCCGGTCTGCTGAAGGCCGCCGAGCAGGGCAAGGTCGACCCGGGGCAGCGGATCGTGTGCACCGTCACCGGCAACGGTCTGAAGGACCCGGACTGGGCCGTCGCCGGAGCGCCGCAGCCGGTCACCGTCCCCGTCGACGCGGCGACCGCCGCCGAGCGGCTGGGTCTGGTCTAGCGTCCGCCCGGCCGTTCCCGTCCGCCTCGCGCGGCGACGACGGGAACGGCCGGAGGGGGCCCTCGGCGCCCCCCGGCGCGCCCCGCGGTCCCCGGGACCGCGGAACCGCAAAACCGGCGTAAGGGCGCGCTCACCTGGGAAGGTCACCCCCAGGGGGTGCACAGGGGGCTTACGACACGCATCGTGCGCCTCCTGTGCGCCCTATGTCGCCGGTGAACCGTCCTTCGATAGGCTGTACCGAACCCGCCCGCCGCATATGCCGCGGAAGTGCGTCGTCTCCGTGGTCCGGCAAGGGGCCCGGAGCGGCCCGGAAAGCGGCCGGCCACCCCGGCCGGCGGCGGCCCCAGGGTCTCGTACGTCATCGAATGTCCATCGAATGTCATTCGACAGTCACGCAGCTCAAGGAGAGTCTTCGAGCGATGGCCGGTCCCGCCTTCCGCGCCGCCGCCGTCCGGGTGCGCGTCCCCGCCACCAGCGCCAACCTCGGCCCGGGCTTCGACGCCCTCGGCCTCGCGCTGGGCCTGTACGACGACGTGGTCGTCCGGGTGGCCGACTCCGGGCTGCACATCGACATCGCCGGCGAGGGCGGCGAGACCCTCCCGCGCGACGAGAGGCATCTGCTCGTACGCTCCCTGCGCACCGCCTTCGACCTGCTCGGCGGACAGCCGCGCGGCCTCGAGATCGTCTGCGCCAACCGCATTCCGCACGGCCGGGGCCTGGGCTCGTCCTCGGCCGCCATCTGCGCCGGGATCGTCGCCGCCCGCGCCGTGACGATAGGGGCCGAGGCCAAGCTCGGCGACGCCGCCCTGCTCGAACTCGCCACCGAGATCGAGGGCCACCCCGACAACGTCGCGGCCTGTCTGCTCGGCGGTTTCACCCTGTCCTGGATGGAGGGCGGCTCGGCCCGCGCCATCAGGATGGAGCCCGCCGATTCCATCGTTCCGGTGGTTTTCGTGCCGGGGAAGCCGGTCCTCACCGAGACCGCGCGCGGACTGCTCCCGCGCACCGTCCCGCACGTCGACGCCGCCGCCAACGCGGGCCGTGCCGCCCTGCTCGTCGAGGCCCTCACCCGGCGCCCCGAGCTGCTGCTGCCCGCCACCGAGGACCGTCTGCACCAGGAGTACCGCGCCCCGGCCATGCCGGAGAGCGCCGCCCTGGTGGAGCGGCTGCGGGGGGACGGGATCCCCGCGGTGATCTCCGGCGCCGGACCCACGGTCATGGCGCTGGCCGACGCCGACACCGCCGACAAGGTCGAAGCACTGGCCGGCAACGACTGGGCCGCCAACCGGCTCGGTCTCGACGCGCGGGGAGCGAGCGTGCTTCCGCTCGCCACCTGACACGGTTGCCGGATTTGGAGAGGGGGAATGTTTGTTGGATCCGGTAGTGTTAATCTCAAGTCTGCACCCGACCCCACCATGGCGAGGTGCCTCGTGTCCCCGTCCGGGACAGACATTCTTCCGGGAGCCCCCCAAGCCGCACTGTGTCCTCTGCTTCGTACGCGGGCAGTACGTCGTACGCGGGCACTGCACGGCCTGACGGTGGGGGTACCCCCTCTGGGGGAGCTCCGGAACCGGTGCGACCACGCCACGTGACACTGGGTGCCACGGCTCGAGGAAGCGCCATCACCAGATATCTCTTCCGCCGCTTAGGCGGACCACCGCCCTGGCACGGTTCACAGAGCAAGGACCGATGCCGGACAGCACAACCGGTCGCCGAGCCAGACAGGCCGACGTCCGCTCCAGGGAAGGACCCTTCGTGAGCGACACCACCGATCTGATGGGCGCACGTGTCGAGGAGACCGCTGCCGCGCCCGCCACGGACGCTTCCGCGCCTGCCACCGGTGCCGGCTCCCGGCGGCGCCGCGGTACCGGCCTCGAGGGCATGGTGCTGGCCGAGCTGCAACAGGTCGCGTCCGGCCTCGGCATCAGGGGCACCGCGCGGATGCGCAAGAGCCAGCTGATCGAGGTCATCAAGGAGGCGCAGGCCGCCGGAGGCGCCGCCCCGGCCAAGGCCGAGTCCGCCACCGAGACCAAGCCCAAGCGCCGCGCCACCTCCCGGACCCGCACCGGCGAGAGCGCCGAGAAGAAGGCCGGCGCCAAGGACGAGCAGGCCCCCGCCGAGAAGGCCGCGGCCCAGCAGCAGATCGAGATCCCGGGCCAGCCCTCCCCGAAGGCGGCCGCCCCGGCCGAGCAGGCCGACGAGGCCGCTCCCGGCGAGCGCCGGCGCCGTCGCGCCACCGCCGACGCGGGTGCTCCCGCCGCGACCGAGACGGTCACCGCCGAGGCGAAGGCCGAGCCCAAGGTCGAGACCCCCGCTCAGCAGGGCGACGGCAAGTCCGACCACGACGGCGAGGGCCGCCGTCGCGACCGCCGTGAGCGCGGCCGCGACCGTGACCGCGGCGAGCGCGGTGACCGTGACCGGGGCGAGCGCGAGCGCGGCGACCGTGACCGGGGCGAGCGCGACCGCGGTGACCGCGGCGAGCGTGAGCGGGACCGCGGCGACCGTCGCGGCAAGGGCGACGACCAGCAGGGCCAGGGCCGTCAGCAGGGCCAGCAGGGCGGCGGCGGCCGTCAGGACGACGGTTACGACGACGACGGGGGCGGCCGCCGTGGCCGTCGCGGCCGCTACCGCGACCGCCGTGGCCGTCGTGGCCGCGACGAGATCGCGTCGTCCGAGCCGCAGATCAACGAGGACGACGTCCTGATCCCGGTCGCGGGCATCCTCGACATCCTCGACAACTACGCGTTCATCCGCACCTCCGGCTACCTGCCCGGCCCGAACGACGTGTACGTCTCCCTCGCCCAGGTCCGCAAGAACGGCCTGCGCAAGGGCGACCACATCACCGGTGCCGTGCGTCAGCCGAAGGAGGGCGAGCGCCGCGAGAAGTTCAACGCGCTGGTCCGCCTCGACTCCGTCAACGGCATGGCGCCCGAACACGGCCGCGGCCGCCCGGAGTTCAACAAGCTCACCCCGCTGTACCCGCAGGACCGCCTCCGCCTGGAGACCGACCCGGGCGTGCTGACCACGCGGATCATCGACCTCGTGGCGCCGATCGGCAAGGGCCAGCGCGGTCTGATCGTGGCCCCGCCGAAGACCGGCAAGACCATGATCATGCAGGCGATCGCCAACGCGATCACCCACAACAACCCCGAGTGCCACCTGATGGTCGTCCTGGTCGACGAGCGTCCGGAAGAGGTCACCGACATGCAGCGGTCGGTCAAGGGCGAGGTCATCTCCTCGACCTTCGACCGCCCGGCCGAGGACCACACCACGGTCGCCGAGCTCGCCATCGAGCGCGCCAAGCGCCTGGTGGAGCTGGGCCACGACGTCGTCGTGCTGCTCGACTCGATCACGCGTCTGGGCCGTGCGTACAACCTCGCCGCCCCGGCCTCCGGCCGCATCCTGTCCGGTGGTGTCGACTCGACCGCCCTGTACCCGCCGAAGCGCTTCTTCGGTGCGGCCCGCAACATCGAGGACGGCGGCTCGCTGACCATCCTCGCCACCGCCCTGGTGGACACCGGGTCCCGCATGGACGAGGTCATCTTCGAGGAGTTCAAGGGCACCGGCAACGCGGAGCTCAAGCTCGACCGCAAGCTCGCCGACAAGCGCATCTTCCCGGCGGTGGACGTCGACGCGTCCGGTACCCGCAAGGAAGAGATCCTGCTCGCCCCCGACGAGCTCGCCATCGTCTGGAAGCTGCGCCGGGTGCTGCACGCCCTCGACCAGCAGCAGGCGGTCGAGCTGCTTCTCGACAAGATGAAGCAGACGAAGTCGAACGCCGAGTTCCTGATGCAGATCCAGAAGACGACGCCGACGCCGGGCAACGGCGACTGACGTCCCGCCTTTCCGCGAAGGGGCCGCTCCCGCGAGGGAGCGGCCCCTTCGCGTGCGCGAGATCTTCGCCACAGGGGCGTACGCCGTCACGGTGGCCGCACGCCGGCCCCCGGCGGCCGGAGCCGCAGGTCACGCAGGCGTTCGCCGGGTGCGCGCGGAGCGCCCCGGGGGCGGCCGGGCACAGGTCCGGCACAGGAGCCCGTGCGACCCTGTGCCCCGGTTTCCCCGTCCGAGCCGACAGCGTCCGGCGGGTGGCGTACGGGCCGTGACGGGCCCGGCCGGCGCCGAGCACAGGGGTGACCGACCGGAGATGAGCTGAGGAGCAGATGTCCGCCGAGAGCAGCACAGGACCGCGCCACCGCGGCGGCGGGCACCGCCGCAGACCCCGCGACGGGCGGCACAAGGGGCTGAAGGTGCTGGCCTGGACCGCCGCGGGCATCGTCGTCCTGGGCGGCACCGGCGCCGGATACCTGTACTTCGAGCTCAACGGCAACATCGAGAGCGTCGACATCGACCAGGCCCTCGGCACCGACCGGCCCGAGAAGGTGGACAACGGCTCCGAGAACATCCTCGTGCTCGGCTCCGACACCCGCGCCGGCGGCAACGAGGAGCTCGGCGGCGGCGCCGACGACGGCAGCGCCCGCTCCGACACCGCGATGATCGTGCACGTCCACGAGGGCCACAAGAGGGCCGGCGTGGTCTCCATACCGCGCGACACCCTCATCGACCGCCCCGAGTGCACCGACACCGAGGGCGGCACCCACCCCGCAGCGAACGGCGTGATGTTCAACTCCGCCTACTCCACGGGCGGGGCGGCCTGCACGGTGAAGACCGTCGAGTCGATGACCGGCCTGCGCATGGACCACTTCCTGGAGATCGACTTCACCGGCTTCCAGAAGCTCGTCGACGATCTCGGCGGCGTGGAGGTCACCACCACCGAGGACATCAAGGACCCCGACAGCCACCTCGACCTCCCGGCCGGCACCCACCGGCTCGACGGCGAGCAGGCCCTCGGCCTGGTCCGCACCCGGCACGGTGTCGGCGACGGCTCCGACCTCGGCCGCATCCAGCTCCAGCAGGCCTTCGTCAAGGCCCTGCTGCGCCAGGTCGGGGAGGTCGGCGTCTTCACCAGCCCCAAGAAGCTCTACGACCTCGCCGACAGCGCCACCAAGGCGGTCACCACCGACTCCGGCCTGGGCTCGGTGAACGCCCTGATGTCCTTCGCGGGCGGTCTGAAGGGCCTCAGCCCGGCCGGCCTGGACATGGTCACCATGCCGGTCCGGTACGACCCGGCCGACCGCAACCGCGTCCTGCCGCTGACGGACAAGGCCCAGCTGGTCTGGGACGCCTGGAGGGACGACGAGCCGATCCCGGAGAGCGCCACCGAGGACACGGCCGGTGGCGGGGCCAAGGACGTCGTGAGCTCCTGAGGCCACGGGGCACGGGGGCGCGGGGCGCGGGGCGCGGGAATAGTGGAGCGGGCCACCCGGTTTTGGGGGATGGCGCCAGTCCTGGCAGACTGGTACGTCGGCTCCGGTTCACGCTTCCGCATCCCGCGGCGGCGACCCGGCGCCCTCCCGAAACCTAGGAGACACCTTGAAGCGCGACATCCACCCCGAGTACGTCGAGACGCAGGTCAGCTGCACCTGCGGCGCGTCGTTCACCACCCGCAGCACGATCTCGTCCGGTGCCATCCGCGCCGAGGTCTGCTCCGAGTGCCACCCGTTCTACACGGGCAAGCAGAAGATCCTCGACACCGGTGGCCGTGTGGCCCGCTTCGAGGCCCGCTTCGGCAAGGCCGCCGGCTCCAAGAAGTAGCGAGCCCCAATCCGCCGGTCCACGGTCGCGCCCTGCCGGGCGCAGGCCGGGACCGGCGTTTTTGGTCGCCCGCCCCTTCACCCACGTACCAGCAGGAGCCCAAGATGTTCGAGGCCGTCGAGGAACTCGTCGCCGAGCACGCCGACCTGGAGAAGAAGCTCGCCGATCCGTCGGTCCACGCCGACCAGGCGAACGCGCGCAAGCTGAACAAGCGCTACGCCGAGCTCACCCCGATCGTCGCCACGTACCGCTCCTGGAAGCAGACCGGTGACGACGTCGGCACCGCGCGCGAGCTGGCCGCCGACGACCCCGACTTCGTCGCCGAGGTCAAGGAACTGGAGCAGCGGCGCGAGGAGCTCACCGAGAAGCTGCGCCTGCTGCTGGTCCCGCGCGACCCCAGCGACGACAAGGACGTCATCCTCGAGATCAAGGCGGGCGCGGGCGGCGACGAGTCCGCCCTGTTCGCCGGCGACCTGCTGCGCATGTACCTGCGCTACGCCGAGCGCGTCGGCTGGAAGACCGAGATCATCGACGCCACCGAGTCCGAGCTGGGCGGCTACAAGGACGTCCAGGTGGCCGTGAAGGCCCGCGGGCAGACCGAGCCCGGACAGGGCGTGTGGGCGCGGCTGAAGTACGAGGGCGGCGTGCACCGCGTGCAGCGCGTGCCGGCCACCGAGTCGCAGGGCCGCATCCACACCTCCGCGGCGGGTGTCCTGGTGACGCCCGAGGCGGAGGAGGTCGACGTCGAGATCAACCCGAACGACCTGCGCATCGACGTCTACCGGTCCTCCGGCCCCGGCGGTCAGTCCGTCAACACCACCGACTCCGCCGTGCGCATCACGCACATCCCGACCGGAGTCGTCGCCTCCTGCCAGAACGAGAAGAGCCAGCTGCAGAACAAGGAGCAGGCACTGCGTATCCTGCGCTCCAGGCTGCTGGCCGCGGCGCAGGAGGAGGCGGAGAGGGAGGCCGCCGACGCCCGTCGCAGCCAGGTCCGCACCGTCGACCGCTCCGAGAAGATCCGCACGTACAACTTCCCGGAGAACCGCATCTCGGACCACCGCGTCGGCTTCAAGGCGTACAACCTGGACCAGGTCCTGGACGGCGACCTCGCCGCGGTGATCCAGGCCTGCGTCGACGCGGACTCGGCCGCCAAGCTCGCCGCCGCGTAAGTTCCGTACACAGCCCGGAGGATCAGCGTGAACCTGCTGCTCGCCGAGGTGGCCCAGGCCACCCAGCGGCTCGCCGACGCCGGCGTGCCCTCGCCGCGCACCGACGCGGAGGAACTGGCCGCATTCGTGCACGGCGTCAAGCGCGGCGAGCTGCACCACGTCAAGGACTCCGACTTCGACGCCCGGTACTGGGAGGTCATCGCCCGCCGCGAGGCGCGCGAACCGCTCCAGCACATCACCGGGCACGCCTACTTCCGCTACCTGGAACTCCAGGTCGGGCCCGGGGTGTTCGTGCCGCGCCCGGAGACGGAGTCGGTGGTCGAGTGGGCCATAGACGCCGTCCGCGCGATGGACGTCGTGGAGCCCTGCATCGTCGACCTGTGCACCGGTTCGGGCGCCATCGCGCTCGCCCTCGCCCAGGAGGTGCCGCGTTCGCGCGTGTACGCCGTGGAGCTGTCCGAGGACGCCCTGCGGTGGACCCGCAAGAACATGGAGGGGTCACGGGTCGAGCTGCGCCAGGGAGACGCCCTGACGGCCTTCCCGGACCTCGACGGCCAGGTCGACCTGGTCGTCTCCAACCCGCCGTACATCCCGCTCACCGAGTGGGAGTACGTGGCGCCGGAGGCCCGCGACTACGACCCCGACCTGGCGCTGTTCTCCGGCGAGGACGGGCTCGACCTGATCCGCGGCCTGGAGCGCACCGCGCACCGGCTGCTGCGCCCCGGCGGGGTGGTCGTCGTGGAGCACGCCGACACCCAGGGCGGCCAGGTGCCGTGGATCTTCGCCGAGGACCGCGGCTGGACCGACGCCGCCGACCACCCCGATCTGAACAACCGCCCCCGCTTCGCCACCGCCCGCAAGGCGCTGCCGTGAGCACCCCGCATACTTCGACCCCCCAGCAGCACGTGTACGAGGAGGCCCGCCAGATGGCTCGGCGATACGACACCAACGACGCGACCGACCGCGCGACCGGTCTGCGCGAGGCCGCCTCCGCCGTCCGCCGCGGTGAGCTCGTGGTGCTGCCCACCGACACCGTGTACGGCATCGGCGCGGACGCGTTCACCTCGGAGGCCGTCGCCGATCTGCTCGACGCCAAGGGCCGGGGCCGCAACATGCCCACGCCCGTCCTCATCGGCTCCCCGAACACGCTGCACGGCCTGGTCACCGACTTCTCCGAGATGGCCTGGGAACTGGTCGACGCGTTCTGGCCGGGCGCCCTGACGCTCGTCGCCAAGCACCAGCCGTCCCTCCAGTGGGACCTCGGCGACACCCGGGGCACGGTCGCGGTGCGCATGCCGCTGCACCCGGTCGCCATCGAGCTGCTGACCGAGGTCGGCCCGATGGCGGTCTCCTCCGCCAACCTCACCGGCCACCCGGCGCCGGAGAACTGCGACGCCGCGCAGGAGATGCTCGGCGACTCGGTCTCCGTGTACCTCGACGGCGGGCCCACCCCGGGCAACGTGCCCTCCTCCATCGTCGACGTCACGCGGCCCGTGCCCCTGCTGCTGCGCGAGGGGGCGATCTCGCCGGACGAGCTGCGCAAGGTCGTACCCGACCTCGAGGTGGCGAATTGACGGCCCCTGAGGCGGGGCGTGGCATAGGCAACGGGGAATCCAGCGCGGAAGTGACCACCACCTTCGGGTTTCCGCGCGACACCTTCCGCATCCTCCACGTCAGTACCGGAAACGTGTGCCGCTCGCCCATCACCGAGCGGCTGACCCGGCATTTCGTGAGCCAGCGGCTGGGCATCCTGGGCGGCGGCCTGATCGTGGAGAGCGCGGGCACCTGGGGGCACGAGGGCGCGGCCATGGAGGCGCACGCGGAGACGGTGCTGGCGGAGTTCGGCGCGGACACCTCCGGCTTCGTGGGGCGGGAGCTGCTGGACGACCACGTGATCCGCGCGGACCTGGTGCTGACCGCGACCCGGGACCACCGGGCGCAGGTCATCTCCATGGGGCACTCGGCGGGGCTGCGCACGTTCACGCTGAAGGAGTTCACGCGGCTGGTGAACGCGATCGATCCGGCGACGCTGCCTCCGCTGGAGGACGGGCTGGTGATGCGGGCGCGGGCGCTGGTGCGGGCGGCCGCGGCGCTGCGGGGGTGGCTGCTGGCGCCCACGGCCGAGGCGGACGAGGTGTACGACCCGTACGGGGCGCCGTTGACGTTCTTCCGGTCGATCGGGGACGAGATATACGAGGCGCTGGACCCTGTGGTGACGGCGTTGACCGGGGTGGCCGCTCGGGCGTAGGGCGCAGGGCGGGGCGGCCGTCCACAGCGGCGCGCGGTCAGGTGCGGGAACGCGGGCGGGGCGGGCGGGGGCGGCCTACATTGGGCGTACGTCAGTGTCGACGTCCGGGAGCGCATCATGACGGTCAGCCATGCCCTCGAGGCCGATGTCCTGCGGCGGCAGGACCCCCAGCTCGCCGACGTGCTGCTCGGGGAGCGTGAGCGGCAGTCGACCACGCTCCAGCTGATCGCCGCCGAGAACTTCACGTCCCCGGCCGTGCTGGCCGCCCTCGGCTCCCCCCTGGCCAACAAGTACGCCGAGGGTTACCCGGGCAACCGGCACCACGGCGGCTGCGAGATCGCCGACGTCGCCGAGCGCCTCGCCGTGGAGCGGGCCACGGCCCTGTTCGGCGCCGAGCACGCCAATGTGCAGGCGCACTCCGGCTCCTCCGCCGTGCTGGCCGCCTACGCCGCCCTGCTGCGCCCCGGCGACACCGTCCTCGCCCTCGGGCTGCCCTACGGCGGCCACCTCACCCACGGCTCGCCGGCGAACTTCTCCGGCCGCTGGTTCGACTTCGTCGGCTACGGCGTGGACGCCGAGACCGGACTGATCGACCACGACCAGCTGCGCACCCTCGCCCGCACCCACCGCCCCAAGGCGATCGTCTGCGGCTCCATCGCCTATCCCCGCCACCTCGACTACGCCCTCTTCCGCGAGGTCGCCGACGAGGTCGGCGCCTACCTCATCGCGGACGCCGCCCACCCCATCGGCCTGGTCGCCGGGGGAGTGGCGCCCAGTCCGGTGCCGTACGCGGACATCGTGTGCGCGACGACGCACAAGGTGCTGCGGGGGCCGCGCGGCGGGATGATCCTGTGCGGCGCCGAGCTGGCCGAGCGCGTCGACCGCGCGGTGTTCCCGTTCACCCAGGGCGGCGCCCAGATGCACACCATCGCCGCCAAGGCGGTCGCGTTCGGGGAGGCGGCGACCCCGGCGTTCGCCGCGTACGCGCACCAGGTGGTCGCCAACGCGCGCACGCTGGCCGCCGCGCTGGCCGCCGAGGGCCTGGTCGTCACCACCGGCGGCACCGACACCCACCTGATCACCGCCGACCCGGCGCCGCTCGGCGTGGACGGGCGCACCGCCCGCGGCCGGCTCGCGGCGGCCGGTCTGGTGCTGGACTGCTGCGCCCTGCCGCACGCCGACGACCGCGGGCTGCGCCTGGGCACGGCGGCGGTGACGACGCAGGGCATGGGGGCGCGGGAGATGACGTACGTCGCGGGGCTGCTGGCGAGCGTCCTGCGGGGCGGCACCGACACCGCGCGGGCCCGGGAGGACGTACGGGAACTGACCGCCGCGTTCCCGCCGTATCCGCAGTGAAGGCGGCCGGACGGGGGTAGGCGCACCGGATGCACAGCCGCACGTGCAACCATCGTCGCTACCCGGAAGTCCCCACTCGTATGCGCCCCTCGCTAGGGTGTGGGGCTGTGATGGCCAGCGAGACCTGTGGGGAAGCCCGTGCGTGAATACCTCCTGACGCTCTGCATCACGGCCGCGGTGACGTACCTGCTGACAGGGCCGGTGCGGAAGTTCGCGATCGTGGCCGGGGCGATGCCGGAGATCCGGGCACGTGACGTGCACCGGGAACCCACTCCGCGGCTCGGCGGTATCGCGATGTTCTTCGGCCTGTGCGCGGGCCTGCTCGTCGCCGACCACCTCACCAACCTCAGCCAGCTCTTCGAGAAGTCCAACGAGCCCAGGGCGCTGCTCTCCGGGGCGGCGCTGATCTGGCTGATCGGTGTGCTGGACGACAAGTTCGAGATCGACGCGCTGATCAAGCTGGGCGGCCAGATGATCGCGGCCGGCGTGATGGTCATGCAGGGTCTGACGATCCTGTGGCTGCCCATCCCCGGCGTCGGCTCGGTCGCGCTCACCCAGTGGCAGGGCACACTGCTCACGGTGGCGCTGGTCGTCATCACCATCAACGCGGTCAACTTCGTGGACGGCCTGGACGGACTCGCGGCCGGCATGGTGTGCATCGCGGCGACGGCGTTCTTCCTGTACGCCTACCGCATCTGGTACTCGTACGGCATCGAGGCGGCCGCCCCGGCGACGCTGTTCGCGGTGATCCTGATGGGCATGTGCCTGGGCTTCCTGCCGCACAACATGCACCCGGCGCGGATCTTCATGGGCGACTCCGGCTCGATGCTCATCGGCCTGGTGCTCGCGGCCGGCGCCATCTCCGTCACCGGGCAGGTCGACCCGGACGCGCTGAAGCTGTTCGCCGGTTCGGAGAAGGAGGCCGTGCACCAGACGGTGCCGGTCTACATCCCGCTGCTGCTGCCGCTGACCATCATCGCGGTGCCGGCCGCCGACCTGATCCTGGCGATCGTGCGGCGCACCTGGCGCGGCCAGTCGCCGTTCGCGGCGGACCGCGGGCACCTGCACCACCGGCTGCTGGAGATCGGCCACTCGCACAGCCGGGCCGTGCTGATCATGTACTTCTGGTCGGCCCTGATCGCCTTCGGCGCCCTGACGTACTCGGTGAACTCGGCGTCGATGTGGATCGTGCTGAGCGTGGTCATCCTCTCCACGATCGGGCTGGTGCTGCTCCTGCTGCCGCGCTTCACCCCGCGCGCCCCGCGCTGGGCGGAGGCCTTCGTCCCGCCGCGCTACCGCCGCCGGCGCCCCTCCGCGACCGCCCCGGACGCCTCCACCCCCGCCGCTCCCGGGTCCGCCGACGACGAGGGGCCCGCCGACGGCCAGGAGGACGCCGGCGGTCACCGCACCCCGGTCGCCGCCGGGGTCTCCGGTGTCAACGGCGCGACCGCCGTCGGCTCCCGCGCACGTCTGGCCGACCGGTCACGGTCAAGGTAAGAATCCGACTAGAGCATTGCCAAGTCGTGGGGCGACGATGGGTCGGTGTTGGGGGTGCGAAGCGCCCTATACCAGACATTTGGGCCGGGTTCTCGCTCAGACGCGCAGAATCACTCTCATGTGTGACGGCCAGCACACCTGGCAGGTAAAGACTGCATCAAATAGTTTGTGATACCGTTCACGAGAACCCCGGATAGAGCCGACGGACCGCAGTGCGACGGTCCATTGGCGCGAGGAATTCACACTCGGCCCGGGGGTCTACGCTCGTCCATGACGACACCCTGCCCCCTGTGAAAGCGGAGTTGCCGCCATGCCGTCCCATGACGTCCGGATCCTGGCCCAGGCCGCCGTGCCCACGGCTGCCGCCGGCGCTGTTGCCGCCGTCGTCAGCGCGCTGGTCGCCGGTGGCAAGGGTGCGATCGGGGCGCTCGTCGCGACCGTGGTGGTGATCCTCTTCATGGGGATCGGCCTCTACGTACTGCAGCGCACTGCCAAATCGCTTCCGCACCTGTTCCAGGCCATGGGTCTGATGCTGTACGCGGCACAGATCCTGCTGCTGTTCATCTTCGTCGCCGTGTTCCGGGACACGACGTTGTTCCATCCCAAGGCCTTCGCCCTCACGCTCGTCGGCACCACGCTCGTGTGGATCGCCGCACAGACGCGCGCCCACATGAAGTCCAAGATCCTCTACGTCGAACCCGAGTCGACGACGGGCGGCAAGTCCGGAAACTCGGGGCGCCCGTCGTGAAGGGTAGGCCCGGGATAAAGAGGCTGGGGAACTCCTGCTATCGTCCGGTGCCAACTGCGGCATCGCGGGCGCGGGCACTCGAGCTGACGCCTGCTCAATCGCGAGGCGAGATGCCCCCCAGCCGCCCCCACATCCGTAACACCAGTCCCGTGCCGAACCGCGGCCGTGCGCCGCGCCGACACAACGAGGTTGCCGTACCTATGCGCCACGATGAAGGAGCCCGCGGTGAGTGCTGACCCGACGCAGGTGCTCGCCTTCGAGACCGACTGCCACCTCTTCGACGGTTGTGGCTTCCCGGCTCCGGGCCTGCACTCGTTCCTCTTCGAGCCGCTCTGGGGCAACGCAGACGGCAACGGCCTGTACTTCAACAAGCCGATGCTGCTCGCGCTGCTCGGTTCCATCATCGTCGTGGGCTTCTTCTGGGCCGCGTTCGCCAAGCCCAAGCTCGTCCCCGGCAAGCTCCAGATGGTCGCCGAGGCCGGCTACGACTTCGTGCGCACCGGCATCGTGTACCAGACGCTCGGCAAGCGCGAGGGCGAGAAGTACGTCCCGCTCGCCGTCTCCCTGTTCTTCTTCGTCTGGATGATGAACCTCTGGTCGATCATCCCCGTCGCCGCCTTCCCGGTGACGTCGATCATCGCCTACCCGATGGTGCTGGCCCTGATCGTCTACGTCACCTGGGTCACCCTCACGTTCAAGCGTCAGGGCTTCGTCGGCTTCTTCAAGAACGTCACCGGCTACGACAAGTCGCTCGGTGCGGTGCTGCCGCTGTCGATGACCATCGAGTTCTTCTCGAACCTGCTGGTCCGCCCCTTCACGCACGCCGTGCGGCTCTTCGCGAACATGTTCGCCGGCCACACCCTGCTGCTGCTCTTCACGATCGCCAGCTGGTACATGCTCAACGGCATCGGCATCGCCTACTCCGCCGTGTCGTTCGCCATGGTCGTCGTCATGACGCTCTTCGAGCTCTTCATCCAGGCCGTGCAGGCATACGTCTTCGTCCTGCTGACCTGCACGTACATCCAGGGCGCGCTCGCCGAGCACCACTGAGCGCCCCCGGTTTCACCCCCAGTCGTCCGGTGGCCAACCCCCACCGGTCCGTAAAGAGAAGGAAGAACTGGCATGTCCAACCTTGCTGCTGTCACCGGTGACCTCGGTTCCGTCGGTTACGGTCTCGCGGCCATCGGCCCGGGCGTCGGCGTTGGCATCATCTTCGGTAACGGCACCCAGGCCCTGGCCCGTCAGCCCGAGGCCGCCGGCCTGATCCGCGCCAACCAGATCCTGGGCTTCGCCTTCTGTGAGGCGCTCGCCCTGATCGGTCTCGTCATGCCGTTCGTCTACTAAGACGAGCACTGACGACCGACCCTTTCGACGAAAGGCACTGATGTGAACTCCGCCCTGGTTTTCCTGGCGGCTGAGGGTGAGAAGGAGAATCCCCTCATTCCGCCGTGGCCGGAAGTTGTCATCGGCCTCATCGCTTTCGTCATCGTCTTCGGTTTCCTCGCCAAGAAGCTCCTCCCGACCATCAACAAGGTCCTGGAAGAGCGTCGCGAGGCCATCGAGGGCGGTATCGAGAAGGCCGAGGCCGCTCAGACCGAGGCCCAGAGCGTCCTTGAGCAGTACAAGGCTCAGCTCGCCGAAGCCCGGCACGAGGCCGCGCGTCTGCGCCAGGAGGCGCAGGAGCAGGGCGCGACGCTCATCGCCGAGATGCGGGCCGAGGGCCAGCGTCAGCGCGAGGAGATCATCGCCGCCGGTCACGCGCAGATCGAGGCCGACCGCAAGGCCGCCGCGTCCGCGCTGCGCCAGGACGTCGGCCAGATCGCCACCGTCCTGGCCGGCAAGCTCGTCGGCGAGTCCCTCGAGGACCACGCCCGGCAGAGCCGTGTGATCGACCGCTTCCTCGACGAGCTCGACCAGAAGGCCGAGGCCGCGCGATGAACGGAGCGAGCCGCGAGGCCCTGGCAGCCGCACGTGAGCGTCTCGACGCGCTGACGGACTCCACGTCCGTGGACGCGGGCTCGCTCGCCGACGAGCTGGCCGCCGTCACCGCGCTGCTCGACCGCGAGGTGTCGCTGCGTCGGGTCCTCACCGACCCGGCGCAGGCCGGTGAGGCCAAGGCCGACCTGGCCGGGCGCCTGCTCGGCTCGCAGGTCAGCGGCCCGGCCGCCGACCTGGTGTCCGGCATGGTGCGCTCCCGCTGGTCGCAGTCCCGCGACCTGGTGGACGCACTCGAGGAGCTGGCGAACCTCGCCGACCTCACCGCCGCCCAGAAGGCCGGCGCGCTCGACGACGTGGAGGACGAGCTGTTCCGGTTCGGCCGGATCGTCTCCTCGAACACCGAGCTGCGTGCCGCGCTGACCAACCGGAGCGCCACCGCCTCCGCCAAGGGCGAGCTGCTGCGCAGCCTGCTCGGCGGCAGGGCGAACGCGACCACCGAGCGTCTGGTGACGCGTCTTGTGACCGCGCCGCGGGGACGTAGCCTGGAGTCGGGACTGGAGTCCCTGTCCAAGCTCGCCGCCGAGCGCCGGGACCGCGCGGTGGCCGTCGTCACCTCCGCGGTGCCGCTGAGCGACCAGCAGAAGCAGCGCCTGGGCGCAGCCCTCGCGAAGCTCTACGGCCGCCGGATGCACCTCAACCTCGACGTCGACCCCGCGGTCGTCGGCGGGATCCGGGTGCAGGTCGGTGACGAGGTCATCAACGGCTCCATCGCGGACCGTCTGGAAGACGCGAGCCGCCGGCTGGCGAGCTAGCAGCAATTTCATAGGCAGTAGCAGTTACGGCCCTGGTTGGGCCGTTGCAGAGGATTCCTGGGGGTCGCCCCCAGACCCCCCAAGTGAAACTTCGGGCCCAACAAGGAGAGCAGGGAACTCAGATGGCGGAGCTCACGATCCGGCCGGAGGAGATCCGGGACGCGCTGGAGAACTTTGTCCAGTCGTACAAGCCGGACGCGGCCTCGCGCGAGGAGGTCGGTACGGTCACCCTTGCCGGCGACGGCATCGCGAAGGTCGAGGGCCTGCCCTCGGCCATGGCCAACGAGCTGCTGAAGTTCGAGGACGGCACCCTCGGCCTCGCCCTCAACCTCGAGGAGCGCGAGATCGGTGCCATCGTCCTCGGTGAGTTCAGCGGCATCGAGGAGGGCCAGCCGGTCACCCGCACCGGCGAGGTGCTGTCCGTCGCCGTCGGCGAGGGCTACCTCGGCCGCGTGGTCGACCCGCTCGGCAACCCGATCGACGGCCTCGGCGAGATCGAGACCGAGGGCCGCCGCGCCCTCGAACTGCAGGCCCCCACGGTCATGCAGCGCAAGTCGGTGCACGAGCCGATGGAGACGGGCTACAAGGCCGTCGACGCCATGACCCCGATCGGCCGTGGTCAGCGCCAGCTGATCATCGGCGACCGCCAGACCGGCAAGACCGCCCTGGCCGTCGACACGATCATCAACCAGCGTGACAACTGGCGCACCGGCGACCCGAAGAAGCAGGTCCGCTGCATCTACGTCGCCATCGGCCAGAAGGGCTCCACCATCGCGTCGGTCCGCCGCGCGCTGGAGGAGAACGGCGCGCTGGAGTACACGACCATCGTCGCCGCCCCGGCGTCCGACCCGGCCGGCTTCAAGTACCTGGCGCCGTACACCGGTTCGGCCATCGGCCAGCAGTGGATGTACGAGGGCAAGCACGTCCTCATCATCTTCGACGACCTGTCGAAGCAGGCCGACGCCTACCGCGCCGTGTCCCTGCTGCTGCGCCGCCCGCCGGGCCGTGAGGCCTACCCGGGCGACGTCTTCTACCTGCACTCCCGTCTGCTGGAGCGCTGCGCCAAGCTCTCCGACGACATGGGCGCCGGTTCGATGACCGGTCTGCCGATCGTCGAGACCAAGGCCAACGACGTCTCGGCGTTCATCCCGACCAACGTCATCTCCATCACCGACGGCCAGTGCTTCCTGGAGTCGGACCTCTTCAACGCCGGTCAGCGCCCCGCGCTGAACGTCGGTATCTCCGTCTCCCGAGTCGGTGGTTCCGCGCAGCACAAGGCGATGAAGCAGGTCTCCGGCCGTCTGCGCGTGGACCTGGCCCAGTTCCGTGAGCTGGAGGCGTTCGCCGCCTTCGGTTCCGACCTGGACGCCGCGTCGAAGGCGCAGCTGGAGCGCGGTCAGCGCATGGTCGAGCTGCTGAAGCAGGACCAGTACCAGCCGATGTCCACCGAGGACCAGGTCGTCTCCGTCTGGGCCGGCACCACCGGCAAGATGGACGAGGTGCCGGTCGCCGACATCCGCCGCTTCGAGAAGGAGCTGCTGGAGTACCTGCACCGCAAGGAGCAGGGCCTCATGACCTCCATCCGCGAGGGCGGCAAGATGTCCGACGACACCCTTCAGGCCGTGGCCGAGGCGATCGCGGACTTCAAGAAGCAGTTCGAGACGAGCGACGGCAAGCTGCTCGGCGAGGACGCCCCGTCCGCCGCCAAGTGACGTAAGGAAGGGACCTGACTCATGGGAGCTCAGCTCCGGGTCTACAAGCGTCGCATCCGATCCGTCACCGCGACCAAGAAGATCACCAAGGCGATGGAGATGATCGCCGCCTCGCGCGTCGTCAAGGCGCAGCGCAAGGTGGCGGCCTCCACGCCGTACGCGCGGGAGCTCACCCGCGCGGTCACGGCGGTCGGTACCGGTTCGAACACCAAGCACCCGCTGACCACGGAGGCGGACAACCCGACCCGTGCCGCGGTCCTGCTCCTCACGAGCGACCGCGGTCTGGCCGGCGCCTTCAACTCCAACGCCATCAAGGCGGCGGAGCAGCTGACCGAGCGCCTGGAGCGCGAGGGCAAGCAGGTCGAGACGTACATCGTCGGCCGGCGCGGTCTGGCCCACTACAACTTCCGCGAGCGCAAGGTCGCGGAGTCGTTCACGGGCTTCACCGACGAGCCCTCGTACGCGGACGCCAAGAAGGTCGCGGCTCCGCTGATCGAGGCGATCCAGACGGAGACGGCGGACGGCGGCGTGGACGAACTCCACATCGTCTACACCGAGTTCGTGTCGATGATGACGCAGACGGCGGTCGACTCCCGGATGCTTCCGCTGCGCCTCGAAGAGGTCGCGGAGGAGACGTCCACCAAGGGTGAGATCCTGCCGCTGTACGACTTCGAGCCGTCGGCGGAGGACGTCCTCGACGCCCTGCTGCCGCGGTACGTGGAGAGCCGGATCTACAACGCGCTGCTCCAGTCGGCCGCTTCGAAGCACGCCGCCACGCGGCGCGCGATGAAGTCGGCCACCGACAACGCGGGCGAGCTGATCAACACGCTCTCCCGTCTTGCCAACGCGGCCCGCCAGGCCGAAATCACCCAGGAAATCAGCGAGATCGTCGGTGGCGCCAGTGCCCTGGCCGACGCGACCGCGGGGAGTGACAACTAATGACCACCACTGTTGAGACCGCGGCGGCTACGGGCCGCGTCGCCCGGGTCATCGGCCCGGTCGTCGACGTGGAGTTCCCCGTCGACGCGATGCCGGAGATCTACAACGCCCTCCACGTCGAGGTCGCCGACCCGGCCCAGGAGGGTGCGCTCAAGACGCTGACCCTCGAGGTCGCGCAGCACCTCGGTGACGGCCTGGTCCGCACCATCTCCATGCAGCCCACCGACGGTCTGGTCCGCCAGGCCCCGGTGACCGACACGGGCTCCGCCATCTCCGTGCCGGTCGGTGACTTCACCACGGGCAAGGTGTTCAACACCCTCGGTGAGGTGCTGAACGTCGACGAGGAGTACACGGGCGAGCGCTGGCCGATCCACCGCAAGGCGCCGAACTTCGACGAGCTCGAGTCGAAGACCGAGATGTTCGAGACCGGCGTCAAGGTCATCGACCTTCTCACCCCGTACGTCAAGGGTGGAAAGATCGGCCTGTTCGGCGGTGCCGGCGTCGGCAAGACGGTGCTCATCCAGGAGATGATCTACCGCGTCGCCAACAACCACGACGGTGTGTCGGTGTTCGCCGGTGTCGGTGAGCGCACCCGTGAGGGCAACGACCTCATCGACGAGATGAGCGAGTCGGGCGTCATCGACAAGACCGCCCTGGTCTTCGGTCAGATGGACGAGCCCCCGGGCACCCGTCTGCGCGTGGCCCTCGCCGGCCTGACCATGGCGGAGTACTTCCGCGATGTGCAGAAGCAGGACGTGCTGTTCTTCATCGACAACATCTTCCGCTTCACCCAGGCCGGTTCCGAGGTGTCGACCCTGCTCGGCCGCATGCCCTCCGCGGTGGGCTACCAGCCGAACCTGGCCGACGAGATGGGTCTCCTCCAGGAGCGCATCACCTCGACCCGTGGTCACTCGATCACCTCGATGCAGGCGATCTACGTCCCCGCGGACGACCTGACCGACCCGGCCCCGGCCACCACCTTCGCCCACCTCGACGCGACGACGGTGCTGTCCCGTCCGATCTCGGAGAAGGGCATCTACCCGGCCGTGGACCCGCTGGACTCGACGTCCCGGATCCTGGACCCGCGCTACATCGCGCAGGATCACTACAACGCGGCCATGCGCGTGAAGAACATCCTGCAGAAGTACAAGGACCTGCAGGACATCATCGCGATCCTCGGTATCGACGAGCTCGGCGAGGAGGACAAGCTCGTCGTCCACCGTGCCCGTCGCGTGGAGCGCTTCCTGTCCCAGAACACCCACGTCGCCAAGCAGTTCACCGGCGTGGACGGTTCGGACGTGCCGCTGGACGAGTCGATCGCCGCGTTCAACTCGATCTGCGACGGTGAGTACGACCACTTCCCGGAGCAGGCGTTCTTCATGTGCGGTGGCATCGAGGACCTGAAGAAGAACGCGAAGGAGCTGGGCGTCTCCTGAGCATCCGGCTCACCGTGAGCCCCTCGGGGCTCACACCCGAGGGGGCGGGCGCGTCCCGCCCCCTCTCCCACGCCCACTAGACTTGTAACCAACACCCGGCAGACCCGCCGGGTGGTGACCCGAGGAGCCACCTTGGCTGCTGAGCTGCACGTCGCGCTGGTCGCGGCCGACCGAGAGGTCTGGTCCGGCGAGGCCACCCTGGTCGTCGCGCGCACCACGTCCGGCGACATCGGCGTCATGCCCGGTCACCAGCCGCTGCTCGGTGTGCTGGAGTCGGGCCCGGTGACCATCCGTACGCGCGAGGGCGGGACGGTCGTCGCCGCGGTGCACGGCGGTTTCATCTCGTTCGCCGACAACAAGCTGTCGCTGCTGGCCGAGATCGCCGAGCTGTCGGACGAGATCGACGTCCAGAGCGCGGAGCAGGAACTGGCCCGCGCGAAGGCGGAGGACGACACCGAGGCGCAGCGCCGTGCGGATGTCCGTCTGCGGGCGGCGTCCGCGGGACGCTGAGCCCCGCAGGGGTGAGATGACGTCACTCAGCCGCGGCCGGCACCGGAGCGATCCGGAGCCGGCCGCGGCTGAGGCAGATCTGGATGATTTTTCCGTTCCGTTACCTAGGAGACGAGGAGGTCGGTGCCGATGGTCCTCGCTCTGACTGTGTGCGGAATCGTCGTGGTGCTCGTGCTGGTGGGGCTTTTCGTCTTCGGTCTGCGCCGCCGCCTCATCCAGCGTTCCGGCGGGACCTTCGACTGCAGCCTGCGCTGGGACGCGCCCGAGTCGGGCGACTCCCAGGGCAAGGGCTGGGCGTACGGGGTGGCCCGGTACAACGGTGACCGGGTGGAGTGGTTCCGGGTGTTCTCCTACGCCCCCCGCCCGCGCCGTGTCCTGGAGCGGTCCGCGATCGAGGTGGCGGGCCGGCGGGTCCCCGAGGGCGAGGAGGAGCTGGCGCTCCTCACGGACTACGTGGTCCTCGCCTGTCTGCACCGGGGCACGCGTCTGGAGCTCGCGATGAGCGAGGACGCGCTGACCGGTTTCCTCGCGTGGCTGGAGGCGGCCCCGCCCGGACAGAGGGTCAACGTGGCGTGAGCGCGTTCACCCTCCCCCGGACGGATCCGGAGGAGGGTGAAGGAGTGCAGTGGGTCCCGGGTGCTTACCTGAGCCCGCCGTCGATGGCGCTCACCAGTTCACCGTTGCTGGTGTCACCGCTGAACTCCCAGAAGAAGGCGCCGCCGAGCCCCTGGCTCTTGGCCCACGCCATCTTGCTGTTGATGGTGGCCGGGGTGTCGTAGGACCACCAGTTGTTGCCGCAGTGCGCGTACGCCGTGCCGGCGATGGTGCCGTTGGCCGGGCAGGAGTTCTTCAGGACCTTGTAGTCCTCGATGCCCGGCTCGTAGGTGCCCGGGGCGGGTCCGGTCGCCGTGCCGCCGGGGGCGGACTGGGTGACGCCGGTCCAGCCGCGGCCGTAGAAGCCGATGCCGAGCAGCAGCTTGGCGGACGGGACGCCCTTCGACTTCAGCTTGGCGATCGCGTCGGCCGAGTTGAAGCCCGCCTGCGGGATGCCGGGGTACGAGGTGAGCGGCGAGTGCGGGGCCGTCGGGCCGTCCGCGTCGAAGGCGCCGAAGTAGTCGTAGGTCATCACGTTGTACCAGTCGAGGTACTGCGCGGCGCCGCCGTAGTCGGCCGCGTCGATCTTGCCGCCGGAAGAGCCGTCGGCGGTGATGGCCGCGGTGACCAGGTAGTTGGAGCCGAACTCGGCGCGCAGGGCCTGCGAGAGGTTCTTGAAGGCCGCGGGGCCGCTGGTGTCACAGGTCAGACCGCAGGCGTTCGGGTACTCCCAGTCGATGTCGATGCCGTCGAAGACATCGGCCCAGCGCGGGTCCTCCACGACCTGCTTGCAGGACTTGGCGAACGCGGCCGGGTTCTGCGCGGCCTGGCCGAAGCCGCCGGAGTAGGTCCAGCCGCCGAAGGAGTACAGCACCTTGATGTGCGGGTACTTGGCCTTCAGCTGGCGCAGCTGGTTGAAGTTGCCGCGCAGCGGCTGGTCCCAGGTGTCGGCGGTGCCGCTGACGGACTGGTCGGCGGTGTAGGCCTTCTCGTAGGCGGCGAAGGTGTCGTCGACGGTGCACTGACCGTTCTTGACGTTGCCGAACGAGTAGTTGATGTGGGTGATCTTGGCGGCGGAGCCGGAGGTCACCAGGTTCTTGACGTGGTAGTTGCGGCCGTAGACGCCCCACTCGGTGAAGTAGCCGAGCTTGACCTTGTCGCCGGTGGTGGGCGGGGGCTCCTCGGTGCTGCCGGTGGTGCGGACCTTGACCGCGCCGCTGGCCGGGCCGGTCTGGTCGGCGGTGTCGCGGGCCTGCACGGTGTAGGAGTAGTCGGTGCCCTTGGCCAGGCCCGAGTCCGTGTACGAGGTGCCGGTCACGGTGGCGACCCGGGCGCCGTCGCGCAGTACGTCGTAGTTCTTGATGCCCTTGTCGTCGGTGGCCGCCGACCAGGAGAGCCTGACCGACGTGTCGGTGACGTTCGAGGCGGTCGGGGTGCCGGGCGCGGACGGGGCCGCGTCACCGGGGACCGAGGTGCCGTCACAGCTGCCGCCGTTGAGCTTGCAGCCGGTGGGGGAGCCGGTGCCGCTGCCGTTGAAGCCGAAGGAGACCGACGCCCCGGGGGCGAGGGTGCCGTTCCAGCCGTTGTTCTTGGCGGTCCAGTGGTCGCCGGAGCTGGTGACCGTGGCGTCCCAGGCGGAGGTGACCTTGGTGCCCGAGGGGAAGTCCCACTCGACGGTCCAGGTGTTGATGGTCGTGGTGCCGGTGTTCTTCACCGTCCACTTGCCCTCGAAGCCGGAACCCCACTCCTGGGTCTTGGCGTAGGTGGCGGTCGCCGAGGTCGCGGCCTGGGCGGGGCTCGCGAGGCCGACGAGGCCGGCGAAGGGGAGCAGCAGGGTCGCGAACCCTGCCGCGGCTCTGTGTCTGAAGCGCATGCTGCGCCTCCTCTGGTGATTGCGCCGCTGGGCGCACCCGAGTGTTGTTGCGAGCATGACTGAGCCATCACACGCGCAGTGCCGCGAGGATAGAAAGGTCTGGACCACAGGTCAATAGGTCTGGACCACTGTGGGGTGCTTCTGTCAGATCCCCCATTCCTGCGCCAGCACCGCCGCCTGCACCCGGCTGCGCAGCTCCAGCTTCCCCAGCAGCCGGCTGACGTGCGTCTTCACCGTGGCCTCGGCCATGTCGAGCCGGGCCGCGATGTCGGCGTTGGACAGCCCCTCCCCGAGACAGGACAGCACCTCGCGCTCGCGCCGGGTGAGGGAGTCCAGCACCGCCGGATCGGCCGTCGTCCGGCGGGCGGGCTTCGCGGCGAACTCCGCGATCAGCCGCCGGGTGACGGCCGGGGCGACGATGCCCTCCCCGCGCGCCACCGTGCGCACCGCCGTGACGAGATCCCGCGCCTCCGTGTTCTTCAGCAGAAACCCGGCGGCACCGGCCCGCAGCGCCCCGAACACGTACTCGTCGAGGTCGAAGGTGGTCAGCACCAGCACGTCGGCGAGCCCCTCCGCCACCACCCGCCGGGTCGCCGACACCCCGTCCAGGCGGGGCATCTGCACGTCCATCAGCACCAGGTCGGGGCGCAGCTCACGGGCGAGCGCCACCGCCTGTTCGCCGTCCGCCGCCTCACCGACGACCTCGATGTCGGGGGCGCTGCGCAGGATGAGGACCAGTCCCGCACGGACGGCGGACTGGTCCTCGGCGACCAGGACGCGGATCATACGTCGTCTCCCAGGGTGATGTCGGTGACGGGCAGCAGGGCGCGCACCACCCACAGCTTGCCGTCCGGGCCGCTCTCCGGTCCGGCCTCGAACGTCCCGTGCAGCAGCGCGGCACGCTCCCGCATGCCGACGAGTCCGGCACCGGAGCCCGGTGCGCGCGGGGCGTCCCGGCCGTCGTAGGGGCTGCTCACCCGGAGGGTGAGGGCGTCGTCCAGGCGGCGCAGCCACACGGTGACCTTCCCCCGCCCGGCGTGCTTCAGCGCGTTCGTCAGCGACTCCTGCACCATCCTGTACGCGGCGAGTTCGACCGGCGCGGGGACGGAGTCGTAGGCGGCGTCGAGGGTGACGTCGAGGCCATTGGCGCGGGCGCCCTCGACCAGGGCGCCCAGGCTGTCGAGCGTGGGGGTCGCGGCGGGCTCCAGGTCGTCGGCCCCGTCGCGGAGGATGCCGATGAGCCGCCGCATCTCGGACAGTCCCTGGACGCTGTTCTCCCGGATCACGGTGAGCGCCTCCCTGGACGTCGCGGGGTCGTCCAGGGAGAGCGCGGCCGTGGAGTGGATGGCGATCGCGGAGAGGTGGTTGGCGACCATGTCGTGCAACTCCCGCGCCATCCGCGCGCGTTCCGCCGTCACCGCCTGGACGCGGTCCATCTCGGCGAGGAGCGCGGTCTGTTCGGCGCGCAGCCGGGCCGTCTCGGCGGCCTCGCGGTGGTTGCGCACGATGAGGCCGGTCGACGCGGGGCCGAACGAGACGACCCCGACCGCCACCCCGATCAGCAGCGCCTCCGGCACCCGCCACACGGCGTACGGCACCAGCGCCGCGGCGATGCTGAGCAGACCGGTGATCCGGGGGATGCGGCGGGCCGTGGCGGGTGTGCCGTACACGACGGCGGCGTACGTCAGGTCGGTGTACATCAGGATGGTGGCGAGGCTGCCCTGGGTGACGGTGTCCGCGATCAGGGCGAGGGTGCCGGTCAGCAGGGCCGTGCGCGGGGCGGTCCGGCGCAGCAGCTCGCAGCCGGCCGTCACCAGGAGCGGGACGAGGAGCGGCCAGCGGCCCTCGAAGAGCACGATCGGTTCGTCGGCCGGCCGGGTGCCCAGCCCGATGCCCCACAGCAGCAGTCCGCCGACCAGCCCGGTGAGGGCCAGCCACAGGTCGAAGCGGTGCGGACGCGGGAGTCGTACGGCCATGGGCCCATCCAACACGCTGCGCCCGGGCGCCGCCTGATGCCGGCGGAGGGTCCTGGACTGCATCCTTCGATGTACCGCGGATTCGTCGGCGGCGACGACGCGCCGGGCCGCTGCGGACGGGAGCCTGAAAGGGTGACCGAGAGGAGCCAACCGTGATCGTCGCCCTGATCGCCGCCTGTGAGATCGGCTTCTGGGTGCTGCTGGCCGCCGGACTGGCCTGCCGCTACCTGCTGAGAATGCCGCGCACCGGCCTGGCGCTGCTGCTGTGCGAGCCGCTGCTGGAGGTCGTCCTGCTGGTCGCCACCGCACTGGACCTGAAGAACGGCGCCGAGCCGAACTGGACGCACGGACTGGCCGCGCTCTACATCGGCTACACCGTGGGCCACGGCCACCGCACGGTGAAGTGGCTCGACGGGCACGCCGCGCACCGGCTGGGCGGCGCGCCGAAGCCGCAGGGCCCGCCGCGCTACGGCATGCCCCGCGCCCGCCACGAGACCCGGATCTGGCTGGGCACGCTGACGGGCGCCGCCGTGGCGACCGTGCTGCTCCAGCTCGCCATCTGGTACGTCGACGACCCGGGCCGCAGCACCTCCCTGGAGGCCTGGCGCTACACGGCCTGGCGGGCGGCCGGCATCCACGGCCTGGTGGCCCTGGCCTACTGGATCTGGCCCAAGAAGGCCCCGGCGGGAGGGTCCGGGGACCGCCCCGCCGAGGCGAAGGAGGACGCCCGCCGCTGAGCGCGGGTCAGCGTTCGCCGCCCGGGACCCACAGCACGTCCCCGGTCTCCTTGTTCGCGATGCGGGCCAGGATGAACAGGAGGTCGGAGAGGCGGTTGAGGTAGGTGGCGGTGAGGGGGTTCATGGTCTCGCCATGGGCCTCCAGCGCCGCCCAGGTGGAGCGCTCGGCCCGCCTCACGACCGTGCAGGCCTGGTGCAGCAGGGCCGCGCCCGGCGTCCCGCCCGGCAGGATGAAGGAGCGGAGCTTGTCCAGCCGCTCGTTGAAGCGGTCGCAGTCCGCCTCCAGCCGGTCGACGTAGAACTGCTCGACCCGCAGCGGCGGGTACTCGGGGTTCTCCGCCACCGGTGTCGACAGGTCCGCGCCCACGTCGAACAGGTCGTTCTGCACGCGGGTGAGGACCTGGACGACCTCGTGCTCCAGGCCGCCCAGCGCGATCGCCGTGCCGATCACCGCGTTCGCCTCGTTGGCGTCCGCGTAGGCGGAGATCCGCAGGTCGGTCTTGGGCACCCGGCTCATGTCGCCGAGGTGGGTGGTGCCCTTGTCGCCGGTGCGGGTGTAGATGCGCGTCAGGTTGACCATGGCACCAGCCTAGTTACGGCCCGGCCGTGCGGAAGACACGTGTGCCCACGGTCACGGCGAGCACCGTGAGACCGACGGCGACCAGGGCGCCGTACAGCATGTGGGCCGTCGCGTACGCGCCGACGTAGGCGTCCCGCACCGCGTCCACCAGGTAGCGGAACGGCATCAGGTGCGACAGCACGTCCAGCCAGGCGGGGCCCAGGGTCATCGGGAGCATCAGGCCCGACAGCAGCATCGACGGCATCGTCAGGGCGTTGACCGTGGGCCCGAACCCCTGCGGGGTGTCGATCCGCATCGCGAGCGCGTACGACAGAGCGGCCAGGGAGACGGTCAGCAGGGCGACGAAGGCGAAGCCGATCAGCACGCCGGCCAGGGGTGCCCGCAACCCCATCACCAGCGCCGCCAGCACCAGCAGCACCGCCTGGAAGAGGAAGACGGTGGCGTCGCGCAGCACCCGGCCCAGCAGCAGGGCGAGACGGCTGACGGGGGTGACGCGCATCCGCTCGACCACGCCGTGGCCCTTCTCGATGATGATCGAGAAGCCGGCGAACGAGGCTCCGAACAGCCCGAGTTGCAGCAGCAGTCCCGGGACCAGCAGCTGCCAGGAGCTGCCCGGCCCGCCGAGCGGCAGACCGGTCAGCAGCGGGCCGAAGAACAGCAGGTACAGCAGTGGCATCAGCACGCCGAAGAGCAGCGCGAAGCGGGAGCGCAGGGACTGGCGGAGGTAGCGCCCGTAGATGAGCGCGGTGTCGTGGAGCAGCATGGGGTGTCGGTGTCCTATACGGCTACGGGGGCGGCGTCGGCCGGGGCGGCGCTGCGGCCGGTGATGGCGAGGAAGGTGTCCTGGAGCGTGGCGTCGAGCGAGCCGCCGTACTCCAGCTTCAGGGCACTGGGCGTGCCCTCGGCGGCGACCACGCCGCGGTCGACGACGACCAGCCGGTCCGCGAGGGCGTCCGCCTCGTCGAGGTAGTGGGTGGTCAGGAACACGGTGGTGCCGTGCTCGTCGCGCAGCCGGCGCACCAGGTCCCACAGATCGGCGCGGCTGCGGGGATCGAGACCGGTCGTCGGCTCGTCCAGGAACAGCACCTTCGGGCGGTGGGTGAGCGCCATCGCGATGTCCAGGCGGCGGCGCTGCCCGCCGGACAGCGCCGCGCACGTGCGGTCGAGCAGCTCGGTGAGGTCGAGGTCGCGGGCGAGTTCCTCGGCGCGCCCGGCCGCCCGCTCCTTGGTGAGCCGGTACAGACGGCCCTGGGTGACCAGCTCCTCCCGCACCGTGATGTGCGGGTCCACCCCGCCGGACTGCGCCACGTAGCCGCAGGCCCGGCGGACCCCGGCCGGATCGGTGGCCAGGTCGTGGCCGGCGACCGTGGCCGCGCCGCCGGTGGGGGCGAGCAGGGTGGTGAGCATGCGCAGGGTGGTGGTCTTGCCGGCCCCGTTGGGCCCGAGGAAGCCGAGGATCTCGCCCTCGCGGACGGTCAGGTCGATGCCGCGCACCGCTTCGACCGGGCCGTTCCTCGTCTGGAAGGTACGGGCCAGTCCGGCCGTACTGATGAGTGCCATGCCCCCAGAAAAACAGAGTAACCCCAATTTTGCAATGACCCCAAAGTTTGCGGGAGTCCAACGATCATGCGGCCGACCTACGATGAGGGACATGGCAGAGGGGCTCAGGGAGCGGAAGAAGCGCGAGACCAGGCAGCGGATCTCGGACATCGCCACCGGACTGTTCCTGGAGTACGGCTTCGTGACGGTGACCGTCGCCGAGGTGGCGGAGGCCGCCGACGTCTCCGTGAACACCGTCTACAACTACTTCCCGACCAAGGAGGACCTCTTCTTCGACCGCAGCCAGGGCGTCGTCGACCGGCTCTCGCGCTGGGTGCGCGGACGGGGCGCCGGGGAGTCCGCGGCCGAGGCCGTGCTGCGGGAACTGCGCGAGGAGGTCGAGGCGGTGTCCCCCCGGATCGGCCTGATGGAGGGGTACGACCGCTTCATGCGGGTCATCGACGACGCGCCGCCCCTGCGCTCCCGGCTCTGGGCCATCCAGCAGGAGGTCCAGGACAACCTGGAGCGCACCCTGCGCGAGGAGACCGGCGCGTCGGACGACGACCCCCTGCCCACCCTGATCGCCGGTCAGCTCAACTGGGTCCACCAGACGGTGATGGGCACCATCGGACGCGCCATGGTCGCCGGCCGCGACCGCAACGAGGTGTCCCGCGAGACCCTGGTCCTGCTGGACGAGATGGAGGGTCTGTTGAGCCCCAAGGTGCTCAAGTACGCCGTCCGTGGCGCGGAATGACCCTCCGCCGTGTGATGTCCGTCATGTGAGACGTGACGCGCGTTACTTACCGGTCACACGGCGCCCGGCGAACGCTAATGTCCGCTTCTGGAGAACAAGACAGCGCGTATCAGGGGAGTCGTACAGTGGCACGCAAGCTCGCCGTCATCGGGGCCGGTCTCATGGGATCCGGTATCGCCCAGGTCTCCGCTCAGGCGGGCTGGGACGTCGTCCTGCGTGACGTCACCGACGAGGCGCTCACGCGCGGCACCGACGGCATCAAGGCCTCGTACGACAAGTTCGTCGCCAAGGGGAAGCTGGAGGCGCACGACGCCGACGCCGCCCTGGCCCGGATCACCACCACCACCGACCTGGACGCCTGCGCGGACGCCGACGTCGTGGTCGAGGCGGTGTTCGAGAAGCTCGAGGTCAAGCACGAGATCTTCCGCGCGCTCGACAAGCTCGTGCGGGAGGACGCCGTCCTCGCCTCCAACACCTCCGCCATCCCGATCACCAAGATCGCGGCCGTGACGGAGCGCCCGGAGCGGGTCGTCGGCACCCACTTCTTCTCGCCCGTCCCCATGATGCAGCTGTGCGAGCTGGTCCGCGGCTACAAGACCAGCGATGAAACCCTCGCCAGGGCGCGGGAGTTCGCCGAGTCGGTCGGCAAGACCTGCATCGTCGTCAACCGCGACGTCGCCGGCTTCGTCACCACCCGCCTCATCTGCGCCCTCGTCGTCGAGGCCGCCAAGCTGTACGAGTCGGGCGTGGCGAGCGCCGAGGACATCGACCTGGCCTGCAAGCTGGGCTTCGGCCACGCGATGGGACCGCTGGCCACCGCCGACCTGACCGGCGTGGACATCCTGCTGCACGCCACGGGCAACATCTACACCGAGTCCCAGGACGAGAAGTTCGCGGCTCCCGAGCTGATGCGCCGGATGGTTGACGCCGGTGACATCGGCCGCAAGAGCGGGCAGGGCTTCTACGAGCACTGAGACCGCTCCCACCCCGGCGCGCATCACACGCCGGGGTGAATTCGGTATCGGTTCGCTTACAAGGAGCAACCTCGGCCACCGCCATGGAGTCAGAGGTTGCATCACCGGCATTCACGAACGCGGAGCACGAGACGCACGCACGGGGAGCGCATATGCACATCAGGGGCGACCACGTCGAGCTGGTCGTCGGGGGCCGCCTCGACGTCCGCAGCGCGGCGGACGCCCGTACGGTCCTGCACTCGGCCGTCGACGACGGAGTCGGCGACCTGGTGCTGGACCTGTCCGAACTGGACTCCTGGGACGCCACCGGACTCGGCGTGATCATGGGGGCCCACCGACGGGCCGGCCGGTGCGGCCGGCGGCTGGTGCTGCGCGACGTGCCGCCGCAGATGCAGCGCCTGTTGGTGGCCACCAGGCTGCACCGCATCCTGGCCATCGAGGGGGGCATCGGGGTGGACACACTGCCCCGCGTGTGACGCCGTACGGGTACGCGACGGACGACCGGCACGACCCGGACCGACCTCGGCGAACCGTGCGACGCGCACAATCCTCACGAGACTGTGACGTCTCGGACCGCGCGGTACCCCGGCCTGTCGTAGATACTGAGCGAAGGTTTAGGGTTCGGCTGCCCGCTGCCTTGCAACCCTCGAGCGGGCCCGGACCAGAAGCGACAGCGCGGTGTGCAGCAAGGCCGGGAGGGGCTTCAGCCACACGACGCTTTTGGGGGGCTAGGACCTATGGACCCGATCAACCCGGGACCCGAGGAGTACGGCCAGGACGGTGGGGGCACCTCCCGGTCGAGCGCATTCGAGGCGGGGGCCGGCTCCGCGCCGCGCCAGCGCCCTCCCCGGGAATCCCTCTCCGCGGAATTCGGACAGCACGCGCCCGCGCTCGCCCGCACGGTGCAGCTCGTCTCCGGCGACTTCCTGCTGACCGTCAACCCCGTCGACGGCAGTGAGATCGAGCCCTGCCCGCCGGCCGAACGGCCCCCGCGCCCGGTCAAGATGGGCGAGGCCGAGCGCGCCGAGGTGGAGCGGGCCGCCAGGCCGCCCGTCCCGCCCGGACCCGCGCAGCGCCCGCTGCCGCTGCTGGCCCGGCAGGAGGAGCGGGAGAAGCTGGTCCGGCTGCTCGCCCGCGGCCGCTCCGTACGCCTCACCGGCCCCGCCGGCTCCGGCCGCACCCGGCTGCTCGACGTCGTCGCCGAGGACTGCGCGGACCTCGCCCCCGACGGCGTCGTCCGGCTGAACGGCCACGGCCGCTCCGTCGACGACCTGCTCCACGACCTCTTCTACGCCGTCCACAACGCCCCGCTGCACCGCCCGGACCGCGACGAACTCCTCGACAGCGTCCGCGAGATCGGTGCCGTCGTCGTCATCGACGACCTGGAGTCCGGCGGTGCCGCCCTCGACGAGCTGCTGGACGCGACCCCCGAGTGCGCCTTCCTGTTCGGCGTCACCCCGGACGTGCCCGAACCGTCCGCCGGCGCCGCCGTCGAGGAGGTCGTCCTCTCCCACCTCGACCGCGCGGCCGGCCTCGACCTGCTCGAACACGCCGTCGGCCGCAGCCTCACCGAGGACGAGTCCAACTGGGCCGGTGACCTCTGGTTCGAGTCCGAGGGCCTGCCGCTGCGCTTCGTCCAGGCCGGCGCCCTGCTGCGGCAGCGCGACCGGCTGCGGGCCGGCGCGGACGCCGTCGACGAGTACGGCGTCTTCGAGGACGTACGGACCGACGACCCGCCCTACGACCCCGCCGACGACGACGAGGTCCCGCTGCCCTCGCTCGGCGAGGCCGCCGCGCCCGCACCGCTGCTCGCCTCCCGGCTCAGCGCCTCCGCCCGCGCCACCCTGCGGTTCGCCGTCGCCCTCGGCGGCGAGGTGCCCCACCAGGCGCACCTGCCCGCCCTGGTGGGCGACACCCACGCCGACGCCGCGCTCGGCGAGCTCGCCGCGTGCGGGCTGGTCTCCCCGGCCGGCTCCCGCTACCGGCTCGCCGCCGGGGTGCCGGCCCAGCTGGAGGCCGCCGGCTACGCCGACGAGGCCGAGGCACAGGCCCGGGCCGCCGCCCGGCACTACGCCTGGTGGGCCGGGCACCCCTCGGTCACCCCGGAGCGGGTGTGCGCCGAGGCCGACGCGGTGCTCGCCGCGCTCGCCGTGCTGGCGCCGCTCGCCGCGGCCACCACCGACGACGACGAGTCGGCCGAGGCCGTGCGACTGGCCCGCGCCGCCGCACCGGCGTTCGCCGCGGGCCTGCACTGGAGCGCCTGGGAGCGGGCCCTGCGGTCCGGCGCGGAGGCCGCCCGGCTCGCCGGGGACGTGGCGGAACAGGCCTACTTCCACCACGAGCTCGGCATCCACGCGCTGTGCGCCGGACAGCTCGACCGCTCGCGCGCCGAACTGGAGGCGTCCATCGCGCTGCGCGGCGCCCTCGCCGACAAGCGCGGCACCGTCGCGGGCCGCAGGGCGCTGGCCCTGGTCGCCGACCGCTCCGGTGTTCCGCTGGCGTTCACCCCGACCACGGGGGACGAGGTGCCGGAGGCCCACTACGAGGAGTCGGTCCCGCCGCCCCGCGGGGTGCCGACCGCGTTCCCGGAGCTCCAGCCGCCCGCCGACACCCCCCTGGTCATCCACCGCACCGTGCCGTCGCCGTCCCCGTCGCCGAGGCCGGCCCGGGCGGGCGGCGGTCTGAAGGGCATGGCCCGGCGCAACCTGGTGGCGGCCGGCGCGGGCGCGCTGCTCGTCGCCGTGCTGGGCACCGTGGTCACCCTCGGCGCCACGTCCGAGAACGACGCGGGCACCCCGTCGGAGAACGTCGGCGTCAACCCGTCCGCCAGCCAGGGCATCGACGACGGCAGCCTCGGCGCCGACCCGGCGGCCGAGGAGGGCGGCGGCGACACCGGCGAGGCCACCAGCCGGCCCACCGACCCGGGCCCGGACGGCACCCTGGGCACCTCCGACGACCCGACGCCGACCGCCTCCGCGTCGGACGAGCCGTCGGACGAACCGAGCGGGACGACGGAGCCGGACGACCCGACGCCGACGTCGAAGCCCTCGACGCCCAAGCCGTCGACGAGTTCCAAGCCGCCGACGTCGAAGCCGCCCGTCACCGAGTCGCCGACGTCGGAGCCGCCGACGTCCGAACCGCCGACCTCGGAGCCGCCGGCCACCTCCGAGCCCCCGCCGCCGTCCACCAGCGACACCGCGAGCGGCCCCACCTCCTCCGCCCCGGCGGAGACGAGCAGTTCCGCGAGTGCGCCGCAGAGCAGCGGCGCGGGCACGCCCAGCGACTCGGAGACGGTGATCTGACCGCCGGACACGCGTGAGGGCCGGGTTCCCGACGGAACCCGGCCCTCGGCGCGTTGGCCGCGCGCGGCTCAGAACAGGCGCAGCTTGTCGTCCTCGATGCCGCGCAGCGCGTCGTAGTCGAGCACCTGACAGCCGATGCCCCGGTCCGTCGCCAGCACCCGGGCCTGCGGCTTGATCTCCTGGGCGGCGAACACGCCGCGCACCGGGGCGAGATGGGGATCGCGGTTCAGCAGCTCCAGATAGCGCGTGAGCTGCTCGACGCCGTCGATCTCGCCGCGCCGCTTGATCTCCACCGCGACCGTCCGCCCCTCGGCGTCCCGGCACAGGATGTCGACCGGGCCGATCGCCGTCATGTACTCGCGGCGGATGAGGGTGTAGCCCTCGCCGAGAGTCTCGATGCGGTCGGCGAGCAGCTCCTGGAGGTGCGCTTCCACGCCGTCCTTGATCAGGCCGGGGTCGACGCCCAGTTCGTGCGAGGAGTCGTGGAGGATCTCCTCCATCGTGATGATGAGCTTCTCGCCCGCCTTGTTGACGACGGTCCAGACGCCCTCCTCCTCGCCGGTCCCCTCCTTCAGGGCGCACGGCGGCGACATCCAGTTCAGGGGCTTGTAGGCCCGGTCGTCGGCGTGGATCGAGACGCTGCCGTCCGCCTTGATCAGGATCAGACGGGGTGCCGAGGGCAGGTGCGCGGTGAGCCGCCCGGCGTAGTCCACGGAGCAGCGGGCAATGACGAGACGCATGGTCGGCAACGCTACTCGACCGGACGGGGTCGATGCGATTCGCCCTCCCAACCGCCCCGGGGACCCCGATGGGCGCGTCCTGAATCTCCTGGAAAACGCGTGTTCGGCGGTGGCCGATTACCGGCCCACAGGAAGTTCCGCATCCGACGATTCTGCTGGTGCCGTTACGGTCCGTTGCTTACGGTATTGAACGGGAGGTCGCGGTCTGTGTACGCAGCGTGTCCGATATCGCGCACTCCCTTATCTGTCAGGCAACCCCTGTTCCTTGGGGGTGCGAGAGGAGAACCCATGTCGCTCGACGTCTCACCGGCCCTACTCGAACAGGCCGAGCGAGGCGAGGTCGACGAAGCGGAATTCGTCGACTGCGTCCGGACCTCCCTGCCCTTCGCGTGGGAGATGATCAGCTCCCTGGTGGCCCAGCTGAAGGTGGACGGCGGAGCGTTCGCCGACAACCAGACGCCCCCGCCGGACGAGCAGGCGCGCGGCCAACTGCTGCGCGCGCTCGCGAGCGACGCGATACGCGGCGCGCTGCAACGGCACTTCGGTGTGCGGCTGGCCTTCCAGAACTGCCACCGCGTGGCCGTGTTCCCGCTTGACTCCTCGGTCGACGAGAAGCTGGCCCGCTTCACCTCGGTGCGCAGCCAGGTGCTGAACCAGTCGGCGGAACTGCGCGACTGCTGATTCGCTCCATCGTTCGCTTGCCGCTCCGTACGCGGGAGGTGCAGTTCTGTACCGGGGCGGCAAGCCTCGCGGGACCCGTGCGCTCAGGCGAGTCGGGGGAGCACCTCGGCACCGAGCCGCCGCACGTTCTCCTCGGTGGCCGCCAGATCGCCGGAGCCCTCGACGAGCAGGGCGAAGCGGGAGATACCCGTCCGTTCGCTGGTCGCGGCGAGCCGGTCGGCGCACAGCCGCGGGGTGCCCACCGGATGCAGCCCGCAGAGCAGTTCGGTGTACGCCAGCGGGTCGCGCATCCGCCGGCGCCGCCCGTCCACCGTGACATGGGCCTCCAGCCCCTGCTTCAGCCAGCCCGGCATCGCCTTCATCAGGGTCTCCGCGGCGTCCGCGCGCCGGTCCGCGATCTGGCAGACGCCGGCCGAGACGTGGGCCGCGCGGTGGACCTCCCGCGACGGGCGCCCGCACGCGCGCGCGTGCCGCCGCCACAGGGCGACCATCTCGGCCTTCTCCTCGTCCCCGATGTGCATCCCGAGCAGCATCGGCAGTCCGCGCTCGGCGGCCAGCCGCACGCTCGCCGGGGAGGTGCAGGCGACCACGACCTCGGGGCCCTCGGTCTCGGTCAGCGACTCCGACGGGCGGGGGACGACGGGCACCTCGCGGAAGCGGAACCGCTCGCCGCAGGCCGCGACGGACGGTTCCCGCAGCCAGCGCACCAGCAGATCGAGTGATTCCGGGAACCCCTTCTCGTACGCATCGAGGCCGGCCCCGAACACCTCCAGGTCGACCCACGGGCCACCGCGTCCGAGCCCGAGGGAGAACCGTCCGCCGCTCGTGACGTGCAGCAGCGCGGCCTGTTCGCCGAGGGTCACCGGGTGGGTGGTGGACAGCACGCTGACCGCCGTGCCGACCCTCAGGCGGCGGGTGCGGCCGAGCAGCAACGCGGCCAGGGTGACGGCGGACGGGCAGCTGCCGTACGGCACGAAGTGGTGCTCGGCCAGCCAGACCGTGTCGAGCCCCGCCTCCTCGGCCACCTCGGCCGAGCGGACGGCGCGGTGCAGCGCCTCACCCTCGCCCTGCCCGGGGAACCGGGCGGCCAACACGAAACTTCCCACACGCATGGCATTTCCTGCTTCCTTGGCTCCGACGCGGAGCTCCCCCGCAGGGCATAACCGGCCGACACGTGCCGAGGACACGGCCGCGCGGGGGACTTTGCGGATTGTCTGCAGAATGGGCCGCTCAGCAGGGGCGCCGCGGCACCGCGGAGGAGACTTGTGAGGGTTGGTGCCGTACGCGTACCCCGGCCCGTGCCGCGTAGGCTGGATGCGGTCCCGCATCCCCGCATCGCCCCGAGAGGTGTCCTGTGTCCCCGCGTCGCAACCGACCCAAGGGAGCCGGTTCGTCCGGCCGGAGCGCCGAGGACGACCGGTCCGGCCGCTACGGCGGCTGGCAGTCGACGGAGAGCTGGCAGGGCGAGGAGTGGAGCGTACGCCACGTCGCGGGCTCCAGCGCGCAGGGCAAGGCCTACCGCTGCCCGGGCTGCGACCAGTTGATCCCGGACGGGGTGCCGCACGTGGTGGCCTGGCCCGAGCACTCCGGCGTCGACGAGCGCCGGCACTGGCACAAGGCCTGCTGGAACGCGAAGGACCGCCGCACCACGCGGGTGCGGCGGTCCCGTGACGCGCCGAGGTACTGAACGGGGTTACACGTCCCGCTTCTCCAGCAGGGCGAAGGCGCCGCCGAGCGCGGCCGCCGCGGCGACCAGCATGATCCACAGCGGGTCCCAGCCGGACGGGCCGGACTCCGTCAGGGAGTTGGCGTAGAAGATGCTCATCTGGTTCGGGATGGAGTACTCGAACAGCGCCTGCTGCACGTCCTGGAGCGAGGACGAGAACATGAACAGGGCGATCACCAGCGGCGCGAGCACGGCACCGATCATGATGGTGATGGCGCCCGCCGAGTGCCGGATGACCGACCCGACGGCCAGCGACAGCGTGCCGAGCAGCGCCAGGTACAGCGAGATGCCGACCGTGCCCTTCAGCCACTCCTCACCCGAGGGCTCCTTCGCGTTGTTGCCCTCCAGCAGCGCCACGTGCACGAAGCCGATGAGCGTGGCGCACACCAGCGTCACCACGAAGGCCAGCAGGAAGAACACCAGGGCCTTCGCCGCGAGCACCCGGCCGCGCGACGGGCAGGCGACCATCGTGGTGCGGATCATGCCGGTGCCGTACTCCGAGGCCGTGGTCAGCACGCCCAGCGTGATGACGCACATGCCGCCCAGCAGCAGTCCGAAGAAGCCGAGGGACAGCGGGCTCTCGCCGCCCATGTCGGGGTCGGAGCTCGAGACCACCAGGCCGGTCAGCAGACCGATGCCGACGACGAGCAGCACGAACACGCCCAGCGTCCACATCGTGGAGCGCACGGACTTGATCTTCGTCCACTCGGAGGCGATCGCGTGCCCGAGGTGCGTGCGCACCACCGGGATCGGCGAGGTGTAACCGGGGTAGGGAGAGCCGGGCGCCGCCTGCCAGTCGGGTGCGGCGGTCTGCGGCATCGGGGGCGGGGGCGTGCTCATCGGGCGTCCTCGGGCTTGGTCAGGTCGGCGGCGGCGGGGGGAGCGGACGCAGGCGCGGCGGCCGGCGGGACGGCCGGCGGCGGCCCCTGGGGCGCCTGCGGGGCGGGCTGGGCGTACGGGTTGGGCGCCGGGGCGCCCGGGGCCGCACCGGGGGCGCCCGGGGCGCCGTAGGGGCCCGCGGGGGCCCGCGCCGGCGCGCCCTGCGGCGGGGCGAAGGGCTGCCCGCCCGGCGGGGCCGGCGGCGGGGCGTACCAGCCGGGCTGGCCCTGGCCGGGCACCGGCACCGGCGGCTGCGCACCGGGCGGCAGCGGCTGCTGCAGCCCCTCCTTCTGGTCGACGGTCGAGCGGTAGTCGACGGCGCCCTGCGTCATCCGCATGTACGCCTCCTCCAGCGAGGCCTGGTGCGGCGACAGCTCCCACAGCCGTACGTCGCTGTCGTGGGCGATGTCGCTGATGCGCGGCAGCGGCAGTCCCGTCACCCGCAGCGCGCCGTCCTGCTCGGGCAGGACGTGGCCGCCGGCCTCGGTGATCGCCGCGGACAGCTTCTCGCGCTGCTGCGGCTCGGTGTCGGGCGTGCGCACCCGTGCGAAGTCGGCGGAGTTGGCGGAGATGAAGGCGGTGACGCTCATGTCGGCGAGCAGCTGTCCGCGCCCGATCACGATGAGGTGGTCGGCGGTCAGCGCCATCTCGCTCATCAGGTGCGAGGAGACGAAGACCGTACGGCCCTCCGCGGCGAGCGACTTCATCAGGTTGCGCACCCAGAGGATGCCCTCGGGGTCGAGGCCGTTGACGGGCTCGTCGAACAGCAGCACCTGGGGGTCGCCGAGCAGCGCGGCGGCGATGCCCAGGCGCTGCCCCATGCCGAGCGAGAAGCCCTTCGACCGGCGGCGCGCCACCTCGTGCAGGCCCACCACGCCCAGCACCTCGTCCACCCGGCGGGCCGGGATGCCGGACAGCTGGGCCAGCGACAGCAGGTGGTTGCGGGCGGAGCGGCCGCCGTGCACCGCCTTGGCGTCCAGCAGCGCGCCGACCTGACGGGGGGCGTTGGGCAGCCTGCGGTACGGGTAGCCGCCGATCGTGACCCGTCCCGCGGTGGGGTTGTCCAGGCCGAGGATCATCCGCATCGTCGTCGACTTGCCGGAGCCGTTGGGGCCCAGGAACCCGGTGACGGCGCCGGGCCGCACCTGGAAGGAAAGGTTGTACACAGCGGTCTTGTCGCCGTACCGCTTGGTCAGGCCGACTGCCTCGATCATGCTCCGCACCCATCGAAAGGTTCAGGACAGCGGGGCACACGCCCCCCGTAAGGGTTAGGAGGATATCGAGGCGCTGACGGTTCCGCTCAAGGCGAGGTAAAAACCGGTCCCCGGGGGCCGCTCACTGCGCGTCCCGCCGCTTCAGGAGCAGGTACCCGCCGAGGAGCGCGGCGGCCACCCAGAGCGCCATGATGCCGAGGCCGCCCCAGGGCCCGTACGGGGTGTCGTCGTCCAGGGGCGGGACCACCTGCATGATCTTGTTGCCCGCTTGGTCGGGCAGGAACCGGCCGATCTTCTCGGTGGCGTCGACGTTGCCGAGGATGTTGGAGATCAGGAAGAAGAACGGCATCAGGATGCCCAGCGACAGCATCGGCGAGCGCAGCATTACGGCCACGCCCATCGAGAACAGCGCGATCAGCGTCATGTAGAGGCCGCCGCCGATGACCGCCCGCAGCACCCCCTCGTCCCCGATCGACGCCCTGTGCTCGCCGAGCATCGCCTGGCCCAGGAAGAACGCGGCGAAGCTGGTCGCCAGGGACACCACCAGGGCGAGCGCGGTGGCCACCGCCAGCTTCCCGAAGAGGAAGGCGCCGCGCCGCGGCACGGCCGCCAGCGAGGCGCGGATCATGCCGGTGCTGTACTCGTTCGACACCACCAGCACCCCGAAGACGATCATCGCGAGCTGACCGAGGCTCATCCCGGCGAAGCTGATGAACGTCGGGTCGAAGGAGAGCCGGTCCCGCGCGCTCATCGAGGCGAACTCGTTCTTCGACAGCGCCGAGATCAGCATGCCGAGCGCGAGGGTGACCACCACCGCCAGGGAGAGCGTCCACACGGTGGAGGCCACCGACCGGATCTTGGTCCATTCGGACCGGACGACCTGCGCCGCCGTCATGATCGGCCCTTCTTCCAGTCGTCGCCCCACTGCTGCCGGGGCGCGGGTGTGTCGGAGTGCGCGTGGTACTCCACCGACTCCGCGGTCAACCGCATGAACGCCTCCTCCAGGGAGGCCTGCTGCGGGCTCAGCTCGTGCAGCACCACCTGGTTCCTGGCCGCCAGCTCCCCGATGTACTCCGCCTTGGAGCCGTCCACCTCCAGCGCCCCGTTGCCGCTCTCCACGGCGGTGATCCCGGCCCGGTGCAGCACGTCGAGGAGCCGCTCCCGCTGTGGGCTGCGCACCCGGACGTAGGAGCGCGAGTTGTGCTCGATGAACTCGGCCATGGAGGTGTCGGCGAGCAGCCGGCCCTGGCCGATGACGACCAGGTGGTCGGCGGTCAGCGCCATCTCGCTCATCAGGTGCGAGGAGACGAAGACGGTGCGGCCCTGGGCGGCGAGCGACTTCATCAGCGTGCGGATCCAGTGGATGCCCTCCGGGTCGAGCCCGTTCACCGGCTCGTCGAACATCAGGATCCGCGGGTCGCCGAGCAGCGCGGCGGCGATCCCCAGCCGCTGGCTCATGCCGAGCGAGAACCCCTTGGCCTTCTTGCGCGCCACCGCCGTCAGACCGACCGCGTCCAACACCTCGTGCACCCGCCGGCGCGGGATGCCGTTGCTCTGGGCGAGGCACAGCAGGTGGTGGTAGGCGCTGCGGCCGGGGTGCACGCCCTTGGCCTCCAGCAGGGCGCCGATGCGCGTCAGCGGGTCCGGGAGCCGGTCGTAGTGGGTGCCGTCGATCCGCACGTCCCCGGCGGTGGGCCGGTCCAGGCCCAGGATCATCCGCATGGTGGTCGACTTGCCCGCGCCGTTCGGGCCGAGGAAGCCCGTGACGATGCCCGGTCTGACGGTGAAGGTCAGACCGTCGACCGCCAGCTTCTCGCCGTACCGCTTGGTCAGCCCCTCGAGCTCGATCATGCGGCCACGCTAAAACGGGACAAAGCCCTCTGCCACCTCAGTGGCAGAGGGCTTCGCCGATGTTCGCTCGCCGTACGGCGGGACGTTACCGGGACTGCTGGGCCGGCACCCCGCGGGAGATCGGCTCGTCCTCCGTGGCGGGCGCGCCGGTCGCGGCGACCGCGGCACCGGTGAGCGTCGCCAGCATCTCGCGGACGTTGGTGAGCTGGGCGTTGATGGAGTCGCGGCGGTTGGTCAGCGCCGCGAGCTCGCGCTCGGATTCCGAACGGATCCGGTCCGCCTTGGCGTTGGCGTCGGCCACGATGTCCTCGGCCTGGCGCTGCGCGGTCTCCACCGTCTGGCGGGCACGGCGCTCGGCGTCGGTGCGCAGCTTCTCCGCCTCCAGGCGCAGCTGCTCCGCCCGGTGCTCGATCTCGGCGAGGCGCTTCTCGGCCTTGGCCTGACGGGAGGCCAGGTCGCGCTCGGACTGCTCGCGGCGCTTGGCGAGGTTCGTCTCGAAGTCGGCGGCGGCCTGCGCGGCCTTGGCGCGGGTCTCCTCGAAGAGGGCGTCCGCCTCCTCCCGCTTGGACTGCGCGTCCTTCTGCGCCTCGGAACGCAGCTGGGTGGCTTCGCCCTGAGCCTTCTCGACGATCCGGACGCCCTCGTCCTCGGCCTTCGCCTTGCGCTCGGCGGCGTAGGACTCGGCGTCGTTGCGCACCTGCTGGGCGGCGGACTCGGCGAGTTCGCGGTGCTGCTCCGCGGCGCGACGCGCCTCCTCGCGCAGATCCTTGGCCTCCTCCTCGGCGAGGCGGAGGATCTTCTCCACCCGCGCGCCGAGACCGGCGTACGACGGCTCGGCGTCGCTGACCTGGGCCTGGGCGTTCTGCGTCTCGAGGTGGAGCTCCTCGATGCGCTTTTCCAGAGCGGTGATGCGGGCGAGAGCGCTGTCACGGTCGGAGACGAGCTTGGAGATACGTTCGTCCACCTGAGCGCGGTCGTACCCACGCCGCACAAGCTCGAAGCCGTAGGGGGAAGTGTCGCTCATGGGGTTCCTGTCGAATGAGACCGGTGAGGTGATAGGTGGAATCCTAGGGGTCGAAGCGCTGTGTCATCGAGCGGATGCACGTTTGATACGGAGAATGACACCCCTTTTGAGTGGCTAACCGTCCCAGGGCTTGCCAAACCCTTGGTCAAAGCCCTCCAGCATCAAGGAATTTCGTCCGCTTTGCTAGCTATCCGATGACTTGCCACTCGTACGGGTGGCTCCTGCCGTGGCTCCCGCCTTGACCCCGTTGTCCTTGCCGCCGGCGGGAGCCTCGAAGGACTCCAGCGCCTCCAGCACGTCCTGCACGCGGGAGATCTCGGTGTTGATGTCCTCGCGGCGCCGCACCAGCACCTCCAGCTCGCGCTTGCCCTCCTCGACCGTGCGCCGCGCCTCGCGGACCGCCTCGGCCTTCAGCTCCTCGGCCTCCTTGACGAGCGTGGCCTTCTTCTGCTCCGCCTCCTTGAGCAGACCCTCGGCCTTCTTCACGGCGGCGATACGCACCTTGCCCGCCTCGGAGTTGGCCTCGGAGACGATCTCCTTCGCCTTCGCCTCCGCCTTGGCGAGCTGGTCCTCGGCGGCCTTGATGAGCGCGTCGCAGCGGTCGCCCGTGGACTTCATCGTCTCCGCCGCCTCACGGCGGGCCCGCTCGTGCAACTCCTCGATCTCACTGGTGATGCGCTCGCGCAGCTCCTCCGCGCGCTCGCGGATCTGCGTCGCGTCCCGGCGCGCGCCGACCAGCAGCTCGTCCGCGTCCGTACGGGCCTTCTCCACCCGGGTGTTGCCCTCGACGGTCGCCTCGGAGACGATCCGCTCGGCCTCGCTGCGCGCGACGCCGACCATGGTGTCCGCCTGCGACTCCGCCTCCGCCGTCGTCTTCAGCGCCTGCTGCTGCGCCTCGGTGAGCAGCTTGTCCGCCTCGGCGGTGGTCTCCGTGATGAGCGTGTCGACCTGCTCGGCCGCCTCGGAGCGCCGCTTGTTGGCCTCCTTGCGGGCCGCGTCCAGCGTCCGCTCGGCCTCCTCGCGCGCGGCCGACACCAGCCGCTCGGCCTCCGACTCCGCGTCGGTCTTGACCCGCCGGGCCTCGCCGCGGATGCGCTCCGCGTGCTGCTGCGCCGACCCCACCGTCTCCGCGGCCTCGGCGCGCAGCCGCTCCGCGTCGCCGGTGGCGTCCGCGATCAGCTTCTCCGCCTTGGCGACCGACTCCGCGCGCACCCGCTCGGCCTCGGCCACGGTCTCCGTGCGCAGCCGGTCGGTGTCCGTGATGGTCTCGGAGGTCAGCCGCTCGGCCTCGTTGCGCGCCTCGGTGATGAGGGTGTCCGCCTGCGTCGCCGCGTCCGAACGGATCCGGTTGGCGTCCTCGCGGGCGTCCGCCCGGGTGCGCGCCGCCGCCTGCTCGGCCTCCGCGATGGCGTCCGAGGCCTCCGTGCGCACCCGCTGGGCGTGCTCGGACACGTCCGTGCGGATCCGCTCGGCCTCGCTGATCGCCTCGGACACGGTGCGCTCGGCCAGCGCCTTGGCGGCCTCGGTCTCCTCCCGCGCCTCCCGCCGCAGCCGTGAGGCGTCCTCACTCGCCCGCTCCCGCTCCGCGTAGGCGTCGGCGCGGACCCGGTCCGCCTCCTGCTCGGCCTCGTGGCGCGTGCGCTCCGCCGCGTGCTCGGCGGCGCTGCGCAGCCCGGCGATCTCCTCCTGGGCCTGCTCGTGCAGCCCCGCGACGGACTCCCGTACCTGCGTCGCGTGCTGCTCGGCGGCCGACACCATCTCGGTGGCGCGCCGGTCCGCCTCCTCGACCAGGCGCACGGCCTCCGCCTGCGCCTCCTCCACGCGGGTGCGCGCCGAGGCCAGCAGCTCCTCGCTCTGCTCGCGGGCCCGCCGGCGCTCCTGGTCGGCCTCCTCCCGGGCGGCACCGAGCAGTTCCTCGGCCTCCCGGCGGCGCCGGGCCGCCTCCTCCTGCGCGGCGGCCAGCGTCTCCGACGCCTCCGCGGAGATCCGCTCGGCGGCGGCCTGCGCCTCGGCCCGCATCCGGTCGGCGCTGTCCTGCGCCTCCGACTTCAGCCGCTCCGCCTCGGCGGCGGCCTCCGACCGCAGCCGTACGGCGACGGACTCGCCCTCCGCGCGGGACGCGGACGCGTCGGCGGCGGCCTCGTCACGCAGCCGCTCCGCCTCCGCCTCCGCCTGCTGCTGGAGCGCGCGGATCCGCTCGGCGGCCTCGGTGCGCAGCCGCTCGGTCTCCTCCGACGCCTCCCGGCGGATCCGGGCGGCCTCCTCGCGCGCGTCGCTCAGCGCCTGCTCGGCGGCGGCGAGCCGCTCCTCGGCGTCCGCGTGCAGCCGCGACAGCTCCGCGGCGGCCTCCGTGCGGCGCGCCTCGACCGCCCGCTCGGTCTCCTCGCGCAGCTCGCGCGCGGCCCGCTCGGCGTCCGCCTTGAGCGCGTCGGACTGCTCGACGACCTCCGCGCGGTGCCGCTCGGCCTCCTTGCGGGTGCGCTCCAGCGTCTCCTCGGCCTGCCGGCGCAGCGTCGTGGCGCGCTCGATGGCCTCGGTGCGGACCTTCTCGCTGTCGGCCTGCGCGGTGGAGCGCAGTTCGTCCGCGTCCGCCTTCGCCTTGGCGAGCAGCTCCTCGGCGGACTTCGCCGCCTCCTCGATCTGCGCCACGGCCTCCTTGCGGGCCTCCGCGCGGATCCTCTCGCCCTCGGCGACCGCGTCGGAGCGCAGCTGCTCGGCCTCGCCGCGCAGCCGGCGGGCCTCCTCCTGCAGCTCGACCGTCTTGGCGCGGTACTCCTTGGTGTCGTCCTTCGCCGCGCCCTTGAGCTGCTCGGCGATGTCGTGCGCCTCGGCGCGCAGCCGGTCCGCCTCGGCCTCGGCCTCGCCGCGGATCCGCTCGGCCTCCTCGGCCGCCGCCCTGGTGGTCCGCTTCGCCTCCTCCGACGCCTTGTTGAGCACGTCCTCGGCGGTCTTGGCCGCCTTGGACAGCTGCGTCGCGGACTCCTCGGCGGTGATCGTGCGGGCCTTCTCGGCGGCCTCGGCGACGATCTTCTCGGCCTCCGCGCGGGCGTCGGCGACCAGCTGCTCCGCCTCGGACTTGGTCTGCTCGGCCTCCTTCGTGGCCTCCTCGACCAGCCGGGCGACCTGCTCCTTGGCCGTGCGCGTACGGGTCTCGTTGGCGGACTCGGCGGAGGCCAGCGCCTTGGACGCGGCCTCCTTCGCCTCGGCGAGCACCTTCTCCGCCTCGGCACGCGCCTCGCGCAGCGCCGTCTCGGCCTCCGTCATGCGCTGCTCGGCGGCCCGGCTCAGCTCCTGCGCCTGACGGCGCGCCGACTCCGACTCGCTGGCGGTGGAGGTCCGCAGCTGCTCGGCGTGGTCGGTGGCCTCCTGCGCCTGTGTGGAGGCGGCGTTCAGCAGCCGCTCGGCGTCCGCGCGGGCCCGGCGCAGGATCTGCTCGGCCTCCGCGCGGGCCGCCTCGGCCTCGCTCTGCAGCCGCTGGCGGGCCTCGGAGGTCAGCCGCTCGGCCTCCGCGCGGGCGGCGGCCATGGCCTGCTCGGTCTCCGCGCGGGACTCCTCCAGGAGCCGGCGGGCCTGCTGCTCGGTACGGGCGCGCAGCTGCTCCGCCCACGCCACGTTCTCGTTGACGTGCGACTCGACGGTCTGCCGGCGCTCCGCCAGCTCCTGGTCGAGCTGCTGGCGCCGCGTCACGGCCTCCTGGTGCAGCTCCGCCTGGAGCCGCGCCGCCTGCTCCGCGTGCTCCTGGAGGATCCGCTGGGTCTGCGCGCGGGCCTGGCTCAGCTCCCGCTCGGCGTCCGCGCGCAGCTGGTCGGCCTGCATCTGGGCGTTGCGCAGCAACTGCTCGGCCTGATAGCCGAGGTCACCGCCGTCGAAGGCGGGCCGGGACATGATGGTGCGCCGCGCCTCGTGCAGCTTGGCGCGCAGCACCTCGACCTGGTAGCCGAGGTCCTCGGCGTGCTGGATCGCCTTTTCCCGCTCGGTCTTCAGCCGCTTCATCTCGGCTTCGAACCGAGAGAGGTGGTCGACGTCAGCCGCCGGCTCTCGCTCCTGGCTCTCGTAGCCCCGCACTGCGCGGTCCCATCCGTCCCCTGGTCGCAAGTCTGGCCGAGCCCCGTTCATCCGCCGAACGGGGCCCCCGGGGAATGGTGTCAGATCAACGGCGGAGCATGGGCTGCCGCCCCGCGCTCGCCCCCCGAAACCCGGACCCCGGTGATCCCGCCGACCATGCGACGGGACGCGGTCACCACGGATCGAGCGGCGACCGGACCCAACCCTACCGGCCCCTATGTACGTGGGTCAGTGCTCGGACGACTCAACAGGCGCCGAAGTGACCAGTTCTGTCAGAACGCCATGGCAGTCCTTGGGGTGCAGGAAGGTGATTCGTGACCCCATGGAGCCGCGCCGGGGCTCTTCGTACAGCACGCGGACGCCCTTGCCGCCGATCTCGGCCGCGTCCGCGTCCACGTCCGCCGTGCCGAAGGCGATGTGGTGGACGCCCTCGCCGTTCTTCGCGAGCCACTTGCCCACGGCGGAGTCCTCGCGGGTCGGTTCGAGCAGTTGCAGGTAGGAGGCGCCGCCGTCGGAGGTTTCGTTGATCTTGAGCATGGCCTCGCGCACGCCCTGCTCCTCGTTGACCTCGGAGTGGAACACCTCGAAGCCGTAGGTGGCCCGGTAGAACTCCACGGTCCTGTCCAGGTCGAAACAGGCGATCCCGATGTGGTCGATTCGCGTCAGCATGGACTCAGTGCAGCGCGCGGGGGGTGGTTACGCAACGTGCGCGCGATCACACCGAAAGGCCGATGACGGCGCGGACCGCGCCTCAGTACATTCGAAGTAAACCCTCGTTCACTCCTCGGCAGTGCAGCCGGAAGGGGACCGCAGCTCATGTCATCTGCATCTTCTGCATCTTCCGCAACGAACGGCACGACGTCCGTCATCGTCGCGGGCGCCCGCACCCCCATGGGGCGGTTGCTCGGTTCTCTGAAGTCCTTCTCCGGAGCCGACCTCGGCGGCTTCGCGATCAAGGCCGCCCTCGACCGTGCGGGGATCGGTGGCGACCAGGTCCAGTACGTGATCATGGGGCAGGTGCTCCAGGCCGGGGCGGGGCAGATCCCGGCGCGCCAGGCGGCCGTGAAGGCCGGCATCCCGATGAACGTCCCGGCGCTGACGATCAACAAGGTGTGCCTCTCCGGCCTCGACGCCATCGCGCTGGCCGACCAGCTGATCCGGGCCGGCGAGTTCGACGTGGTCGTCGCCGGCGGCCAGGAGTCCATGACCAACGCCCCGCACCTGCTGCCGAAGTCCCGCGAGGGCTTCAAGTACGGCGCGGTCCAGATGCTCGACGCCATGGCGCACGACGGTCTGACCGACTCCTTCGAGAACATCGCCATGGGCGAGTCCACCGAGAAGCACAACAGCCGCCTCGGCATCGGCCGCCAGGAGCAGGACGAGATCGCCGCCCTGTCCCACCAGCGGGCCGCCGCCGCGCAGAAGAACGGCATCTACGAGGCCGAGATCACCCCGGTCGAGATCCCGCAGCGCAAGGGCGACCCGGTGCTCTTCAGCCAGGACGAGGGCATCCGCGGCGACACCACCGTCGAGTCCCTCGGCAGGCTGCGCCCCGCCTTCTCCAAGGACGGCACCATCACGGCCGGCTCCTCCTCGCAGATCTCGGACGGTGCGGCGGCCGTGGTCGTGATGAGCAAGGCCAAGGCGCAGGAGCTGGGCCTGGAGTGGATCGCGGAGATCGGTGCCCACGGCAACGTGGCAGGTCCCGACAACTCCCTCCAGTCGCAGCCCTCCAACGCGATCCGGCACGCCCTGAAGAAGGAGGGGCTGGAGGTGTCCGACCTCGACCTCATCGAGATCAACGAGGCCTTCGCCGCGGTTGCCGTGCAGTCAATGAAGGACCTCGGCGTTTCCACCGAAAAGGTGAACGTCCATGGTGGGGCCATCGCCCTGGGCCACCCGATCGGCATGTCCGGCGCCCGGCTGGTGCTGCACCTGGCGCTGGAGCTGAAGCGGCGCGGCGGCGGCGTCGGCGCGGCGGCGCTGTGCGGCGGCGGCGGCCAGGGTGACGCGCTGATCGTGCGGGTACCCGGGGCCTGACCCGGTTTCTTGCTGTCTTCCCTTACGCGAACGGAGCTGTGATGCAGGACGTCTCCACTCTGGTGGCCCAGGCCAGAGAGGGCAGGCCGCGGGCCGTGGCCCGGCTGATCTCCCTGGTGGAGGGGGCGTCCCCGCAGCTCAGGGAGGTCATGGCGGCCCTGGCGCCGCTGACCGGCAACGCGTACGTGGTCGGCCTCACCGGCTCCCCGGGCGTCGGCAAGTCGACGTCCACCTCGGCGCTGGTGAGTGCCTACCGCAAGCAGGGCAAACGGGTCGGCGTCCTGGCCGTCGACCCGTCCTCGCCCTTCTCGGGCGGCGCCCTGCTCGGCGACCGCGTCCGGATGTCGGAGCACGCCTCCGACCCGGGCGTCTACATCCGCTCCATGGCGACCCGCGGCCACCTGGGCGGCCTCGCCTGGGCCGCCCCGCAGGCGATCCGCGTACTGGACGCGGCGGGCTGCGACGTGGTCCTCGTCGAGACGGTGGGCGTGGGCCAGTCGGAGGTGGAGATCGCCTCCCAGGCCGACACCTCCGTGGTGCTGCTGGCCCCCGGCATGGGCGACGGCATCCAGGCGGCCAAGGCCGGAATCCTGGAGATCGGCGACGTCTACGTCGTCAACAAGGCGGACCGTGACGGCGCCGACGCCACCGCCCGCGAGCTGAACCACATGCTGGGCCTCGGCGAGTCCCGCGCCCCCGGCGACTGGCGCCCGCCGATCGTGAAGACGGTCGCCGCGCGCGCGGAGGGCGTCGACGAGGTCGTCGAGGCTCTGGAGAAGCACCGGGCCTGGATGGAGGAGCACGGCGTCCTCACCGAGCGCCGGCTGTCCCGCGCCTCCCGCGAGGTCGAGACCATCGCGGTCACGGCCCTGCGCGAACGCATCGGCGACCTCCACGGCGACCGCCGCCTCGACGCCCTCGCGGAACGCATCATCGCCGGCGAACTGGACCCGTACCGCGCGGCGGACGAACTGGTGACGGGCCTGACGTCGTCCAGCCCGTCGGGCGGCTGAGACCCCCGCCCGTAAAGGCGGCTGAGCCAAAGCAGCCCGTCCGGCGTTTGAGGACGAGGCCCGTTTCGGGCCGAAGCGGGGGTCCGGGGGCGGCAGCCCCCGGGGACGGGACGGGAAGGGGCGGCGGGGGCGAAAACCCCCCACCGCCCCACCGACCACACCCGTCCGATCAGTCGTCGGAGTCGTCGGAGTCGTCGGAGCCGTCCGAGTCGTCACCCCGCTCCGCACTGACACCCGCGCCGTCCAGCCCCACGCGCCAGTCCTTCTCCCCGCCGCCGGAGGCGACCGTCTCCGCCTCCCAGCCACGCTCGTCGTCGTCCAGGTCTATCGAGACCACCCTGCCCTTGGCGGCCACCAGCTCCGCGGCCTCCTCGGCCGTCACCGACGTCCCCTTCAGCGCGGCCCGCACCTCGCCGGCGTCGTCCTCGTCGTCCTTGTGCGCGCCCAGCACCTTCCCGGTCGCCGGGTCGACCCGCACGCTGTACCAGGTGTCGCCGCCGCCGAGGATGTCGACCTCCCAGGCCGCCCGGCCACCGCTGTCGTCCGCGTCGTCACCGTCGTCCGCGTCGTCACCGTCGTCGTCCAGATCGGCGGAGACGGCCGTTCCCGGCGTGTGCTTCAGCGCGGCGGCGATGGCGTCGGCGGCGCTCACACCCCCGGAGACGGCGGCGGCGTCGTCCCGGTCGTCCCGCACGTCGTCACGGTCGTCACGGTCGTCACCCCGCACGTCGCTCCGGTCGTCCCGGTCGTCCCGGTCGTCACCGTCGTCGTCCCGCCCGTCGTCGTCCCCCACCCGGCTCTCCGTCTGCGCCACCGGCGTCGATGCGCCGCTGTCCCCCGAGACCGCGAGGGCCGTCGCCGTACCCCCGCCGACGAGGGCCGCGGCCGTCACGACGGCGATCACGATGTTGCGCTTCATGCTGGTTCCTCCCGAGCCGCTTCGTTTTCGACGCCTTCAATCTCGCCGACCGACGCTGAGGAGAACCTGAAGCCCCCTGAAGGGATCTTCAGCTTGGCTTTGCGACCCTTGACGGCATGCGCCTGTTGATCGTGGAGGACGAGAAGCGGCTGGCCCTGTCGCTCGCCAAGGGCCTCACCGCCGAGGGCTACGCCGTGGACGTCGTCCACGACGGCCGGGAGGGCCTGCACCGGGCCACGGAGGGGACGTACGACCTCCTGATCCTCGACATCATGCTGCCCGGCATGAACGGCTACCGGGTCTGCGCCGCCCTGCGCGCCGCGGGACACGACGTGCCGATCCTGATGCTCACCGCCAAGGACGGCGAGTACGACGAGGCGGAGGGCCTGGACACGGGCGCCGACGACTACCTCACCAAGCCGTTCTCGTACGTCGTCCTGGTCGCAAGGATCAAGGCGCTGCTGCGCCGCCGCCAGGGCGCCGGGGCCTCCCCGGTGCATGTGCACGGCGACCTGAAGGTGGACACCGCCGCCCGCCGGGTGTTCCTGGGCGACGCCGAAGTGGCGCTGACCGCCAAGGAGTTCTCGGTGCTGGAGCAGCTGGTGCTGCGGGCCGGCGAGGTGGTGTCCAAGGCCGAGATCCTGGAGCACGTCTGGGACTTCGCCTACGAGGGCGACCCGAACATCGTCGAGGTCTACGTCAGCGCCCTGCGCCGCAAACTGCGCGCCGGGCTGATCCGTACGGTGCGCGGCGCCGGGTACCGGCTGGAGACGGCGCCGTGAGCCGGCTGTTCGGTTCCGTCCGCTCGCGGGCGACGCTCGGCGCCACCCTCGTGGTCGCCGTGGCGCTCGTCGCGGCCGGCACCGCCGTCCTGCTGTCGCTGCGCTCCAACCTGATCGGTGAGGCGGGCACCCAGGCGGAGCGCTCCGCGCGGGCGGTCGCCGCCGAACTCGCCGTCCGGACGCCGTACGACAAGCTGTCGGGGCTGGACGGCGACGGCGGCCCGGTGCAGATCGTCGACGAGGACGGCCGGCTCGTCGCGGCGAGTGAGGACCTGCGGAAGATCACCGGCACGGCGACCACCGAGGTGACGCCGCGGTCGTCCGCCCCGGCCCGCGGGGACGACGACTCCGACGACTCCGACGACGGCGATGACGGCGACGACTCCGAGGAGGGCGGCGACTCGGACGACTTCGGCGGCTCCGGGGAGTCCCTCGCCCCCGGCGAGATCGCCCGCGAGACCACCTTCAGCAACGGCTCCGCGACGATCGACGGCGACGCGGAGGACTACCGCTTCGCCGCCGTGGAGGTCGAGACCCACGACCGGGGCCGCCTCACCGTCCACGCGGGCGCGCCGCTCGCCGCCGAGCACAGTGCCGTGGACACCTCGCTGACCGCGATGCTCATCGGCCTGCCCCTGCTGCTGGGCGTGGTCGCCGGGGTGACCTGGCTGGTCACCGGGCGTGCGCTGCGCCCGGTGGAGGGCATCCGGCGCGAGATGGCGGCGATCACCGCCTCCGAGGACCTGGCCCGCCGCGTCCCCGAACCGGCCACGCACGACGAGATCGCCCGCCTCGCCCGCACCACCAACGAGACGCTCGCCGCGCTGGAGACGTCCGTGGAGCGGCAGCGGCGGTTCGTCGCCGACGCCTCGCACGAACTGCGCAGCCCGATCGCGTCCCTGCGCACCCAGCTGGAGGTGGCCGCCGCCCATCCCGAACTGCTGGACCTGGACGGCGCCGTCGAGGACACCGTGCGCCTCCAGCACCTCGCCGCCGACCTGCTGCTGCTCGCCCGGCTGGACGCGGGCGAGCGCCCCGCCGACGCCCCGGTCGACCTGGCCGCGCTGGCGCGCGAGGAGGCGGCGGGTCGTACCGGTGTGACGGTGGACGCGGAGCCGGCCGAGGTGAGCGGGTCGCGGGGGCAGCTCGGACGGGTGCTCGCCAACCTGCTGGACAACGCCCGGCGGCACGCCCGCGAGCGGGTCACCGTGACCGTGCGGCGGGAGGGCACCTGGGCGGTGCTCGGGGTGGCCGACGACGGCGACGGGGTGGCCGAGGCCGACCGGGAGCGGATCTTCGAGCGGTTCGTCCGGCTGGACGCCGCCCGCAGCCGCGACGACGGCGGCGCCGGGCTGGGCCTGGCGATCGCGAGGGACGTCGCCGTACGGCACGGCGGGACGCTCACGGCGGGTGCGGCGCCGGCCGGCGGAGCCCTGTTCGAACTCCGCCTGCCGCTCGCCCGGCCGGACTGACCGGTGTCCCGTCGGACCGGCCGGTGCCCCTGCCGGGACGCCTCAGTGGCGTCCCCGCTGCCCGCGCAGGTGCTCGGCGATGGGCTTGAGGGCCTTGTCGAGCTCGGTGAGTGCCTCGGGGGAGAGCAGGTCGATGAAGTGCCGGCGGACGGACGCCACATGATGGGGCGCGACCTTGTGCATGGTCTCCATGCCGTGCTCGGTGAGGACGGCGTACAGCCCGCGCCGGTCGGACTCGCAGTTCTCCCGCCGGACCAGGCCCGCGTTCTCCATGCGGGTGATCTGGTGCGAGAGGCGGCTCTTGGACTGCAGGGTGGCGGAGGCGAGGTCGCTCATCCGCATCCGGCGGTCCTCCGACTCGGACAGGTTCACCAGGATCTCGTAGTCGTTCATCGTCAGGCCGAACGGCTGCAGATCCTTCTCGAGCTGGTACGTCAACAGCCTGTTGACCTCCAGGTGGGTGCGCCAGGCGCACTGCTCCGCATTGGTCAGCCAGCGGGTGGCCGTCTCGGTCTCCATGAATGAAGTCTACCTAAGGAAGTTGAAAGGCGAACTAATGAGGCTTCCGTGTGACATCACGGGCAGGCGTTCGATGTCACACCCCGCACATTACCGCTCACAGCCCGAAGCGACGCTGGAGGTCTCCCAGCTGTCCGGGAAGACGCGGTGCGCCGGACGGCTGACCGTGCCCGCCCGACGCACCGCCTCCGGGTACCCCGGGTTCCCCCGGAGTGACCCCCGTGGCCTGCTCCGCCATCAGCGCCTCCGAGGACTGGAGCAGCACCGTGCCGGCGCCGACGAACTCGAACTGGTGCTCCTCCCCGGACGCCCCGCCCAGGCCCGTCAGCGCACGTAGACCGCCCATCACGCCGGTCATGTAGCCGTGGTCGTAGTGATGGCACGGAGAGGGGCAGTCCGCCCATCCGACCAGCGCCTGCGGGTCCACCCGGACGGGGGGCTCCATGAACACCACCGGACCGTTCGACGCGGCGACGAACTTCCCGGTTCCGATCAGCGTCAGAAAACCGGGCACGATCGACTGCTTGAGCGACAGACTTGGCTGAAAAGCGAGGAGGTTGCCCGAGCGAATGGTCAGGTTGCCGTCGTCGAGGTCGTAGGAATTCACGTCGAAGGCCCGGTCGGCGAGGAGCATCTTGCCCGAGCCCTCCGCCACGACCCAGTCGCTCGCGTGCAGAGGCGAATGAAAAGCGGTACGGACAAGTCGGTCGAGTCGGCCGTGCCCGATGCCGTTGAACTCGATCGAGCCGTAGTAGGCGATCATCTTCCCCTTCTGCATGAACCACTGGGTGCCCTTGAGCTCCACGCAGAAGGTGTAGTGGTCGACGCTGTCGTCGGACGGCAGCGTCGCCGGGTCGAAGACCGTGGGCCCGGAGCCCGTTCCGTAGGTGCTCACAGCTTCTCCTCCGAGGCCTGCACGTACACGGCACCGCTGCCGCTCAGCTCCAGCTGGAACGCCTCGCCGGAGCCGCGGCCCACCATGTCCCGCCAGCCGAGGGCGGTGGACAGCTTGTTGCGCACGTCGCCGTGGTGGGCGACGTAGGCCTGCGGGTCGACGTGCACCGGCCGCTGCGGGGTGATCGGGATCTCGATCACCCCGCCGTGCGCCATCACGGCGACCGAGCCGTGCCCCTTCAGCGACGTCGTGAACAGCCCCTGGCCCGAGACCTGGCCCCGCACCATGCCCATCACCCCGCCCTGGGCGCCGAGGAAGACCGTGCCCTGCTCCAGCGTGCCCTCGAAGGCCAGCAGCCGGTCGGCCTCGACGTACAGCGTGTCCCCGGCGAGCTCGATCACCTGCACCTGGTGGCCGCCGTGCCCGAACAGCACGGTGCCGCTGCCCTCGACGGTCATCAGGGGCGTGTCCTCGTCGGCCACCCGCCGGCCGATCATCGACATCAGCCCGCCGCGCCCGCCCGCCATGTTCGGTGTGAAGCTCACCTCGCCCCGGTACGCGAGCATCGCGCCCCGCTGGCTGAACAGCCGCTGCCCCGGCGCCACGGTCGCCTCGACCATCTTCGCGTTGATCTCCCGGAAGGCCATGTCAGACGTCCCCCGCGATCGTGTTCCGCTCACTGGGCTGCACATAGACCAGTCCGTCGCCCTCGAAGCGGATCTGGAAGGCCTCGCCGCCGCCCTCGCCGAGCAGCGTGCGGAAGGTCACACCGGACTGGAAGGACTGCCGCAGGTTCCCCTGGTGGGCCACGTAGGCGCCGGGGTCGACCGTCAGCGGGTACTGCGGGCTGACCCGCAGCAGCACCGCCGGCCCGTCGGACATGAGGGCCGCCTGGCCGTGTCCCTCGACGGTGGTCGTGAACAGCCCGTTGCCCTGCGAGGCCCCGCGCAGACCCGTGAAATCGGTCCCGGTGCGCAGCGCGCCGTCGGTCGCCAGCAGGTTGCTGGACTCCACGTAGAGCTTGTCCCCCTGGAGAGCCACCAGATTGATCTCGGACGCCCGGTCCGCGAACCAGCAGGTCCCGTGCCCCTTCACCTCCATCAGTGTCATCTGCTCACCCGTGAGCCGCCGGGTCACCATCCCCCGGATGCCCTCACCGCCGCCGCTGAGCTTCTTGAAGGCCATCTCGCCGTCGTACGCGACCATGGAGCCGTTCTTCGCCTTCACGGCATCCCCGGTCATGTCGACGGCGAGCACCTTGCTGCTCTGAAGTCGGAACATCGCCACGCTTGCGACGGTAGCGGCCTCTTTGCCCCCGCCGACAGATCCTGTGGGGGGAGTCGCACCCCGACCGCACCCTCAGGGGCTCCGTGGTGCCCGGGGACGTGCGGACTCCGCGGACCCCCTCCCGTGGCCGTGAACCGGGTTTGCCACAATGGACCCGCGCTTGTGCGTGTGTTCACAAGCCGTACGGCGCAAGCCGTCCGACCCGTCGACGCCGACGTCTCTCCCATCGAAGGTGACCCGTGGACATCAAGACCGCCACCGCCCTCCGCCGCCTGCGCCTGGTCTCGGGCCCCGAGGCGATCTCGTTCCTCCTGCTGCTCGTCTGCTCGGTCCTGAAGCGGACCACGGAGTTCAACGCCGTACCGGTGATGGGCGCGATCCACGGCTTCCTCTTCGTCGTCTACGTGCTCTTCTGGGCCGACGCCTGGAACCGCGCCAAGTGGCCGCTGAAGACCGCCGCCTTCTACTTCCTGATGTCGGTGCTGCCCACCGGCGGCTTCTTCGCCGACCGCCGGCTCAAGCGCGAGGCCGAGGACGCGGTGATCGCCTCCCGCGCACGCGCCGAAGGGGCCGTGAAGGCATGATCGTCGCCTTCTCCGTGACGCCGCTGGGCGTCGGCGAGGACGTGGGGGAGTACGTCGCCGACGCCGTGCGGGTGGTCCGCGAGTCCGGGCTGCCGAACCGCACCGACGCCATGTTCACCTCCGTCGAGGGAGAGTGGGACGAGGTGATGGACGTGGTCAGGCGCGCCGTGGCCGCCGTGGAGGCCCGCGCCCCGCGCGTCTCCCTGGTCCTCAAGGCGGACATCCGCCCGGGTGTGGCGGACGGCCTCACGTCCAAGGTGGAGACGGTCGAACGCCACCTGGCGCAGCACGACGGATGACCGCGGACCGAGGGGCGAGACGGGGCTGACCGACATATGACCGGCCGGTAGGGTCTGGTCCGTGCCGAAGCCCCTCAGTCTCTCGTTCGATCCCATCGCCCGCGCCGACGAGCTCTGGAAGCAGCGCTGGGGAAACGTGCCGTCGATGGCCGCGATCACCTCGATCATGCGCGCGCACCAGATCCTGCTGGCCGAGGTCGACGCGGTGGTCAAGCCCTACGGGCTCACGTTCGCGCGGTACGAGGCGCTGGTGCTGCTGACCTTCTCCAAGTCCGGTGAACTGCCGATGTCCAAGATCGGCGAACGGCTCATGGTGCACCCCACGTCGGTGACGAACACCGTGGACCGGCTGGTGAGATCGGGTCTGGTGGCCAAACGCCCCAACCCCAACGACGGCCGCGGCACCCTCGCGACCATCACCGACCGGGGCCGCGAGGTGGTCGAGGCCGCCACCCGCGACCTGATGGCGATGGACTTCGGCCTGGGCGCCTACGACGCCGAGGAGTGCGCCGAGCTCTTCGCGATGCTCCGCCCGCTGCGGATCGCGGCGGGGGACTTCGCGGAGGACTGAGGCCCGCCGCCCCGCCCCCGCCCCCGCGCCCAGGCCCTGGTCCTAGTGCGGCGGGGTCGGTGTGTCGTGGGTGCGGTACATGGCCTGGACGTCGAGGGCCAGCTGGACCGTCGGCCCGACGACGGCGATGCCGCGGGCGAGCATGGAACGCCAGTTGAGGGTGAAGTCCTCGCGGTGCAGTTCGGTCCTGGCGAGGGCGGCGCAGCGCAGCTCCTGCTCGTAGCCGCCGTTCACGGTGCCGAGGTACTCGGTGTCGAGGCCCACCGAGCGGCTGGTGCCGTGCATCGTGAGGGTGCCGTGCACGGTCCACTTGGAGCCGCCGTGGTAGGCGAACCGGGTGCTGGTGAAGTCGATGTACGGGTAGTTCTCGACGTCGAGGAAGTCGGCCGACCGCAGGTGGTTGTCGCGGGTCTGGTTGCCCGTGGTGATGCTGGAGGCGTCGATGCGCACGGAGACCTGGGAGTCGCTCATGTCCTCCGCGACGCGGATGCCGCCGTCGAACCGTGTGAACCGGCCGTGGACGTGCGCCATGCCCACGTGCTTGGCGATGAACCGGATCGCGGTGTGCGGGGGGTCGAACACCCAGGTGCCGGCGGGCGGCAGCTCCAGCCGGCGCCCGGGCTCCAGGGTGACGCGTGCGGGGGCGGGAGCCACCCCGGCGGCTATCTCGACCGTCTCGCGGGCGGGGGCCAGGCCGTCCGCCGTCAGCATCACGCTGTACCTGCCCGGGGGCAGCACGGCCATGTAGTAGCCGTACGGGTCGGTGGTGCCGCGGGCCGCGACGCGGTGGCTGTCCAGCGCGGTCACCGTGACCTCGACCGAGCCCAGCGGCTGCCCCAGGAGGTCGACGGCCTCGCAGCCGAACGCCCCCGCGCCGGGCGGCAGGGGGACGGAGAGGCCCGGCGCGGCGTCGGAGGCGCCGTACGGGCGCAGGCGTCGCAGCAGTCCGAGGACCATGGTGTTCACCTTTCTTCACGCGTGCTTCCGCCCGGTCCGTACCGCGCACGGCGTTCGCGGCTGCCAAGAGGACGGGGGACTGGCCGTCGGTGCGTAGGGGCGGCCTGTTGTTGATCTTAAAACCATCGGAAGGGGAGAGTGGCTGCTCCGGGCACCGGTGCGGGCGCCCGGCGTGTCGGGCGGGCCGTGGAGGAGGAGGTCTTATGGGGGGTGATGTGGTGATGTGTGGTGTCATACCTTTGCGATGATGCTCCGGCAAATGACGGAGAAGGTCCCGCGGTGTTCACGCGGCACTCGCGGTTTCGGTGCACAGTGCACACGTTCCCCGCACACATCGCCTCGGGTGTCCCGGGAGCCGGGGCTCCGCCGAGGGGGCGACCCCTCGCAAGATCTCCCGGAACGGCCCGTTACGCTCGACTCCATGAAGCGAAGCGTGCTGACCCGCTACCGGATCATGGCCTACGTCACCGGTGTCCTCCTCGTCGCCCTGACGTTCGGCATGATCGGCAAGTACGTGCTGGACATGGGCGGCGCGGCCGACTTCACGCAGGTGGTCAGCATCGCCCACGGCTGGCTCTACGTCGTCTACCTGATCTTCGCCTTCGACCTCGGCTCCAAGGCGAAGTGGCCGGTCAAGAAGCAGCTGTGGGTGCTGCTCGCCGGGACGGTCCCCACCGCCGCGTTCTTCGTGGAGCGCAGGATCAGCCGCGAGCTGGAGGGCAGCGTCGAGGGCAAGGCCCCCGCGGTCGCCTAACCCGCCCCACCGCCGTACGGAGCAGCGTGCGGCGGTCAGCCATCGACATTTACTAGGACGTCCAAGTAAATTCGAGGGTATGGACGCTGACGCCATCGAGGAGGGCCGCCGACGCTGGCAGGCCCGGTACGACGCCGCGCGCACGCGCGACGCAGACTTCACCACGCTCTCCGGCGATCCCGTGGAGCCGGTGTACGGACCACGGCCCGGGGACACCTACGACGGGTTCGAGCGGATCGGCTGGCCGGGGGAGTACCCCTTCACCCGCGGGCTGTATCCCACCGGCTACCGGGGGCGTACGTGGACCATCCGGCAGTTCGCCGGGTTCGGCAACGCCGAGCAGACCAACGAGCGCTACAAGATGATCCTCGGCAACGGCGGGGGCGGCCTGTCCGTCGCCTTCGACATGCCGACGCTCATGGGCCGCGACTCCGACGACCCGCGCTCCCTGGGCGAGGTCGGCCACTGCGGGGTGGCGATCGACTCGGCGGCCGACATGGAGGTCCTGTTCCGGGACATCCCGCTCGGCGACGTGACCACGTCGATGACGATCAGCGGGCCCGCCGTGCCCGTCTTCTGCATGTACCTCGTCGCCGCCGAACGCCAGGGCGTCGACCCGGCCGTGCTCAACGGCACGCTCCAGACGGACATCTTCAAGGAGTACATCGCGCAGAAGGAGTGGCTCTTCCAGCCCGAGCCCCATCTGCGCCTGATCGGCGACCTGATGGAGCACTGCGCGGCCGGCATCCCCGCCTACAAGCCGCTCTCGGTCTCCGGCTACCACATCCGCGAGGCCGGGGCGACGGCCGCGCAGGAGCTGGCGTACACGCTCGCGGACGGCTTCGGGTACGTGGAGCTGGGGCTGTCGCGCGGCCTGGACGTGGACGTCTTCGCGCCCGGCCTGTCCTTCTTCTTCGACGCGCACGTCGACTTCTTCGAGGAGATCGCCAAGTTCCGCGCCGCCCGCCGCATCTGGGCCCGCTGGATGCGCGACGTCTACGGCGCCAGGAGCGAGAAGGCGCAGTGGCTGCGCTTCCACACCCAGACCGCCGGTGTCTCGCTCACCGCCCAGCAGCCGTACAACAACGTCGTCCGTACGGCCGTCGAGGCGCTGGCGGCGGTGCTCGGCGGCACGAACTCCCTCCACACCAACGCCCTGGACGAGACCCTCGCCCTGCCCAGCGAGCAGGCCGCCGAGATCGCCCTGCGCACCCAGCAGGTGCTGATGGAGGAGACCGGCGTCGCCAACGTCGCCGACCCGCTGGGCGGTTCCTGGTACGTCGAGCAGCTCACCGACCGCATCGAGGCCGACGCGGAGAAGATCTTCGAGCAGATCAAGGAGCGGGGCCTGCGCGCCCACCCGGACGGGCAGCACCCGATCGGGCCGATCACCTCCGGCATCCTGCGCGGCATCGAGGACGGCTGGTTCACCGGCGAGATCGCCGAGTCGGCGTTCCGCTACCAGCAGGCGCTGGAGAAGGGCGACAAGCGGGTCGTCGGCGTCAACGTGCACACCGGGTCCGTCACCGGCGACCTGGAGATCCTGCGCGTCAGCCACGAGGTGGAGCGCGAGCAGGTACGGCTCCTCGGCGAGCGCAAGGCCGCCCGCGACGACGCGACGGTGCGCGGCGCGCTCGACGCCATGGTCGCCGCGGCCCGCTCCGGCGCCAACATGATCGAGCCGATGCTCGACGCCGTCCGCGCGGAGGCGACCCTCGGCGAGATCTGCGGCGTCCTGCGCGACGAGTGGGGCGTCTACACGGAGCCCGCCGGCTTCTGAGCCCCGGGGCCGGTGCGCGGGCGGTGCGAGCCACCGCCCGCGCACACCCTCACGACACCAGCAGCACCCCGGCGTACGACAGTCCGGCCACGACCACCCAGGCGCACAGGCCAAGCGCGGCGACCCGGACGCCCGTGCGGGTCAGGGCGGGCAGGTCGACCGCGCTGCCGAGCCCGAACAGGGCGGCGGCCAGCAGCAGTTCCTGCGCGACACCGGCCGTGTCCAGCGCCGCCGCGGGCAGCAGACCCGTGCTGCGCAGGGCCACGGCGGCCAGGAAGCCGACGACGAAGAGCGGGACGAGCGGCACCCGGGCCGCGCCCGGCGCACGCCCCCGCCCGCGCCGGACACCCAGCGCCACCGCCGCCACGATCGGCGCGAGCAGCGCCACCCGCATCAGCTTCACCAGCACCGCCTCGCCGAGCGCCGTCCCGCCCGCGGTCTGCGCGGTGGCGACCACCTGTCCGACGTCGTGCACGCTCGCGCCGACCCACCGCCCGAACGCGGCGTCGCCCAGCCCGAGCACGCCCTGGAGCAGCGGCAGTACGGCGATGGCGAGCGTGCCGCAGAGGGTGACCAACGCCACCGAGGCGGCCGTGTCCCGCTCGTCGCTGCCCCGCGCCTCGCCCACCGCGCCGATCGCCGACGCCCCGCACACCGCGTACCCGGCGGCGATCAGCAGCGGCTGGTCCCCGGGCAGCCCCAGCCGCCGGCCCAGCCACCAGGTGCCGAGCAGGGTGACCGTCACGACGCCGATCACCATGAGGACGGTGGCCCAGCCCAGGGCGCGGACGTCGTCGAAGGCGAGCCGCAGCCCGAGCAGCACGATCCCGGCCCGCATCAGCCGCCTGCCCGCGTACGACAGCCCCGGCCGCGCGGTGGTCCGTACGACGGTCCGCAGCCGGGGCAGATGGGCGGCCGCCACGCCGAGCACGACGGCGGCGGTGAGCATCGGCACACCCGGCAGGGCCCGGTGCGCGCACCAGGCGAGGGCGACACCGAGCAGGGCGAGGGCCAGCCCGTGGCGGCGGGCCGCGGCCGGACGGCCGGCCGGGGGCGTGGCGGCGGCCCGTTCCCGCAGCAGCGCCATCAGCGGTCCGCCGGCAGCGGGTACACCCGGCGGACGCTGGTGCCGAAGCGGGAGAGGTCGGCGCCGTAGACGTGCAGGGATATCGCGGTGCCCGGCCCGTCGTTCCACACCCGGTGGATGTCGCCCGGCGGCGCGAAACCGCAGACCTCGCCCGTCGCGTTCACCACGTCGGCGGTGGCGACGAGCCGGGCGGTGCCGTCCGGGACGGCGGCCGGCAGGAGCCTGTACCGGCGCTCCCGCTCCCGGCCCTGGTGGACGCCGGTGGTGCACCAGGCGATGTGGTCGTGCACCGAGGTGCCCTGGCCCGGCAGCCAGACGAGCGCGACGAGGGAGAAACTGCCGTCGTGTTCGGCGTGCAGCAGGTGCTGCCGGTAGCGCGCCGGGTCGCTCGCGCGCTGCTCCGGGGTGAGCAGGTCGGGGGCGCCCAGGTGCGGGGCCAGGCACTCCCCGACGAGGTGGGCCGTCGGATCCGGTGGCAGTCCGCGTCCGACGGTTCCCCTGATGTCCGCGATCAGGGCGGCGAGGCGTGCGGTGGGGCGCGGGGCCGTGAAGGCGCCCGGGGGACTCGGGGCACTGGCAGCGGGAGGCATACCGGGAGGGTCGAACGGGCGGACGCATTACGTCCAACGACAGTTTCTTCGCCTTCCCCAAGCGGTGCTTATGGATGGGCGACCGCGCGGCACCGCGCGGTCCATCGGCCCGGAGCCCGGCGCGCTCAGCAGCCGTCCTTGCGGGCGGCGACGGACCTGAGCTGGTCGAGGACGCGCGCCGTCGCCGGGATGCGCAGGTGCTCGGGCAGCACGTAGGCCGAGATCTTGCGCCGGGAGATCGGACGGAGCGGACGACCGGCCACCTTCGGGTGGCGCATGAAGTTCAGGACGAGCGAGGGGAGCATGGCGACGCCCAGCCCCTCCGCGACCAGGCTCTGCACGGCGAGGTTGTCGTCGGTCATGAACGCGATGTCGGGCACGAACCCCTCCTCCGCGCACTCGTGCAGCAGGTTCGCCCGGCAGCGCGGACAGCCGGCGATCCAGCGCTCGCCCGCGAGATCGGTCAGCCGGACCGCCCGCCGGCGGGCCAGCGGGTGCCCGGCCGGCAGCAGCACGGTCAGCTGGTCCTCCAGCAGCGGTACCTCCACCAGCCCCTCCGGCACCTGTTCGTGCAGCCCGGGGTAGGTGAACGCCAGCGCGATGTCGCACTCGCCCCGGATCAGCCGCCGCAGCGACTCGGGCGGCTCGTTCTCCAGCAGGTCGACGCGGAGCGCGGGGTGGTCGGCGGTCAGCCCGGCCAGCGTCTCGGGGACGAGCGTGGAGTTGGCGCTGGGGAAGGCGCACAGCCGGACGCGTCCGGCGCGCAGCCGGGTGAGGGCGTTCATCTGTTCCCGCGCGCTGGACATGGCGTCGAGGATGGCCGAGGTGTGCCGGGCCAGCGCCTCGCCGGCCTCGGTGAGACGCAGTCCGCGGCCCACCCGGACGAACAGGGCGGAGCCGGTCTCCCGCTCCAGGGCCTTCATCTGCTGGGTGATCGCCGGCTGGGTGTAACCGAGGGCACGGGCGGCGGCCGAGTAGGAGCCGGTCCTGACCACCTCGTGGAACGTCTTGATGTGCCGGGAATCGAACACCGGGGCATCATAAGCAGCTTTTGGGGGGACGCCGCCGCCCGCGCGAGGGGGCGGTGCGGCTCACGGCTTGCGGGCCACCGCCCCGTACAGCGAGATCACGGCGTTCTCGTCGACGGTCTCGTCGACGGCCAGCTCGGGGTGCCAGTCGGTCAGCTGCACCAGCCCGGGCTCCACGAACTCCAGCCCCTCGAAGAAGCGGGCGATCTCCGCGCGGCCGCGCGGCGCGAGGGTGACACCGCCCGCCGCGTACATCGCGACGCCGCGCGCCACCGCCTCGGGGTCGAAGTCGGCGGTGAGCTGCGACAGGACGAGGTGACTGCCGGAGGGCAGGGCGTCGACGAGCGCGGCCACCAGGGCGTACGGGTCGTCCTCGTCGCCGAGGAAGTGCGTCAGCGCCACCAGGGACAGCGCCACCGGCCGGGTGAAGTCCAGGCTCTCGCGGGCCCGTTCCAGGATGCGGCCGGGGTCGCACACATCGGCCTGGACGTAGGCGGTGACTCCTTCGAGGGTGCTGCGCAGCAGCGCCTCCGCGTGCTTCAGCACGATGGGGTCGTTGTCCGTGTAGACGACGCGGGACTCCGGCGCGATGCGCTGGGCGATCTGGTGCAGATTGGGTTCGGTGGGGATGCCGGTGCCGATGTCCAGGTACTGGCGGACACCTGCCCGCGCGGCCAGCCACCGGGTGACGCGCTGCATGAACCAGCGGTTGGTGCGGGCGACGTGCCGGGCCGTGCCGTCGACGCCCATGATCTGCCGGCCCAGCTCCTCGTCCACCGGGTAGTTGTCCTTGCCGCCGAGGAACCAGTCGTAGACCCGGGCCGGGTGCGGCCTGGAGGTGTCGATGGGTGCGGTGACGGGCTCGGTCCCGGTCATGGGCGCCTTCCTGCTGCTCGACGTCGCGTGCGTCCCGGTGGGGATGATCGCGATCCTGGCAGGGCGCCCCGGCGGCGGCAAGCAACTGCCCGGTGGCGGCGGGCGGTTCAGGGCGCTTCTCGGTCACCCCGGTACGGCGCGGCGGCGAGGCCCGACAGCAGGACCCGGGTGAACCCGTGCACCCACTCCTCGTCCGCCGGTTCCGCGCTGACCAGGGTGCGGTGGACCACCGCGCCGGCCACCATGTCGAAGATCAGGTCGACCGTGCGGGCGGCCTCCCGGGTGTCCGGCTCGGGCGGCAGCTCGCCCCGGGCCTGCGCCCGCGCCCGACCCGCGAGAACGAGCCGTTTCTGCCGTTCGACGATCGAGGCGCGGATGCGCTCGCGCAGCGCGTCGTCACGGGTGGCCTCGGCGACCACCGCCATCAGCCCGCTCCTGGCCTCCGGGCGGGCCAGGATCGCCGCGAACTGGAGTACCACGCCCTCGATGTCGGCGGCCAGTGAGCCGCGGTCGGGCAGGGTCAGCTCGTCGAAGAGTTCCGCGACCGCGTCCACGACCAGTTCGTTCTTGCCCGCCCAGCGCCGGTAGAGGGTGGTCTTCGCCACCCCGGCGCGCATCGCCACGTCCCCCAGGGTGAGCCTGGACCAGCCCAGTTCGACCAGGGCCTCCCGCGTCGCGGCCAGGATCGCGGCGTCCGCGGCGGCACTGCGCGGGCGCCCGGCGCGACTGGCTGGGGTGCGGCTCTGCATGCCACGACCATAACCGGCGGGATCCGTGCGGTCGTGAGGGAGATCACCGGGAGGCCCTGTCCGGCGCGGCCCGCACGGTATTACGCTACGACGCGTAGCGAAAGCACGCGTGACCGGCGTGCCCGAGCGACGACCACCGGCGTGGGGTGGGGACCCGGCGCCCAACAGCACACGTACGCCTGGCTTTCCCGGGCGTTTTCACACACGCGCGCAGTACGGGGGAGGATAGACGCATGCAGCCACGGAACATGTCCATGAGCGGAGTCGTCGACCTCGCCGCGGTGAAGGCGGCCCAGGAGGCCAAGGCGAAGGCGGAGCAGGCGCGCGCGGAAGCGGCCCGGCAGGGCGGCGGGGGCGCGATCTCCCCGGCCGATCTCGTCATCGACGTCGACGAGGCCGGCTTCGAGCGCGATGTCCTGCAGCGGTCCACCGAGGTCCCGGTCGTCATCGACTTCTGGGCCGAGTGGTGCGAGCCCTGCAAGCAGCTGAGCCCCCTGCTGGAGCGGCTCACCGTCGAGTACAACGGGCGGATCCTCCTCGCCAAGATCGATGTCGACGCCAACCAGATGCTGATGCAGCAGTTCGGGATCCAGGGGATCCCGGCCGTCTTCGCGGTGGTGGCCGGGCAGGCCCTGCCGCTCTTCCAGGGGGCCGCGGGCGAGGCGCAGATCCGCCAGACCTTCGACCAGCTGGTGGAGGTCGGCGAGCAGCGCTTCGGCCTGACCGGTCTCGCCGTCGACCCCGACGCCGAGCCGGGCGGCGCCGCCCGGACGGCTCCGGCCGAGGCCGCGGGCCCGTACGACGCCCTGCTGGAGGCCGCCGTACGGGCGCTGGACTCCGGTGACCTCGCCGGTGCGGTCCAGGCGTACAAGAACGTGCTCGCCGACGACCCGGGCAACCCCGAGGCCGCGCTGGGGCTCGCCCAGGCCGAACTGCTCCAGCGGGTGCAGGGCCTGGACCCGCAGCAGGTGCGCGAGGAGGCCGCCGAGAAGCCGGGTGACGCCGGCGCGCAGATCGCCGCCGCCGACCTGGACCTGGTGGGCGGTCATGTCGAGGACGCCTTCGGGCGGCTCATCGACACGGTGGCGCGCACCGCGGGCGACGACCGCGACGCCGCACGGGTGCGGCTGCTGGAGCTGTTCGAGGTGGTCGGCGCCGACGATCCGCGCGTGATCGCCGCCCGTCGGGCGCTGGCGCGGGCCCTGTTCTGAGTGGTCCGGGAGTGATGCCCGGTTCCGGCCGGTTCATCGGCCGGCCGGGCCCCTGGGGCCCGAGGTGCCGGGTCGGCCCCGAGAGGCCGGTGCGGCCGCGCTTTGCCAAAACTTGGTAATCGCGGCCGCTGTTACTGCGAGTAAGTCGCCATCGCCGGTCTGTCGGATTCTGTCCGGCGATCCATGGTTTTGTACGCCCCTCGCGGTGCACCCAGCGTCGCCGGGTGGGACCGGCGGGTCGTTGTTCGGTTATCCCTTCGTTACTAGCGAGTAACGAACCCCCTTGTGCGTGCGGCGAGAATGCACCACGATCGGCGACGCTCGGTCCATTCCCGTTCCCCGACAGCCGGTCGGGCCGCGGGAACTCCTGGGTCCCCACCGAGCAGAACCGGCGGCAAGCGGCGCCGGTTCTTGGACAGGGGGGTCTTCGCCCACCCGGCGAAGCCTGTCCAGCAGGGTTGTGCGTGATGCGTGTCAGGCGCGACCAGTGGTTGTCGCTCGGGGGTGATCGCCGGTGATCGGGTGCGTCGCAAGCGCCGCCGAGCGCGGGCGCTCTCCTTTCCGAGGACGTAGCACTTCTCCCATCCCTGCCCGCCTGCGGCCGCCGGTACGGCGGCGAGTCGGGACAGGAGATGTACGTCCGAGAAGGAGGAAATATGGAGTCCCAGGTGCGTGGCGGGACCAGATGGAAGCGGTTCGCTGTGGTCATGGTGCCCAGCGTGCTCGCCACGGCGGCGGTGGGTGTCGGTCTGGCGCAGGGTGCGCTCGCGGCCTCGTTCAGCGTCTCCGGCCAGCAGTTCAAGGTGACGGCAGGTCATCTGCACGGTGTGGGTTTCGCCCAGTACGGCGGTATCGACACCGTTTACAAGTCGACCGAGGGCAAGGAGAAGACGCCGGTCCCGGTCGCCATCTCGTCCTTCGAGACGGCGCGGATCGACAAGATGTGCCAGTCGGTGGCGACGAAGATCCCTCTCATAGGGAAGACCGTCTACCTCCGCCTCGAAGCGGGCAACGACCCGAAGAAGCCGGTCACGGCCGAGAACCTGTACATCGACGTCGCCCAGCTCAAGGCCGACGCGAAGTTCACGAACATCGACATCGGTGTCGCGGTTCAGGACAAGACCCGCGGTCCCGCCGTCAAGGAGGGCGAGAGCGTGCTGCCGGGCGGCTTCGCCCAGCAGGCGCAGACGGCCGACCTCTACGGCGTCGAGCAGACGGCGTGGGCGACCACGGCCGGCACGTTCACGCTGAACGGCCTGTCGATGCGTCTCGGTACGGACTCCGAGATGGAGTGCTACTGACGGCCTTTGTCACCGGGGCGTCCCGGGGCAGCTGAGCTGCCCCGGGGGGGCGGGGAAGCCATCGCTTTCCCGCCCCGCCGTCCCGGCGGTCCGCGTGCCGGGCCACCCCCACAGACTCAGACTTCCGGCTTCTCCACGCCAACGGCCGAGCCGGTACGTACTTCCACCGGACCCAGGGAGCTTTTTCCATGAGTGCCGAGACTCCGGGCGAGAGCGCCGGGACCTTCGCCCGGTTGCGTCTGCGATTCCGCGACTGGCGGGGCACCCGGCCGTTCTGGGCCGGCCTGTTCACCGTGCTGGGCGGAATACCCATCGCGTACTTCCCCTACGCCACGCTCAAGCTGGGCCACATGTCGCTCGCCATGGCGACGACCGCCGGCGCGGGATCACTGATCATCGGCGTGCTGCTGGTCACGCTGGGCCTGACGATGTGGTTCCAGTCGGCCACCCGGGTCTTCGCCGGTGTCGCGGCGATCCTGCTGGCCCTGGTGTCCCTCGTGGTCTCCAACATCGGCGGATTCCTGATCGGTTTCCTGCTGGCGCTGGTCGGCGGCGCGCTCGCCCTCTCCTGGGTGCCGGGCAAGCCGTCGTCCGGGGCGACGGGTGACCACCACGGTTCCGACGCGCCCGCCGGGCAGGCGGCCCCGGGCGGCATACCCGAAGACCCCGCCGCGGGGCCGTACTTCCCGGCCGCCCCCTACGAGAAGGGGGAAGACGGTGAGACGGACGGTGTCCGGGCCGCAGCGCGCGACGGGGGGCACCGTGTCGGCTGACGAGGTGCGCGGGCCGCGTCACGCGGCCCCCAAGAAGCCGCTGTTCACCAGATTCCACGTACCGAGCGGCAAGGCGATCGCCCTGGCGGCGATGCCCACGGCCGTCCTCATGGGCATGGGCTTCACGCCGACGCTGGCCCTCGCCGACGGCAACGACGGGGCGCCGCCGGCCAACAGCCTGACCGCCGACGAGTACCAGGCCTGCCTGGAGATCGTCGAGGGCGCCGACAAGGACGACGCCACCGCGTCGCCCACGCCGTCCGCCACGGCGAGCGGCAGCGCCTCCCCGGAGGAGGACGCGAGCCCCGAGCCCGGCACCTCCGCCTCCCCCGGTGCGGGCCAGGGCACGCCCCCTTCGTCGGATTCAGGTTCCGACGACGAGGACGAGCCGGCGCCCACGCCGTCCGCGACCGGCGGCGGCCAGGAGTCCGACGAGCAGGCCGATCCCGAACCCGAGCCGCAGCCGTCGGAGACGGACCGCGACCTCCTGGAGGACGTGGGGGACGCCCTCCAGGACGTCCTCACCCCGGGGGAGAAGGAGACCGCGGCGAGCCCCACCCCGTCCGCCTCCGCCTCCGCCGGCGAGGAGACGGGCGAGGACGCGGCCGACGCCGTCGAGGAGACCACCGAGAAGGTCACCGACACGGTCGAGGACACCGTGAAGGACACCGGCGACAAGGCGTCCGAGGCGGCCGGGGACACCGGGGAGACGGTCGAGGAGGTCACGGAGGAGGCCACCGAAGCCCCCGGCGCGACCGCCTCGCCGAGCCCCTCCGGGACGTCCACGGCCGACCCCGAGGACTGCCCGGTCGCCACCGACGCCGAGGGCGGGGTCGACAACAGGATCCTGCTGCCCGACGACCCCTGGTTCCTGAACGCCAGCTCGCTGACGCTCAAGGGCGCCGACTACCAGGGCATCGTCGAGGTGCGCACGGCGAGCGGAGCCACCAAGAGGGTGCTGAAGTACGTCGTCTCCGACGGCACCGACATCGGCGACCTGCACCAGACGGTCAAGGACAGGCAGTCCGGCAAGACGCACCACGTGCAGGCCGCCGAGGGATCGATGTCCACGATCCGCGACGGCGACACCGTGATGTACACCGAGAAGATCTCCGGCAAGCTGCTCGGGCTGATACCGGTCACGTTCGACCCGGAGCATCCGCCGCCGCTGAACATCCCGCTGATCTACTTCACCGACGTGACGGTGCAGCAGGCCGGGCAGTTCGGCGGGACCCTGCACATCCCCGGTCTCCAGCAGTACGTCACCGGCTGAGACCCCCTCAGGACCCTTCCGGGAGCCGCACAGACGCCGAGGGCGCCCCCTGTCCGCAGGGAGCGCCCTCGGCGGCGTACCGGGCCGGGTCAGCTGGTCGGGCCGCCCAGGTGGTGGACGCGGACCATGTTGGTGGTGCCGGGGACACCGGGCGGCGAACCGGCGGTGATCACCACGATGTCGCCCTCGCTGAACCGGCTCAGCCGGACCAGCTCCTGCTCGACCAGGTCGACCATCTCGTCGGTGCTGTTCACGAACGGCACGACGTGCGGCTCGACGCCCCAGCTGAGCGCCAGCTGGTTGCGGGTGGACTCGTCCGTGGTGAACGCCAGGATCGGCTGGGCCGCCCGGTAGCGGCACAGCCGGCGGGCGGTGTCGCCGGACTGGGTGAAGGCCACCAGGCCCTTGCCACCGAGGAAGTCGGCGATCTCGCAGGCCGCGCGGGCCACCGAACCGCCCTGCGTGCGCGGCTTCTTGCCGGGCACCAGCGGCTGCAGGCCCTTGGAGAGCAGCTCCTGCTCGGCCGCCTGGACGATCTTCGACATCGTCCGCACCGTCTCGATCGGGTACGCGCCCACACTGGACTCGGCCGACAGCATGACCGCGTCGGCGCCGTCCAGGATCGCGTTGGCCACGTCGGAGGCCTCGGCGCGGGTCGGACGGGAGTTGGTGATCATCGACTCCATCATCTGGGTCGCCACGATCACCGGCTTGGCGTTGCGCCGGCACAGCTCGATCAGGCGCTTCTGCACCATGGGGACCTTCTCGAGCGGGTACTCGACGGCCAGGTCGCCGCGGGCGACCATGACGGCGTCGAACGCCGCCACGACGTCCTCCATGTTCTCCACCGCCTGCGGCTTCTCCACCTTGGCGATGACGGGGACCCGGCGGCCCTCCTCGTCCATCACGCGGTGCACGTCGGCGACGTCCTTGGCGTCCCGGACGAAGGACAGGGCGACCAGGTCGCAGCCCATCCGGAGGGCGAAGCGCAGGTCCTCGACGTCCTTCTCGGACAGCGCGGGGACGTTCACCGCCGTGCCGGGCAGGTTGATGCCCTTGTGGTCGGAGATGACACCGCCCTCGATGACGATCGTCCGCACCCGGGAGCCGTCGACCTCGGTGACCTTCAGCTCGACGTTGCCGTCGTTGATCAGGATCTGGTCGCCCTTGGACACGTCGCCGGGCAGGCCCTTGTAGGTCGTCCCGCAGATCGTCCGGTCGCCCGGGACGTCCTCGGTGGTGATGGTGAACTCGTCACCGCGCACCAGCTCGACGGGGCCTTCGGCGAAGGTCTCCAGGCGGATCTTCGGGCCCTGGAGGTCGGCGAGGACACCGATGGCCCGGCCCGTCTCCTTGGCGGCGGCACGGACCCGGTCGTACCGGCCCTGGTGCTCGGCGTGCGAGCCGTGGCTGAAGTTGAAGCGGGCCACGTTCATGCCGGCTTCGATCAGAGCGACGAGCTGCTCGTGGGAGTCGACCGCGGGGCCGAGAGTACAGACGATTTTCGAACGGCGCATGGGGCGATCCTATCGGTTTGTTTCGCTACGGAATATTCCGTCTGGCGGAATGTACAAATGAGAAAGTCCCTGCTCAGTTGTTCTCAGTTGTGCTTTCCCACCAGTGCGTATGTCTGCTGTGCGATCTCCCTTTCCTCGTCCGTCGGCACCACCGCGACCGCGACCCGCGCGCCCTCGGGCGAGATCAGCCGGGGCCCGCCGCCGCGCACGGCGTTGCGCCCGCCGTCCACCGCCAGGCCCAGCCCTTCCAGGCCCGCCACGGCCGCCTCCCGCACCGGGGCGGCGTTCTCGCCCACCCCGGCCGTGAAGGCCACCGCGTCCACCCGCCCGAGAACAGCGTAATAGGCACCGATGTACTTCTTCAGACGGTGAATGTAGATGTCGAACGCCAGCTTCGCCTCTTCGTCGCCCTCGTCGATCCGGCGCCGGATCTCCCGCATGTCGTTGTCACCGCAGAGTCCGACCAGACCGCTCTTCTTGTTGAGAAGAGTGTCGATCTCGTCGGCGGACATTCCGCCAACACGCATCAAATGGAAGATGACGGCCGGGTCCATGTCTCCCGACCGCGTACCCATCACCAGCCCCTCCAAGGGTGTGAGCCCCATGGAGGTGTCCACGCAACGGCCACCCCGTACGGCCGAGGCGGACGCCCCGTTGCCCAGGTGCAGCACGATCACGTTCACCTCCTCGGGCGCCTTCCCCAGCAGCTCCGCGGTGGCCCGCGAGACGTACGCGTGCGAGGTGCCGTGGAAGCCGTAGCGGCGGATGCGGTGCTCGTCGGCGGTCCTCACGTCGATCGCGTAACGGGCCGCGGACTCCGGCATCGTGGTGTGGAAGGCGGTGTCGAAGACGGCCACCTGCGGCAGGTCGGGGCGCAGCGCCATGGCGGTGCGGATGCCGGTGAGGTTGGCCGGGTTGTGCAGCGGCGCCACCGGGATCAACCGCTCGATCTCGGCGAGGACCCGGTCGTCGATCACCGTCGGCTCGGTGAAGTGCTTGCCGCCGTGCACCACCCGGTGGCCGATCGCGGCCAGCTCGGGGGAGTCCAGGCCCAGCCCGTCGGCGGCCAGTTCCCCGGCCATCGCCTTCAGCGCGGCGTCGTGGTCGGCGACCGGCCCGGTCCGCTCCCGGCCCTCCCCGCCTGCGGCGAGCGGGGTGTGCCGCACCAGGGAGGTCCGCTCGCCGATCCGCTCGACCAGCCCGGAGGCCAGCCGGCTGCCGTCGTCCATGTCCAGCAGCTGGTACTTCACCGACGAGGAGCCGGAGTTGAGGACGAGGACACGGGACGGGCTCACTGGGCGGCTGCCTTCTCGCTCGGGGCCGGGGAGGGGGCCGGGGACTCGGCCGGGGACTGGGCCTGGATCGCCGTGATGGCGACGGTGTTGACGATGTCCTGGACCAGGGCGCCCCGGGACAGGTCGTTGACCGGCTTGCGCAGACCCTGGAGCACCGGGCCGACGGCGATGGCGCCGGCCGAGCGCTGCACGGCCTTGTAGGTGTTGTTGCCGGTGTTCAGGTCGGGGAAGATCAGCACGGTCGCCTGCCCGGCGACCTCGGAGTCCGGCAGCTTGGTCGCCGCGACCGACGGCTCCACGGCCGCGTCGTACTGGATCGGCCCCTCGATCCGCAGGTCGGGCCGGCGCTCGCGCACCAGCTCGGTGGCGGCGCGCACCTTGTCGACGTCGGCGCCGGAGCCGGACGTGCCCGTCGAGTACGACAGCATCGCGATCCGCGGCTCCACCCCGAACCGCGCGGCCGTGACCGCCGACTGCACGGCGATGTCGGCCAGCTGCTCGGCGTCCGGGTCGGGGTTGACCGCGCAGTCGCCGTAGACGAGCACCTTGTCGGCCAGGCACATGAAGAACACGGAGGAGACGATGTCCGCGTCCGGCTTGGTCTTGATGATCTCGAAGGCCGGCCGGATGGTCGCGGCCGTGGAGTGCACCGAGCCGGACACCATGCCGTCGGCCAGGCCCTCCTGGACCATCAGCGTGCCGAAGTAGTTCACGTCGGAGACGACGTCGTAGGCCAGTTCCACGGTGACGCCCCGGTGGGCGCGCAGGGCGGCGTACTTCTCGGCGAAGGCGTCGCGCAGCTCGGAGGTCGCGGGGTCGATCAGCTGGGTGTCGCCGAGGTCGATGCCGAGGTCGGCGGCCTTCTTGCGGATGTGGTCGACGTCGCCGAGGAGGGTCAGGTCGCACACGCCCCGGCGCAGCAGCACCTCGGCCGCGTGCAGCACCCGCTCCTCGGCGCCCTCGGGGAGCACGACCCGGCGCAGGTCGGAGCGGGCCTGTTCCAGCAGCTTGTGCTCGAACATCATCGGGGTGACGCGGTCGCTGCTGGGCGCGGAGACCCGCTGGGTCAGCTCCGCGGTGTCGGCGTACCGCTCGAAGAGGCCGAGCGCCCGCTCCGCCTTGCGCGGGGTGGCCGCGTTGAGCTTGCCCTCCAGGGAGAAGAGCTGCTCGGCGGTGGGGAAGCTGGTGCCGGGCACCGACAGCACCGGGGTGCCGGGGGCGAGGCGGGCGGCGAGGGTGAGGATGTGGTCGGCGGGGACCTCGTCCAGGGTGAGCAGCACCCCGGCTATCGGCGGGGTGCCGGCGCTGTGCGAGGCCAGCGCGCCGACGACCAGGTCGGCGCGGTCGCCCGGGGTGACCACCAGACAGCCCGGCGTCAGGGCGGCGAGGAAGTTCGGCAGCATCGCCCCGCCGAAGACGAAGTCCAGGGCGTCGCGGGCGAGCCCGGAGTCGTCGCCGAGTACCACCTTCGCGCCGAGGGTGTGCGCGATCTGGGAGACCGTCGGGGCGGACAGGGCCGGCTCGTCCGGCAGGACGTAGCAGGGCACGGGCAGCCGGGTGGCCAGCCGCTCGGCGATCTCGTCGCGGTCCTCGCGGGCGACCCGGTTGACCACGGTGGCGAGCACATCGCAGCCCAGGGTGTCGTAGGCGCGGTAGGCGTTGCGGGTCTCGGCGAGCACCGACTCGGCGGTCTGCTTGCGGCCGCCGACGACCGGGATCACCGAGGCGCCGAACTCGTTGGCGAGCCGGGCGTTGAGGGACAGTTCGTCGGGGAACTGGGTGTCGGCGTAGTCGGTGCCGAGGACGAGGACGACGTCGTAGTCGCGGGCGACGCGGTGGAACCGGTCGACGAGGGTGGACACCAGCTCGTCCGTGCCCTGCTCGGCCTGGAGCGCGGACGCCTCCGGGTAGTCGAGGCCGTAGACGGTCGCCGGGTCCTGGGTGAGCCGGTAGCGGGCGCGCAGCAGTTCGAACAGGCGGTCGGGTCCGTCGTGCACCAGGGGGCGGAACACGCCCACCCGGTCGACCTGCCGGGTCAGGAGTTCCATGACGCCCAGCTCGACGACCTGGCGGCCGTCGCCGCGGTCGATGCCGGTCACGTACACGCTGCGGGTCACGCGCGCTCTCCGTTTCGTCGGGGGCCGCAAGAGGCTTCGTCGGGGCCACAAAAATCGCCCACCTAGGTGAGCAGATCCCCCTTGACAATACCTCCGGAGCTGGCTAGGGCGCCCGCTCGTCCGGCGTCGGCGGTGCCCGGGGGGACGTGAAACAATCGGGACTGGCTCACCGGTATCGACAGCGACCAGGAGACACGGCACGATGCGTATAGGAGTGCTCACCGCAGGCGGCGACTGCCCCGGGCTGAACGCAGTGATCCGGTCGGTCGTGCACCGGGCGGTCGACAACTACGGCGACGAGGTCATCGGCTTCGAGGACGGCTACTCCGGCCTGCTGGACGGCCGCTACCGGCCGCTCGACCTCAACGCGGTCAGCGGCATCCTGGCCCGCGGCGGCACCATACTCGGCTCCTCCCGGCTGGAGCGCGACCGCCTCCGCGAGGCCTGCGAGAACGCCTCCGACATGATCCGCGACTTCGGCATCGACGCGCTGATCCCGATCGGCGGCGAGGGCACGCTGACCGCGGCGCGGATGCTCTCCGACGCGGGTCTGCCGGTGGTCGGCGTCCCGAAGACGATCGACAACGACATCTCCTCCACCGACCGCACCTTCGGCTTCGACACCGCCGTCGGTGTCGCCACGGAGGCGATGGACCGGCTGAAGACCACCGCCGAGTCCCACCAGCGGGTGATGGTCGTCGAGGTCATGGGCCGGCACGCGGGCTGGATCGCCCTGGAGTCCGGCATGGCCGCCGGCGCCCACGGCATCTGCCTGCCCGAGCGTCCCTTCGACCCGGCCCAGCTGGTCAAGATGGTCGAGGAGCGCTTCGCCCGCGGCAAGAAGTTCGCGGTCATCTGCGTCGCCGAGGGCGCGCACCCGGCCGACGGCACCATGGACTACGGCAAGGGCGAGATCGACAAGTTCGGCCACGAGCGCTTCCAGGGCATCGGTACGGCCCTGGCGTACGAGCTGGAGCGACGGCTCGGCAAGGAGTCCAAGCCGGTCATCCTCGGCCACGTCCAGCGCGGCGGTGTGCCGACCGCGTACGACCGCGTCCTCGCCACCCGCTTCGGCTGGCACGCGGTGGAGGCGGCGCACCGGGGCGAGTTCGGCAGGATGACTTCGCTGCGCGGCACGGACATCGTGATGGTGCCGCTGGCGGAGGCGGTCACCGAGCTGAAGACGGTCCCGAAGGACCGGATGGACGAGGCGGAGTCGGTCTTCTAGGGCCACACAGGGCCACCCTGGTTCCGGCACTTCGCGCACGCGAAGGTCAGGGGCCGGGTGGCCGCCGGACCGAGTCCGGCCGCGCCACCGGCCCCGTCGAGAAGCGGCGCACGCTGCGGGACCCCGTCCACGCCGGTGCCTGCGCCCACGGCTCCCACCCGGTCCGCGACACCTTCTCCCGGCCCCGCGGGTCCGCCGAACCGGACGCCACCCCGGACCCCGGAGGCGACCGGGCTCCGCCGTCCGGCCGGCCTCCTCGGAACGGACCGCGGCCGCGACGAGGCTGCCGTCCTGGACCTGCTCCCTGCTTCCCTCCGGCCATGGCCCGTCCCTGCGCCGCCTTCACCCACGGGCGCGGCTGGCCGTGCGTCAGCCGCGGGCGGCGGCGAACTGGTGGTCGTCGCGGCCGCCTTGCCCGCGGTGGCGCCGCTGGACACCCCGCGCTGGACACTCCGTTCCAATGAGTGGACTCCTCTTGGTGCGGAGCCGGGGCTGCTGTACAACTGGGCCATGCATTCCGAGCCCTTGGTGCGACGCCTGGTCATCGACCTGTGCCGACGCGCGGGCTCGTGCTGTTGTTGATCCAGCTCTTCTGACGCGCCCCGTCGTCCGGTGATGCCACCCGGCGGGGGCCGTTCGCGCGCCCTGGCCGCAGGGCGCTCCCTCCGCTGAGTCCAGCACCACTTCCCGCTCGGGACAGGCCACCCCTGTCGGTCGACGGCGGCCGCTCATGTCCCGGCGCCCCATGGAGGACGCCCATGTCCACAACGTCCCGTCCGCTCGCGCCCGGTACGCCGCCGGCAGCCGCCGTACCGCCCGAACGCCGCTTCCCGGCGGGGAGGGCAGGGGCGCACGTGCGCCAAGTCGCCCTGCCCTTGGGCTCGTTGCTGCTGTTCCAAGAGCACCCTGTTGAGGCTGATCGCCGGGTTCGAACGGCCCACCGACGGCTCGGTGCGGGTCTCCGGCGCCGAGCCGCGCCCCGGTGAGGCGGCCGGTGTGGTGTTCCAGACGCCGCGGCTGTTCCCGTGGCGGACCGTGCGCGGCAACATCGACCTGGCGCTGCGGTACGCGGGGGTGCCCCGCTCGCAGTGGCCCGAGCGCCGCGCGGAGGTGCTGGCCCGGGTCGGCCTCGAAGGCACCGGGGAGCGGCGCGTCTGGGAGATCTCCGGCGGCCAGCAGCAGCGCGTCGCCATCGCCCGGGCGCTCGCCGCCGAGAAACCGCTCCTCCTCCTCGACGAGCCGTTCGCGGCGCTGGACGCGCTGACCCGGGAGCGGCTCCAGGAAGACGTCCGCAGGGTGACCGACCTGACCGGACGGACCACGGTGTTCGTGACCCACTCGGCGGAGGAGGCGGTCTTCCTCGGCTCCCGCATCGTCGTGCTGACCAGGAGCCCGGGAACCGTGGCCCTGGACCTGCCGATCACCCTGCCCCGCGGCGACATCGACGCGGAGGAACTGCGGCGCTCCCGCGAGTTCGCGGAGCTGCGCACACAGGTCTCCCACACCGTCAAGGCCGCCGCGGCGGCCTGATCCCCCCATCACACGAAAGGACACACAGGTGAGCATCCTCAGCGAGCGGGCCGTCCCGGCGTCGCTTCCGGTCGTCGAACTCGGCCCCCACTTCGGCGCCGAGGTCCACGGCATCGACCTCGGCCGCCTCGACGACGACCAGGTCCTCGCCCTGCGCGAGGCACTCGTCAGGTACAAGGTGCTGTTCGTACGCGGCCAGCACGGCCTCGACGACACCGCGCAGATCGACTTCGGCAGGCGCCTGGGCGAGGTCACCGTCGGGCACCCCGTCCACGACTCCGGTGACGTGGCACCCGAGGTGTATTCCCTGGACAGCCAGGACAACGGGTTCGCCGACGTGTGGCACACGGACGTGACGTTCGTGCACCGGCCTCCGGCGATCTCCGTGCTGCGGGCCGTGGTGCTGCCGCCCAGCGGCGGCGACACCAACTGGGCCGACAGCCAGCTCGCCTACGAGTCGCTGTCGCCGGGCCTGCGGGCGTACGTCGACACGCTGACCGCCGTCCACGACGGCGCCCGCGAGTTCGGCTACTACCTGGCCCAGCGCCGGCAGGGCCGCGGCAACCTGTGGGAGGGCGAGGTGTTCACCCGGCTGGCGCCGGTGGAGCATCCGGTGGTGCGGGTGCACCCCGAGAGCGGCCGCAAGGGCCTGTTCGTGAACCCCGGCTTCACCTCGCACATCGTGGGCGTCTCGGAGTACGAGAGCCGGGGCATCCTCGACATCCTGTACGCCCACCTCACCAAGCCCGAGCACGTCGTGCGACACCGCTGGCAGCCGGGTGACGTCGCCCTGTGGGACAACCGCGGCACCGCCCACTACGCCAACCGCGACTACGGCGACCAGCACCGCGTCATGCACCGCATCACGCTGCGCGGGGACCTTCCCGTCGGCCCCGCCACCGTCGCCGGCTGACCCGCGCGGGACCCGGCGGCGGCCTCCCGCGCGCCGGGTCCCCTGGTCACCCGCGGTCCTGCTCCCGGGCCCGGCCCGGCCGGCGCGCGACGCCTCCTCGCCCGCCGGCGGCACCGTCCGGCAGGTCCGCCGTCGTGCCGGTGGGACCGTCCTCGCCGCTCCGACGCGTCGGTGGACCGTCCTCGCCGCCGCGTCGCCGGCTCGGGACGGCCGGGCCGCGCGGCCCGGCCGGTGACGCCGACCGCCGCGGGTGGGGTGACGGCGAGCGGAACGACGACGTGTCCCGGTGCCCCCGGTCCGCCCCCGGACACCGGATCCCGCGTCCGCCTCCGCGCCCGCGTCCACGACGGCGGCCGGCTCTGCGCGCGGTGCTGCGTCTTCTTCCCTATGGGGCTCCGGGCCACCAGCGGCAGTCTGCTGCAAAACACCGCTTGGAGGCTCACAGTGACAGCAGGACCGGCCCACGACAAGGCTCCGAACGACGTCGCCCTCGACACGGCATCCTTCGCGCAGCGCCGCCTGTGGTTCCTGGACCAGTTGGCCGGTTCTTCCACCGGATCCATGCTTCCGCTGGTCCTGCGGCTGCGGGGCCCGCTGGACGCGGACCGGCTGGAACGGTCGCTGTCCGGGATCGTGGCGCGGCACGAGGTGCTGCGCACCCGGTTCCGCGCCGTCGGCGGCGAGCCGGTCCCCGTAATCGACCCGCCCGCGGGCCTCGCACTGGAGCGGATCGAGGCGGACGGGCCCGACGACCTGTTCGCGCGCCGTCTCGGACGCCCCGTCGACCTGTCGGCGCAGCACCCGGTGCGGGCCGTGCTCGCCCGCGTCGCGCCCGATGAGCACCTGCTGCTCGTCGAGGTGCACCACATCGCCGTGGACGGCTGGTCGTGGGGCGTCCTGCTGGACGAACTCGCCGCCGGCTACCGGAGCGAGCCGGTGGCCCCGCCCGCCCTGCGCCACGCCGACCTCGCCCGCGCCCAGTCCGAACGGCTGCGCGGCGAACGGCTGGAGCGACTCCTCGGGCACTGGCGCGAACGGCTGCGCGGCCTCACCCCGCTCGACCTGCCCACCGACCGGCCGCGTCCGCGGGTCTGGGACGGCTCCGGCGACGTGATCCGCTTCGACCTGCCGGCCGGCCTGGTCACCGCGCTCGACGCCCTCGCCCGCTCCCGGCGCGTCACCCGGTACACGCTGCTGCTCACCGCCTACCAGGCGCTCCTCGGACACTGGGCGGGCCGTACCGACGTCGCCGTGTGCAGCACGCTCGCCGACCGGGCCCGGCCCGGCGCCAACACGCTCATCGGCCCCCTCGTCAACACCGTCGTGCTCCGCGCCGACCTGACCGGCAGGCCCGGCTTCGGCGCCCTGCTGGACCGGGCGCACGGTCGCGTGCCGGTGGACCTCGCCCACGCCGAGGCCCCCTTCGACCACGTCGTCGGTGCCCTCGGCGGCTCCCGGGACCTGTCCCGCCACCCGCTCGCCCAGGCCTCGTTCACCCTGCTCAACACGCCGATCCGGCCGGTGCGGATGCCCGGCCTCGAAGTGGCGCTGGTCGAGCCGCCGCTCGCCGAGACCCCGCTGGACGTCTTCCTGGACCTGACCCTGCGGACCGACGGCAGCGTCGCCGCCGTCCTCCAGTACGCCACCGCGCTCTTCGACGCCGCCACCATGCGGGCCTTCGCCGCCTCCTACACGGCCCTGCTCAAGGCCGTCCTGACCGACCCCGACACTCCCGTGCAGGACCTGCTGCGCGCCCTGCCCGACGGCCCCGCCGGCCGCGGCCGGCCCCGACCCGACTGGCACCGGGCCCCCGACCGTCCGGCGGAGCCGGCGCCGCCGGTCACCTTCCGTGGCGACCCCGACGCCACCGCGGTGCGCTGCGGCGAGGACAGCGTCAGCTACGCCGGACTCGACGCCATGACCGGCTCACTGGCCGCCGCGCTGCGCGCCGGCGGGGTCACCGCGGGCGACCCCGTGGGCGTGCTCCTGCGCCGCGGCCCGTGGTCGGTCGCCGCCATCGAGGGCGTCTGGCGGGCGGGAGGCGCCTACGTGCCCCTCGATCCGGAACTGCCCGCCGAGCGGCTGCGGTACATGGCCGAGGAGGCCCGGCTGGCCTGCGTGGTCACCGAACCCGCCACCGCCGAGGCCGCCGCACCGCTCGCCCCGGTCACGGTGGACGTCACCGCGCTCCCCCCGGCCGCGGACGCCCCGGCCCCGGACGCCCCCCGTCACCGTCCGCACCCCCGCGAACTGGCCCACGTCATCTTCACCTCCGGCTCCACCGGCAGACCCAAGGCGGTCGGTGTCGAGCACGGCGCCCTCGCCTCGCACGTCGCCGCCGCCCGGCGGCGCTACGGGATCACCGCCGCGGACCGGGTGCTGGCCTTCGCCTCCTTCGCCTTCGACGCCTCGCTCGACCAGGTGCTGCCCGCCCTCACCTCGGGCGCCACCGTCGTCATGCGGCCCGACGAGCCCTGGCTGCCCACGCAGGTGCCGGAGATCGTCCGGCGGTACGGCCTGACCGTCGTCAACGTGCCGCCCACCTACTGGTCGGAGCTGACGCTCTCCCTCGACCGGCGGCTGGCCGCCGCCCTGGGCTCCCTGCGGTTGCTCGTCCTCGGCGGGGAGGCGGTCCCGGCCGACACCCTCGCCGCCTGGCGCGCCGCCGTCCCCGGAGTGCGGGTCTGCAACGCGTACGGGCCCACCGAGACCACGGTCACCGCCACCACCCACGACGCCGACGGCCCGCCGGGGGACACCGTGCCCATCGGCCGGCCCCTGGGCGACCGCCGCGTGTACGTCGTCGACGCCGAGGGCGAGCCGGTCCCGGTCGGCGTCGCAGGCGAACTGCTCATCGGCGGCACGGAGCTGGCCCGCGGCTACCTCGGACGCCCGGCGCTGACCGCCGAGCGCTTCGTGCCCGACCCGTACGGGCCGCCCGGCGGCCGCCTCTACCGCACCGGCGACCTCGTGCGCTGGACACCCGCGGGCGAGCTGGAGTTCCTCGGCCGCCGCGACGACCAGGTCAAGATCCGCGGCTTCCGGATCGAACTGGGCGAAGTGGAGACGGTGCTGCGGGCCTGCCCGCTGGTCGCCGCAGCCGCCGCCCGTCCCGACCGGGCGACCGGACGCGGCCTCACCGCCTACGTCGTACCCGCCCCGGACGCGACCGCCGAGCCCGGCCGGGCCGACCTGCGCGCCTGGTGCGCCCGCTACCTGCCGCACTACGCCGTACCGTCGGAGTTCGTCGTCCTGGACGCCCTCCCGGTCGGGGTGTCCGGCAAGCTCGACCGCTCCGCCCTGCCCGACCCCGCGCACACCCGCGCCACCGACGACCCCGCGTACACCGCGCCCCGCGACGAGACCGAGCGGATCGTCGCCGAGGTGTGGGCCGACGTCCTGGGCCTGGACCGGATCGGCATCGACGACGGCTTCTTCGACCTCGGGGGCCACTCCCTGCTCGCCACCATGGCGGTCTCCCGGATCGCCCAGCGCCTCGGCCGCGAGATCGAACTGCGCACCGTCTTCGAGCACCCCACCGTCCGCGGTTTCGCCCCGAGGGTGGCGGCCGCCCGCGCCGGCGGCGCCGAGATCGTCCCCGTCGACCGCACCCGGCCGCTGCCCCTGTCCTTCGCGCAGGAACGCCTGTGGTTCCTGGACCGCACCTCCGACCACGGCGAGTCGTACCTGCTCCGGTACTGCTGGCGGGTGCGCGGCGGCCTGGACCGTGCCGCGTGGCAGGCGGCCCTGGACGACCTGACCGAGCGGCACGAGGTCCTGCGCACGGCCCTCGTAGAGATCGACGGCCGCCCCGTGCAGCAGGTGTGCGACCCGGTCGCGGTGCCCCTGCTCTGGGAGCGGGCACCGCAGGCCCCCGACGAGCGGGGCCGCCTGGAGGCCGTACGGGGCCTGGCCGCGGCGCACGCCACCCGCCGCTTCGACCTCGACCGGCCGCCGCTGCTGCGGGCCGGCGTGTGGGAGCTGGCCGACGACGACCACGTCGTCCTGCTCGCCTTCCACCACGCCGTCACCGACGGCTGGTCCAAGGGCGTGCTGCTGGACGAACTCGGCCGGCACTACGCCGCCCGGCTGGCGGGCGGACCCGCCCCGTCGGCACCGCTGCCCGTGCAGTACGGCGACTACGCCGTGTGGCAGCGCGAGCGAGCCGACAACGGCGCCCTGGAACCGCAACTCGCCTACTGGGAACGGGTCCTTGCGGACGCCCCCGTGCTGGACCTGCCCACGGACCGGCCCAGACCCCCCGCCTTCACCGGCCGGGGCGGCGCGGTCGAGACCGTCCTGCCCCGCGCGCTCGTCGACCGGGTCGACGCCCTCGCCCGCGAGCGCGGCGCGACCCGCTTCATGGTGCTGCTCGCCGCCGCGCAGGCGGTGCTGGTCCGCTGGACCGGCCGGAGCGACATCTGCGTGGGCACGCCCGTCGCCGGCCGCGGGCGGCTCGAACTGGAGCCGCTGATCGGCTTCTTCGTCAACACCGTCGTCCTGCGCACCGACCTGTCCGGGCGGCCCTCCTTCGGCGCCCTCGTGGACCGGGTGCGCGACGTCGTCCTCGGCGCCTTCGACCACCAGGAGGTGCCGTTCGAGCAGGTCGTGGAGCGGCTGCGCCCGGAACGCGACCTGTCCCGCAACCCGCTGTTCCAGGCCATGGTCGACGTCCAGGAGTCCTCCGCGGCCGGCACCGGCCTGCCCGGCCTCGACGCGGCCGACTTCGCGCTGCCCTGGGGGTCGGCCAAGTTCGACCTGACCGCCACCTTCGTGATCACACCGGACCGTTTCGCGCTCAACGTCGAGTACGCCGCCGACCTGTTCGACCCGGACACCGCGACCCGGTTCGCCCAGCACGTCGGCCGCGTCCTCCAGGCCCTGCTGGCCGACCCCGCCGCGCGCGCCGACGAGGCCGCCCTGCTCTCGGCCCAGGAGCGGCGGCACCTCGTCGCGGACGCCGGACGGGACGCGCCGGCCGCGCCGCCGTTCGAGGTGGCGGGACCGCCGCACGCGCCGGCCGTCGTCTGCGGGGACACGGTCCTCGACCGCGCCCGCCTGGACGCCCTCACCGGCGGGCTGGCCGCGGCCCTGGTCCGCGCGGGCACGGTCCCGGGCGACGCCGTGGGCGTGTGCGTCGGCCGCGGCGTGTGGTCCGTGGCGGCGATGCTCGCCGTATGGCGGGCGGGCGGCGTCTACGTCCCGCTCGACCCCGCGCTGCCCGAGGAGCGGATGCGGTACATGTGCGAGGAGGCCGCGGTGCGGCACCTGGTGTGCGACGCGCGCACCCGGGACCGCGCCGCCACCCTCGGCAGGGCAACCGTCGACGTCGGCGACGTCCTCCCCGACCCCGCCGGGCCCCGCCGCACCCCCCGCCGCGACGACCTCGCCTACGTCATCTTCACCTCCGGCTCCACCGGCCACCCCAAGGCCGTCGGCGTCGAGCACCACGCCCTGGACGCCCATGTCGCCACCGCCCGCGAGACGTTCGGGCTGACCTCGCGGGACCGGGTGCTCACCTTCGCCTCCACCTCCTTCGACGCCTCGCTCGAACAGATCCTGCCCGCGCTGAGCGCCGGGGCGACGGTGCTGGTGCGCCCCGACGAGATCTGGACGCCGGAGGAACTGGCCGCGTACGTCGCCGCCGAGCGGGTGACGGTCATGGAGCTGACCCCCTCGTACTGGACGGAACTGGTGGCCCGCCTGGACACGCTGGCCCCCCGACTGGCCTCCCTGCGGCTGCTCGTGACCGGGGGAGAGGCGCTGCCCGCCGACCCTCTGGCGCACTGGTTCGCCCACCTGCCCGACGTGCCCGTGGTCAACACCTACGGCCCCACCGAGACGGTGATCTCCGCCACCGCGCACACCGTCGCCTCGGCCCCGGCCGCCCGGGTGCCCATCGGCCGGCCCCTGGGCAGCCGCCGCGCCTACGTGATCGACCCGCTCGACGAGCCCGTACCGGCCGGCGTGCCCGGCGAACTCGTCCTCGGAGGGCCGGAGATGGCCCGCGGGTACCTCGGCCGGCCCGCCCTCACCGCCGAGCGGTTCGTCCCCGACCCGTTCGGCACGCCCGGCGGGCGCCTCTACCGCACCGGCGACGTCGTACGCCGGCTGCCCGACGGGGAACTGGAGTTCCTCGGCCGCAACGACGACCAGGTCAAGATCCGCGGCTTCCGCGTCGAACCGGGCGAGGCGGAGGCGGTGCTGCGCGCCCACCCCGGGGTGCGCGGCGCGGCCGTCGTGGTGCGCACCCTCAACGGCGGGGCGGCCCTCGTCGGCTACGCCGCGGGCGACGGACTGTCCGAGGAGTCCCTGCGCTCCCACTGCCGGGCCCGTCTGCCCCACTACCTCGTACCGTCCGCGTTCGTCCTCCTGGACGCCCTGCCCCTGACCGTGCAGGGCAAGCTGGACACCGCCGCCCTGCCCGAGCCCGAGCCGTCCGCGCCGCTCGGCGGTGTCGCACCGCGCACCCCGGCCGAGACGGTCGTGGCGCAGATCTGGTGCGAGGTGCTCGACCTCCCGAAGGTCGGCGTCCACGACGACTTCTTCGCCCTGGGCGGCCACTCCCTGCGCGCGGTCGCGGTCGCCGCCCGTCTGCGGACCGCCTTCGACTGCCCGCTCCAGGTACGCGACCTGTTCGAGCACCCCACCGTGGAGCTGCTCGCCGCCGAGGTGGAGCGGCGCCTCCTGGAACTCATCTCGCAGATGAGCGACGAGGAGATCGACCTGTCCCTCACGGCCGACTTCTGACGCCCTGCCCCGGACGGCCGGCGTCCCGCGGCTTCCGGGCGGTCCCCGACCCCCGAACCCTCGTCGGCCTCTGCCCGGCGGCCGACGACCGGCCCCCACCGACTTCCTGCCCCTGAAGAACCGAGATCGGAGCGCCCACATGACCACATCCGACGTGCGTCCCGGCCCCGTCACCACCGGTGGCACCCTCTCCCCGGCTGCCCGGCGCCTGATGGAACAGCGGCTGCGCGGCCGGGCCGCCGCCCGGGACACCGGCCCGGCCCGGGTCCTGCCGCGCCCGGAGCGGATCCCGCTGTCCGCCGCCCAGCAGCGCCTGTACTTCCTGGACCGGCTCGACCCCGGCGCGCCGACCTACCTGCTCCCCGCCGCCTGGCGGCTGACCGGCCCGCTGGACGTGCCGGCCCTCACCGCCGCCGTCGCCGACCTGGCCGCCCGGCACGAGCAGCTGCGCGTGGTCTTCCCCGAGCACGAGGGCGTCCCCCACCAACGGGTCCTGCCCGTGGGCGGCACGCTCCTCGACGTGACCGAGGTGACCGGCGAGGACACCGGGGACCGCGAGCGCCGGCTCGCCGCCGCCGTGCACGCGGCCGCCCTGCGCCCCTTCGACCTCGCCCGCGAACCCGCCTTCCGCGCCACCCTCGTACGCGCCGCCGACGAGGACCACGTCCTCGTCCTGGGCATGCACCACATCGTCTCCGACGGCTGGTCCCTCGACCTCCTCGTCCGCGACCTGGCCGAGCTGTACCGGGCCAGAACGCGGGGACGCGCCGCCGAGCTGCCCGAACTCCCGCTGGACTACACCGACTACGCGATCTGGCAGCGCGAGAGCGACCAGTCCGCCGCGCTGGAGCACTGGCGCACCCGCCTGGCCGGGCTCACCCCGCTGGAGCTGCCGACCGACCACCCCCGCCCGGAGACCCCCTCCGGACGGGGGGCCGTGCACCGCGTCATCCTTCCGCCCGCCCTCGACGGCGCCCTCGCCGCCCTGGGCCGCCGCGCCGGCACCACCCCCTACATGACCGTGCTGGCCGCCTTCCAGGCCGCGCTCTCCTTCCACACCGGGCAGCACGACGTCGCCGTCGGCACCGTCGTGGCCAACCGGGAACGCGTCGAGACCGAGCAACTCGTCGGCTTCTTCGTCAACACCCTCGTGCTGCGCGGCGACCTCTCCGACGCCCCGACCCCGGCCACGCTGCTCGCCCGCACCCGGGACCGGGTCCTGGAGGCCTTCCAGCACCAGTCCCTGCCGTTCGAGCGGGTCGTCGACGCGCTCAGCCCCGACCGCGACCTGGCCCGCAACCCGCTCGTGCAGGTCCTCTACACGCAGTCCGGCGCCGCCTCGCCCGGCATCGCCCTCGGCGGGGCGACCGGGACGCCGTACCCGATCGGCCTGACCACCGCCAAGTTCGACCTCACCCTGGACCTGCGCGACGGGGAGGACCGCACCGAACTCGCCTTCGTCTACCGGCCCGACCTCTTCGAGGAGGCCACGGTCGCCGCCCTCGCCCGGCACGTCGTCACCCTGCTCGAAGCCTTCTGCGCCACCCCCGACACCCCGCTCAGCGCCATCGACCCGCTCACCCCCGCCGAACGCGGCCACCTCCTCGGCGCGGACGGCCCCGCGGGCACCGGCGCCGCCGTCACCCCCGACCCGCCGACCGCGCCCGACCGGTTCGCCGAGCACGCGGCCCGCACCCCGCACGCCGTCGCCGTCAGCGGATCCGGCCGCAGCCTGACCTACGCACGGCTCGACGCCCGCGCCTCCGCGCTGACGCGGCGGCTGCGCGCCGCCGGGGTGACCCGCGGCTCGCTCGTCGGCGTCTGCCTCGACCGCACCCCCGACCTGGCGGCCGCCCTGCTCGGCATCTGGCGGGCCGGGGCCGCCTACCTCCCGCTCGACCCCTCCCACCCGCCGGCCCGGCGCGAGTTCACCGTCACCGACGCCGGCATCGAGTGGATCGTCACCGACACCGCCACGCGCACCGCCGTCGCGTCCCTGCCCGCCCGGCTCATACCGATCGACTCCGACGAGGAGCACCCGTCCGACACGGGTGACGACATCCGGCCCGCCCCCGGCGACCTCGCCTACGTCATCTACACCTCCGGCTCCACCGGCCGGCCCAAGGGCGTGGAGATCACCCACGGCAACCTGGCCTGGCTCCTCGACGCCGCCGACCGGCACTTCGACTTCGGACCCGCCGACGTGTGGACGATGACGCACTCGCCCGCCTTCGACTTCTCCGTGTGGGAACTGTGGGCGCCGCTCACCCGGGGCGCGCGGGTCGTCGTGCTCGGCGCGGACGAGGTGCGCGACCCGGCGGCCGTGCACCGCGTGCTGCGCGAGGAACGCGTCACCGTGCTCAACCAGACCCCCGCCGCCTTCAAGGGCCTGCGCGCCCACCTCGCGGACGCCGGAGCCGGCTTCGACGACCTGGCCCTGCGCACGGTGATCTTCGGCGGCGACGCCTTCGACGTGCGCGACTACCAAGACTGGTTCACCACCCCCGGGCGGCGCCCCGCCCTGGTGAACATGTACGGCATCACCGAGACATGCGTGCACGTCACGATCCACACGGTGACCGAGGACGACGTCCGCGGCACGGTCCGCTCGCCGATCGGACGGCCGCTGGCCGGACAGCACGGATACGTCCTCGACCCCTGGGGCCGGCTCGTCCCGCCCGGCACCGTCGGCGAGCTGTACGTCTCCGGCGGCGGCGTCGCCCGCGGCTACCGCAACCGGCCCGGACTGACCGCCGAACGCTTCCTGGAGAACCCCTTCGGCGCCCCCGGCGCCCGCATGTACCGCACCGGCGACCTGGTGCGCGTGCTGCCCGACGGCCGACTGGCCTACGTGGGCCGCGCCGACCACCAGGTGAAGATCCGCGGGTACCGGATCGAGCCGGGCGAGATCGAGACCGCGCTGCGCGCCCTGCCCGGTGTCCGGGACGTCGCCGTGGTGGCCCGCGCCGACGGCGGCACGGCCCGGCTCGTCGCGCACGTCATCACGCCCGAGGCCCGCCCGCTCGACCCGCCCGCCCTGCGCGAGGGACTGCGGCTGAGCCTGCCCGACTACATGGTCCCGGCCCTGTTCGTCCGCCACGAGCGGCTGCCGCTGACCGCCAACGGCAAGGTGGACCGCGCCGCGCTCACCGCCGTGCGCGCCGGAGCCACCGGACAGCGCACCCACGTGCCGCCCGAGGGACCCGTCGAGCGGACCCTGGCCGAGGTGTGGAGCCAGGTCCTCGGCACCGAACACGCCGGCCGCACCGACAACTTCTTCGACCTCGGCGGCGACTCCATCCTCGCCCTGCGCCTGGTCGGCCTGGGCCGCCTCGCCGGACTCGCCTTCACCGTCGCCGACGTCTTCCGCGCCCGCACCCTGGCCGACCTGGCCGCACTCGTCACCGACGCGGTCGACGCCCCGGAACCCGTCGCCCCGTTCTCCCAGCTGGACCCCGCCGACGCCGCCCGGCTGCCGGACCACCTCGCCGACGCCTACCCGCTCACCATGCTCCAGGCGGGCATGCTGCACGAGATGCTCGCCGACCCCCGGCGCGGCGCCTACCACAACGTCACCGACCTGAAGATCACCGTCCCCGAGGGCTTCGACCTCGACGCCTTCCAGGCCGCCGTGGACGCGGTGGTCGCCGGCCATCCCATCCTGCGCACCTCCGTCGACCTCGTCTCCTACCGCGAGCCCCTCCAGCTCGTCCACCGCACCGCCCACCTTCCCGTCGGCTACACCGACCTGCGCGGACTGCCGCGTGAGGAGCAGCGGGCGCGGCTGCGCCGCTTCGTCGACGAGGAGTTCGACCGCCGCTTCGACCTGGCCGCCGCCCCCCTGGTCCGCATCCACCTGCACCACATCACCGACCACGACCTGCGGCTCGTCCTCACCGACTGCCACGTCGTCCTGGACGGCTGGAGCCTGACCTCCCTCGTCGCCGACCTGCTCGCCCTGCACCGGGAGGCCGTCGCCCACGGCACCGCCCCGCAGCCGCCGAACGCGCCGCCGTTCGCCGAGTACGTCGCCCTGGAACGCGCCGCGCTGGAGAGCGAGGAGTCACTGGCGTACTGGCGCGACCGGCTCGCCGAGCTGCGGCCGGTGACCTTCCGCCGCCGCACCGACGGCGCCGCCGAGGACCACCCGCCGGTCCACGAGGTCCGCCGCTCCTACGCCCACCTCGCCGAACGCATCGGCCGGCTCGCCAGGGAAGCGGGCGTGCCGCGCCGCACCGTGCTCATCGCCGCCTTCCACCACACCATGAGCCTGTTCGCCGGCCGCGACGACGACGTCCTCGGCCACAGCATCGGCCTGGTCACCAACGGCCGTCCCGAACTGCCCGACGCCGACCGGATGCGCGGACTCTTCCTCAACACCGTGCCGTTCGGAGTGGCCCGCCCGCGCGGCACCTGGCTCGCCTACCTGCGGGACGTCTTCCGGGCCGAGCAGGCCATGCTGCCGCACCGCAGGGTTCCCCTGGTCCGCATCGCCGAACTCCGGCCCACCGAACCGCGGCTGACCGACGCCGTCTTCAACTACGTCAACTTCCACCGCCTCTCCCACGACTCCTGGGACGACTCCCTGGAGATCGCCCGCACCATGTTCCCGCTGCTGGTCAACGCCAGTGTCAACGCCTTCACCCTCGACGCCGACCCGCAGTACGTCGCCCCCGCCACCGCCGAGCAGCTCGCCGACGTGTACTGCGCCCAGCTGGAGGCCATGACCGCCGGCCCCGACGGCCGTGTCACCCGGCCCGCCCTCACCGGCGCCGCCCGCGCCACCGCCCTCGACGACTGGGCCCGCGGTCCCGTCGTCCCGTCCTCCCCGCTGCTCCTGCACGAGCACATCGCCGGCCACGCCGCCCGCACCCCGGACGCGACCGCCGTCGAACACCTCGGGCAGCGGATCACGTACGCCGAACTGGACGAGCAGGCCGAGCAGCTGGCGCGCCGGCTGCGGCGGCTCGGGGTGGGCCCCGAGACGGTGGTCGGCATCTGCGCCGAACGCGGCCCCGACCTGGTGCGCGCCGCCGTCGGCGTGCTGCGCTCCGGCGGCGCGTTCCTGCCGCTGGACCCGCAACACCCCACCGAGCGGCTCGCGTTCATGGCGCGGGACAGCGGCATGCGCGTGCTGCTGACCCAGCGGCCCCTGGCCGGCACGGTCCCGTTCGACGGGCCGGTCGTCCACCTCGACGCCCCCGCGCAGCACCAGGAGCCCGTGCCGGGCGGCCCGCGGGCCGACGCCGACACCCTCGCCTACATCATCTACACCTCGGGCTCCACCGGCGTCCCCAAGGGCGTCGCCATCCCGCACCGCGGTCTGTCCAACATGCTGGAGGGCCAGCGCGACCTGGTGGACCCCACCCCCGAGGACCGGGTCCTGCAGTTCGCCTCCTTCGGCTTCGACGCCTCGATCCTCGAACTCACCTGGTCCCTCTCCAACGGCGGCTGCCTGGTCACCGCCCCCAGGGACGGCCTGCGCCCCGGTCCCGACCTCGCGCGCACCCTGCGCGAGAACCGCGTCACCGCCGCCATGCTGCCGCCCAGCGCCCTCGCCGTCCTCGGCGAGGACGCCTTCCCCGACCTCAGGGTGCTCCAGGTCGCCGGCGAGGCATGCCCGGCCGAACTCGCCGACGTCTGGTCGCGCGGCCGGCGCTTCCACAACATCTACGGCCTCACCGAGACCTCCGTGTGGTCCCTGGCCGCCGAACTGAGCCCCGGGCAGGGCCGTCCGCCCATCGGCACCCCGATGCGCAACACCCGGGTCCACGTCCTCGACGACGACCTCCAGCCGGTCCCGGCCGGCGTCCCCGGCGAGATTTACCTCGGCGGCGACGCCGTCGGCCGCGGCTACCTGGGCAGGCCCGCCCTGACCGCCGCCACCTACGTCCCCGACCCGTACGGGGCCCCCGGCGACCGCCTGTGCCGCACCGGCGACCTCGGCACACACCGGCCGGACGGCTCCGTGGAGTGGCTGGGGCGCCGTGACTCCCAGGTCAAACTGCGCGGATTCCGCATCGAACTCGGGGAGATCGAACACGCCCTGCGGCAACTCCCGGAGGTCCGGCAGGCGGTGGTCCTGCACCGCACCGACCTGCCCGGCGAACCGGCCCTCGTCGCCTACCTCGTCGTCACCGGAGCGCACCGGCCCGACCCCGGGGAACTGCGCGGCGCCCTGCGGGCCTCCCTGCCCGGGTACATGGTGCCCGCACGGTTCGTCGTCCTCGACGAGATGCCGGTCAACCGCAGCGGCAAGATCGACCGGCGGGCGCTGCCCCTGCCGCCGGCCGAACTCGACCGCACGGACACCGCGTACGTCGCCCCGTCCGGTACCGCCGAGAAGATCCTCGCCGAGATCTGGCGCGAGGTCCTCGGCCTGTCCCGGATCGGCGTCCACGACGACTTCTTCCGCATCGGCGGCAGCTCCCTGTCCACCGTGCGCGTCTCCCTCATGGCCGCCGCGCGCGGCCTGCCGGTCTCCGTCGGCGACCTGATCGAGCACCCCACCCTCGCCCGGCTCGCCCGGCACGCCGTCCGGGCGGCGGGCGAGGGCCTGCCCGCCGCCGTCACCTCCGAGGTGCGGCTGCGCGAGGGCACCGGGGAGCCCCTGTGGTGCGTGCACCCCACCGGCGGCAGCGCCGCCTGGTTCGTCCCGCTCGCCCGTGCCCTGCCGCCCGGCCGCCCCGTGCACGCCTTCCAGGCGCGCGGCCTGCTCGGCGGCACCGACCCGAGCACCGTGACCGGCATCGCCGCCAACTACGTCGCCGAGATCACCGAACGCGGCGGCACCGGCCCGCACGCCCTGCTGGGCTGGTCCATGGGCGCCAACATCGCCCTGGAGATGGCCACCCAGCTCCACCGGGCCGGACACACCGTCGCCCCGCTGGTCCTCATCGAGCCCTACCTGCCCAACCCCGCTGCCCGCGCCCGGCTCCTGGGCGTCACCCGGGACCTGCGCGAGGCCCTGCGCCTGCGCGACCGGCTGCGCGACCTGCCGCCCTCGCCCGGCCGCGACCGGGCGACCGCCGAACTCACCGCCACCCTGCTCGGAGCCGGCATGAGCCCGTCCGAGGCCGCCCTCGTCGAGGGCGCGCCGATCGAGGTGTGGCACTCGCTGCTCGCCGCCCTCGCCGCGTACGAGGTCCGCCCGTACCCCGGTCATGTGCACCTGGTGGTGGGCAGCGAGGCCGCGGGGCTGCCGCGCGGCCGCACCATGCCCGGCCTGGACGTCGACTACGACACCTACGTCGCCCGCTGGCGGGAGGTGGCCGGCGGCGGGCTCACGCTGCACATCAGCGACGGCGACCACATGTCGATGATGGCCGAGCCCCGGGTGCGCGGCATCGCCGGCCTGCTCACCGGCATCGAGAACCCCGGCACCACGGAGGCCGCCGGGGCCGCCGGAACCGGCGCCGCCACCGGGCGCACCCGGACGGGAGAGACCCGATGACCACCCACGCCCCCGCCCCCACCGAGCGCTACCTGCTCTCCCCGGACATGATCGCCGACCCCTACGGCCATCTCGACGCCCTGCGCGACCACGCGCCCGTCCACTGGAGCCCCCTGCACCACGCCTGGCTCGTCACGGGCTACGACCAGGTGATGCGCTGCCTGCGCGACCCCGCGGTCTCCGCCGACCGGGTGCGGCCCCTGATGGACGCCGTCCCGCAGGGCGCCCGCGAGGACGCCGAACGGGCCTTCGGGATCCTCTCGCGCTGGATGGTCTTCAACGACCCGCCCCAGCACCGCAGGCTCCGCCAGGTCTTCCAGGAGGCGTTCTCCGCCCGGGCCGTGGCCCGCTACCGCGCCTTCACCGAGAAGGCGACCCGGGCCGTCCTCGCCCGCAAGGCGACGCCCGGCCGCACCGGCGACCTCCTGGCCGACGTCGCCAAACCGCTGCCCGCCCTGGTGTTCGCCCGCTGGCTCGGCATCCCGCCCACCGACGGGCCCTCCTTCTGGTACTGGAACACCCGCGTCGCCGACCTCGTCCTCGGCACCGCCCAGGAGGAGAGCGAGTACCGGGCGTCCCTCCAGGCACTGGTGAGCCTCGACGACTACCTGGGCGCCCTCGTCGCCCGGCGCCGCGCCGAACCGGGCGACGACCTGATCAGCCAGGTGCTCCGGGAGGGCCGGGTCGGCGACTCGGTCACCGAGGAGGAGTTCGTCGGGATGCTCACCCAGATGGCGTTCGCCGGCGGGGAGACCACCAGCAACCTCATCGCCAACACCGTCCTGGCCCTGCACACCCGCCCCGACCAGCTGGCCGCCGTGCGGGCCGAACCCGAACTGGCCCAGGGGGCGGTGGAGGAGACCCTGCGCCTGGACGGCCCGTCCAAGATGTCCATCCGCACCGCCGCCCGCGACCTCGACCTCGACGGCCGCACCCTGCGGGCCGGGGACCGCGTCTTCCTCGTCACCGCCGCCGCCAACCGCGACCCGGCCCGCTTCCCCGACCCCGGCCGGTTCGACGTCCGCCGCTCCGGCGCCACCCACCTCGGATTCGGCTTCGGCGCCCACTTCTGCATCGGCGCCGCCCTGGCCCGCCTGGTGGCCGTGGCCGCCGTCCGCACGCTGGTGTGCGACCACCCCGGCCTGACCCTCGCCGACCCCGGACGCCCGGCCTGGCAGCCCTCCCTGCTCAACCGCGGCCTCACCGCCCTGCCCGTCCACTACTGACCGGACCCCGGTCCGACGAAAGGCACCCCATGGCCACCACCCTCGCCGGCGCCGGCCCACGCCTGTGGGCCCCCGCCCGGCACCGGTCCTTCCGGCTCCTGTGGACGGGGCAGGCGCTGTCCCTGCTGGGCGACGGCTTCAGCGTCGTCGCGTTCTCCTGGATCACCCTCGGCCTGACCGGCTCCACCCTCACCCTCGGCTACGTCCTGGCCTTCCAGGCCGTCCCCCGCGCCCTGTTCACCCTGGTCGGCGGCAGCCTCGGCGACTCGATGTCCCCGCGCGCCCTCATGGTCGCCTCCAGCTGGACCCGGGCCGTCCTGATGGCGGCCGTCGGACTGACCGGACTGACCGGCAACCTGACGGTGTGGATGCTGTGCGCCGCGGCCGCCGCCTTCGGCACCGTCGACGCCTTCTTCCAGCCCGCGCGCGTCTCCATCCTGCCCTCGGTGGTCGACGACGACCTGCTCACCCCGGCCAACGCGCTCATGGGGGCCGGCGCGCGGACCGCCGCCGTCATCGGCCCGGCCATCGGCGGCCTGGTCATCGCGCTGACCCGGGCGCCGGTTGCCTTCCTCGTCGACGCCGTCTGCTTCGCCCTGTGCGGCCTGTGCGTGGCCCGCGTCCGCACCCGCCCCAGGGCGCCCCGCACCGGCACGGACGGCACACCCGGGAAGCAGGCGTCCCTCGCCGCCCGCATCCGCGAGGGCATCACGTACACCGCCCGCGACCCCCGGCTGCGGACCGTCGTCGCCCTCGACACCGCCGTCAACTTCTGTTACGCCGGGCCCTTCACGGTCGGCTTCGCCACCCTCGCCGACCAGGTGCTGCGCGGCGGCTCGGCCACGCTCGGCGTGCTCAACGGCTCCCTCGCCGCGGGAGCCGTGCTCGGCACGCTCGCCGGCGGTGCCCTCGGCGGACGGCCCAGGGTCGGCCTGCTGGTGGCCGCCCTGGCCGGCTGGCTGAGCGCGGGCATGGCCGTCCTCGGTCTGGTGCACAGCACCCCGGTCGTCGTGGTGACCGTCCTCGCCATGGGCTTCGCCATCGGGTTCCAGGGCGTGTTCGGGCTGAGCTGGATCCAACGCAACATCCCGCAGGACGTGCTCGGCCGTGTCGTCTCCGTCGACATGGTCCTGGGTTACGCCGTCGCCCCGCTGTCGCTGATCGTGTGCGGGGCGCTGGCCGGCACGGACGTCTCCGCGATGTTCGGGGTGGCGGTCGCGGTGCTCGCCGCGACCGGACTGGCGGTGCTGGCGTCCAGGACGGTGCGCGAGATGCGGTAGGCGGGCCCCTCGCCGGCCCTGCCCTATTCCCGGAAGGCGGCCGACCGCGCGCACAGGTCCGCGCGGTTGGCCGCCCCCGTCTTGGTGATCAGGCTCGCGATGTGCTTCTCCGCCGTGCGGGGCGAGATGAACAGCCGGTCGGCGATGTCCTTGTTGCTGAGCCGCTCCGCGAGCAGCCGGAACACGTCGAACTCCCGCACGGTCACGCCCTGGGCGCGCAGCTCCCGCGGGATCGAGCGGGTGCCGGAGCGGTGCTGGTGCACCGGGGCGCCGAAGCGGCGCAGCGCCGCCCGGCAGGCGCCGGTGACGGCCGCGACGTCCCGCTCGTGGAAGTAGTGCTCGGCCTGCCGCAGCCAGCCCACCGCGTCGCCCCAGCCGTCCTGGTGCGCCGCGTCCGCGATCAGCCGCAGCCCCAGGTGCCGGGCGAGCGGATACGGTTCCGCCGCCGCCAGCGCCGCCTCCACCGCCGCGACCGCGCGCGGCCCCGCGCCCTCCCGGCCCAGCAGCACGGCGTCGGCGAGCAGGACGAACTGGCGGTTCCACCGCATCCGGGCCATCGCGGTGGCGGTGATCTCCTCGTGCCGGGTCCGGTCCGCGTCACCGGCGAGCACGTCCAGCAGCAGGACCAGGCCGTGGATCCCGCCGAGGTGGTACGTGGAGGGGTTGTCCGCCTCCAGCGCCCGCACCGCTCGCAGTTCGGCGCGCGCCAGGTCGCGGTCCTCCTCCAGCAGCGCGCAGAAGGCGCGGGCCAGGCCGAGGCTCAGCGGCTCCTCCTGCGAACCCGTGCCGTCCCACTCGGCGAACGCCGCCAGCGTCGCCTCCATCGCCGCCCGGTCCGCGTGGTGCGCCTCCAGGGTGGCCCGCGCCATCAGGACGTACCGCACGACGGGCGCCAGGCGCAGCCGCCGCGCCACCGCCAGGCAGTCCGCCGCGGCCGACCGCGCGGTCGCGTGGTCACCGCGCAGTACCGCGTCCAGGACGAGGATGCCGTCCACCGTGTGCACGATGTTCACCGAGCCGAGCCGCAGCGCCTCCTCACGGGCCGCCAGCAGGCCGGAGGCGTCGCCCTCGGCGAGCCAGGCGTTGCCGCTCATGCGGGTGGCCGCGTACATGCGCTGAAGGGGCAGCCGGTGCCGTTCCGCCGTCAGGAGGGCCTGCCGGAGCATGTCCGCGGACTCCTCGGGGTCCCGCTCACGGGCGACGGTGGCCAGCAGCTCCCACGCCTGGCAGGCGACGACCGGCAGGCCGTGCCGCTCGGCGGCGTCGGCCGCCGAGCGGGCCAGCTTCTCCGCGTGCTGGGTGCGGTCCGGACCCGGGGTGTCCAGGGCGAGGTAGGCGGCCGTGACGTCGACGGCCGCGGCCGTCGCCTCGTCCGGGGCCGTCGCCAGGACCTCGCGGGCCCGGGCCACCTGCCGGTTGCCGTCGCTCCACCGGCCCGCGGTGTGGGCCACCTTGGCCAGCCGGCTGTGCAGCGTGGCCAGCCGTACGGCGTTCAGCCCGGCCCCGCCCAGCGCGTGCAGGTCCTCGGCCAGTTCGAAGGCGCGGGCGAAGTCACCGGCCTCCGCGAGCGCGGGCAGCAGGTCCTCCAGCACCGCGGCCCGGGCCTGCGGATCACCGGCCTCGGCCAGCAGCTCCTCGGCCCGGCTGAGCAGGGTGACCGCCGAGCCCAGGGCGCCCGCCGCCAGGGCCCGCCCGCCGGCGTCCGCGTAGAGCCGCCCCGCCTCCACCCGGTCCCCGGCCTCGCAGCGCAGCCCGGCCGCCAGCGCGCACCAGTCGCCTTCGAGGCCCGGGTGCAGCTCCTCGACGGCCCGTGCGCCGCGCCGTGCCAGCTCCGCGCGCTGCCCCGGCGTCATCTGCGTGAACAGCGCCTCCACGGTGGGGGAGTGGCGGAAGGAGTACCAGTCGGGGGCGGGCTCGTCGGGGATGACCAGCCGGGCGGCGACACCCGCGTGCAGATGGCTCAGCAGGGTCCGGTCCTCGACGCCGGTCATGTGCTGGAGCACGGTGAGCGAGAAGCGGCGGCCCAGCACCGCGGCGGCCGACAGCAGCGTCAGGCCCTGCGCGCCCAGCCGGTCGATGCGGCGCAGGATGCCCCGGGCCAGCGTGGAGGAGACGTCACGGCGCAGGTCGCCGACCGTGCGCCAGCCGTCGCCGCCCTGCACCAGGGTGCCCGCCCCGATCATGGACTGCAGCAGCTCCTCGACCAGGTAGGGACTGCCCGCGCTGTCCTCCCACAGGCGGTCCGGGACCGCCGGCGGCACCTGCTCCGGGCCGTCCACGCCCAGGTGCGCCGCCGTCATCTCCTCCACCTGGGCCCGGGTCAGCGGCGGGAGTTCGGCGAGGGTGGCGACGCCCCGGCGGCGGGCGGACTGCGCCAGGTCCAGCGCGTCGCTGAAGTCGGTGCGCACGGTGGCCAGCAGCAGGACCGGCGTGTACTCCAGGTGGTCCACCAGGTACTCGAGGACTTCGAGGGTCTCGGGGTCGGCGTCGTGCAGGTCCTCCAGCAGCAGCAACTGCCCCTGCCCGCGCCCGGCGGCCAGCAGCAGCCGCAGCACCGCCTCGCCCAGGATCACCATGGAGCTGCTCTCGCGCTCGCCGGTGTCCCACTCGGGTATCAGCCGCCCCAGAACCGACCGGTACGGGCCGAGGGCCGCGTCGTCCAGCGGCTCGCCGCCGCGGAACAGCGGCATCAGTGCCTCGGTCAGCGGACGGAACGGCACCGCGGGCCCGGTGGTGCTGCTGCGGCCGCGCAGGACCCACATCCCGGAGCCGAGCGCGCCGCCCACGGCCTCCGCCGCGAGCCGCGACTTGCCCACCCCGGCCTCACCGACCAGGAAGACGACACCGCCCCGTCCCTCTCGCGCCTCGGCCAAGGCGCTTTCGAGCAGGCTGAGTTGGAGGTCCCGCCCGACGAGGGAAGGCGCATGGGAACGCATGAACGCAGATGATAATCAGAATGTCGGGTTCCAGGGCAGACCGCATTGGCGCGGCCACGCACCGTGAACCCGCCCGGCCCCGGCGCGCAACGGCCGTACACCGGAGCGGGAACGGGCGGTCCCGCCGGACGCGCCGCGGCGCGGGCCCGCCGGGCGGGCCCGCGCTCTCACACGAAGTGACGGCCGGGCGGCATCAGTTCGGCACGGAGACCGAGGTGTCCACCGAGGTCAGCGTGATGACGATGCCGCTGGTCAGCACCATCCCGGCCAGGACGCGGGCGCGGGCGCAGGCGCGGTTGCGGCCGGTGAGCGTGATCCCGCCCGCCGCGTCCTGCTCCCCGGCGGCGGTCGCGGCGGAGTCGGCGGCGGCGGTGGCGGCGGTGGTCGGGTGCTGGTCCATCGGTGACTCCTTCTGACGGTCCGTACGGGAGGTACGGGAGGTACGGGGGTGGAGGGGGAAGAGCCGTGGTGGCGAGGTGCCCTGCCGGTCAGTGGCCGGGGTGGGACAGGAGCAGGACGGACGGGACGGTGCCGGGATGGGCGAGGCGCAGCAGCCCGTACCCGATGCCGGACAGCCCGTCGAGCAGTCCGGGGGAGGGGACGTGGTCGGGGGTGGCGCAACGGTGATTCTGCGCCTCGACGAGGGCGAGCACCCGGCCGGCGTGCCGGGCGAGCGTGCCGGCGGCGGCCGGGTCACCCCGTCCGGCGCGTACGGCCAGGGCTTCCATGGTGCCGAGCGTGCCCTGCCCCAGGCTGAGGTCGGGACGCACGTCGGGGTCCGCCGGCCGGGCCGCGGCGGGCGGGCCGGGTACGGGGGGCAGGTGGGCGGCGACGGCCGCCGCCCCGGAAGGCCCGCGGGACCAGGACGCGTCCGCGGGGGCCGCCCCGGCGCCCCGTGACGCGGTGTCCAGCAGCGCCCGGGCGGCGGCCGTGTGCGCGGCGGCCCGACGGGGGCGGCGGGCGGCGTACCGCAGCAGCGCCCACGCGATGCCCGCGGCACCGTCGGCGAACCCGGCGGGGAGGCCGTGCGCGGCGGCGGCCCCCGGCGCCGGGGCCCCTCCGGGGCCGGACACCGCGCCGAGCAGCCGCTCCGCCAGGGTGTCCGCCAGCCGCAGCGCCGCCGCGTCGCCGGTCGCCTCGTGCACGGCGACGGCGGCGGTCAGGGCTCCGGCCGTGCCGCCGGCGAACCCCGGATCGGATGAGGCGGACGCGGCGTGCCCGAGGGCGGTGAGCGCGTCGGGCAGGCAGCCGGCCGGCTCCGGGCCCAGCAGCGCCGACAGCCGCAGCACCGCGTACACGATGCCGCCGAGACCGTCGTACGCGCCCGGCCCGGCCGCCGCGCTCAGTTCGGGATCGTCCGCCAGGGCCTTCAGCAGGGCGGGCAGCGGACGGACCGCCTCCCGGGCGAGCGCGGCGTACCGGCCCGCTCCGGCCAGCGCGTCCGCGTGCGCCAGGAACAGCGCCACCCCGCAGTAGCCCTGCGCGAGTCCGGCGCCCATCGGCAGCACCGCCCAGTGCGGGCCGGACACCCGCTCCAGACCGAGCCAGTTGGTCCGGCCCCCGTCCCGCACCGCGCGGGCGGCGATCTCGTCGGCGATCCCGCACGCGGCGGCGAGCAGCCGGGACGCGTCGGGCGCGACGGCCGGCACCGGCTCCACCGCCAGTTCGGACCGGGGCCGGTCCAGTGGGGACCCCGCACCCCGCGCCGCGATCGTGGCCGCGATGATCCACTCCTGGTCGTGGCAGTCGACCTCGTCCATCCGGGCGATCTTCTCCCGCACCGAGGCCACGCCCGCCACCGGCAGCAGACCGGGCAGCCACGTGCCGTCGTCGGCCCGCACCGCGGTTCCCGACGGACGGTGCGTGAACAGCGGGACGTCACCGCGCCACAGCGCCGCCGTCTCGTGCTCGATCAGCCGCCGGCGCGCCTCGTCGTCGACGGACTCCGTCCACAGCACCGCGAAGACGCCCTCCCGGGCGAGCGCGTCGCCGAGCAGCGACGGGTGGGCGGACTCCTCGAGGAGGGTCGCGTACAGGCGGGTGGCGCGGGCGACGAGCCGGGCGGGACGGTCCGCGCCGGACATCAACGGGCCGTCCGCGCGGAGGAGTTCGTGCCCGTCGGCGGCGAGTGCCGTGTACGCGGCACGGAAGCCCTCCAGCAGCGCGGCCCGGTGGTCGGCGCCCTCCAGCGGACGGCCGGCGGGCAGCGGCTGGTTGTGCGCCGCGGGGCTGACCAACGGCCCCCGCACGGCCCGCATGGTGTCCAGGCCGCTGTCCCGCCAGTGCAGGCCCTCGCTCGGGTAGGTGCCGTCGGTGGACCGGCCGAGCGCGGAGATGTCCAGGGCGCCGTGCTCGCCGATCAGCAGGTGCGGCAGCAGACAGGTGCGGTGCACGGACGCCCGCAGCGCGTCCGCCGCCGGGTCGGCGCCGGCCGTCATGGGCTGCGCGAGCCCGGTGTGCAGCAGCGTCTCGGCGTCCACCAGGACCGGCTGGTCACCGCAGGCGATGACGTTCTCGTAGTGCATGTCGGCGCCGTCCACCGCGTACAGCAGGGCCAGCAGCGCGCCCTGGCGCCGGTAGAAGGCGTCGGTCTCGGTCACCGACCGGCACCAGCGGTGCTCGACGAACTCCAGCCAGCCGTACGCCTCGCGGCGCAGACTGCGCGGGGTGCGCAGGTCCAGCCCGGGCACCTTGGCGTTGAGCCAGCCCACCAGGCCGTCGAGGAGGGCGTGCTGGCCGAGCGGCCGCGGCTTGTAGACCAGCCGCTCGCCGGCGAAGCGCAGGACCGCGACGGACCGGTTGCCCTCGTGGGCGTCCCCGAGGCCGAGATCCACCCCGGTGAGCGGCCCCGGGTCGCGTCCGTCGAGGAGCCCGGCGGCCAGGTCCTCCCGGTCGGCCGCGAAACGGGCCGCCAGCTCGACGGTGGCCGCGGTCGCGTCCAGCGCGGTCTGCGCGAGCATCCGGGCCAGCACCGGGCGGGCGGCGAACAGCGCGCCGAGGCCCTGCCGGGTGCCGGCGGCGGCGACGAAGGCGTCGAACCGCTCACGGGAGCCGGCACCGGCCAGCCGCCCGCCGCGCCGCGCCGTGTCGAGTTCGTGGACCAGGGTCCGCGCCGCCTGACGGACCATCTGGTGCGTCAGCCGCCGCGCGAACGCCTCCCGCCACACCGCCGGTTCGGCGTCCGCGGGCAGCGACTCGGCCAGCCGCGCGGTGGCGGCGGCGACGAGCGGCCGTACGACCGGGGCGAAAGCGTCGGGTCCCTCGCCCCCCGCGGTGACCGGCTCCGCCGGCTCCCGGGAGGCGCCGGCCAAGGCGGCTTCGGCGTACCGCGCCCACTCGGGCTTGGCGGCGCGGGCGGCCAGCCGGCCGGCGGGTTCGGCGGCCAGCGCCGCGGCCGTGGCCCGGTCCACGCCGAGGTGGGCCAGCCGCAGGGCGAAGCCCTCGGCGTCCCCGACGGCCCACGGGGCGGGGCCGACGGCGGCTTCGGCGGGCGCCCCGGGGAGGCCGGGGGCGGCGAGCCGTTCCGCGAGGGACAGCGCCGGTGCCCACCACGAGGGCGGGAGGTCGGCGCTCCGGGGAGCCGGGAGGCTGGCGGTCTCAGTCACGAGAAAGAAGGTCGCAGACGCCTGCGACCCCCCACATGGGTAGGCGTCCCCCATATTCTGCGCGGTCCCCGCCCCGCCCGGCGGGCCGGCCCGCCCCCGATCGGTGGATGCCGCAGGTCAGCGGCCCGGTGACCCGCTCGGCGCGCATGGGTAGCGGGACGTCCCGGGACAACGCGGTTCTGCGCGTTCGGCCCTTGTGCCCGTCCCCGGCTTCTGCGTCGGCCCCCCGCACCCCCGCTCCCCGGGGTACGGATCCCCAGGGCCTGCCCCCCACCCGCCCCCGCACCGGCCCCCGGCCCCCACCAGCGGCTCACCGCTGCCGCGCCCGCCCGCCGACGGCCGCCGTGCGACGGGCGGCGAGGCGGTCGCGGGGAGACCGGCGCCGACGGGGGGCGGCCCCGCCGGCCGGAAAGGTGGGGACCCGTTACCGATGCCGACGCGCCCCCGCCCCCGGCACGGTGGTGCGCAGTCCCACCGCAGTCCCACCGCAGAACCGACCCGGAGCGCCCACGGCCGGGCGGACGACCTTCCTAGGAGTAGCAGATGGGAGCACCTGTAACCGTCGGCGTGGTCGCCCTCGACCCGGTACTGGAGGCCGGCACGCGCACCACCCTGCTGGCCTGCCCGGACCTGACCGTGTGCGAGCCCGCGGACGCGCGGGTCGCCGTCCTCACCGTGGACCGCCCCGGACCGGCCGAACTCGACATGGTGCGCGCCACCCGCGCCCTGCGGCACAGCCCCGCCGTCGTCCTGGTGGCGGGTGCCCTCGCCTCCGGCGACGCCCTGCACGCCCTCGCCGCCGGCGCCCGGGGCCTGCTGCCGCGCCGCGACGCCGACGCGCCCCGCCTGGCCCACGCGGTGCTGGCCGCCTCCCGCGACGACTGCACCCTGCCACCCCGTCTGCTCGAACAGCTCCTGGACCGCCCGGCCGACGCCCGGCACGGCGCCGGAGGCTGGAGCGACGGCATGCTGTCCGACCGGGAACGCTCGGTGCTGCGGCTGCTCGCCGACGGCCACGAGACGGCCGAGATCGCCCAGCGGCTCGCCTACTCACCGCGCACCGTGACCACCGTGGTCCACGACATCACCCAGCGGTTCCGGCTGCGCAACCGCGCCCACGCGGTCGCCTACGCGCTCCGGGCGGGTCTGCTGTGACCGCGACCCTGACCGCCGCGCGCCCCGCGCCCGGTGCCGGCACGACGCCCGCACCCGTCGTCCTGCGCATCCCGCCCTCGCCCGGCGCGGACCGCGTCCGCTGCGTGGCCCGCCGCGCCGGGCTGGCCTGCGCGCCGGAGCACGGCGGGCCCGGGGCCGTCACCGTGGTCGCCACCGCCGACGCCGCCCGTGCCCTGCGCGGCCGGCGGGACACCGGTCCCCTGGTCCTCGTGTGCGACACCGTCGGCCGGACGGACCTGCGGCTCGCGCTGCGGGCCGGGGCGGTCGTCCTGCGGGCCGGCGACCTCACCGAGGAGAACCTGGTGGCCGCGGTGCGCCGCGCGGCCCACCCGCACCCGAGCATCCCCTACCCGGAGCTGTCCCACCTGCTGTCCAGCGGTCCACGCCCCGCGGACCCGGCCGACGGCCGCGGCCGGCCGGCCCTGACCGCGCGTCAGGCCTCGGTGCTGCGCCTCATGGGCGAGGGCCACGGCAACGCGGACATCGCCCTGCTGCTGCGCTGCTCCGAACACACCGTCAAGAACGTCATCTACGAGATCATGGCCCGACTGCAGGCCCGCAACAGGGCCCACGCCGTCGCTCACGCCGTGCGCCACGGCCTGGTGTGACCCGGTGGACGCCGTTGATGTCGAGGAAGCGGACGCGGGGGCGGGAGCCGTGGGCGGGGAGGTCGCGCCGGCCGGGGGCGCCCTCCGCTCCCGCGGCCGGCCGTCAGCCGGGGGGCGCGGGCAGCAGCCGGGGCTCGATCCGCTCCTCCACGGCCCGGTCGCCGTCCCGGACCACCACGTAGGCGCCCTTGCCCCGCTGCTCCGCCACCGCCTCGACCAGCTCGGTGCCGCGGTAGACCAGCCCCACGCCGTCGTCGGTGCAGTGCGCCGTCGCGAAGACGCCCTCGGCGACCAGCCGGTGGGTCAGCGGGCGCCGGCCCCCGTCACTGTCGTAGTGCACCCCGTTGCCGTACGGCAGCAGCCCCAGCCCGTTGGTGACCGGGCGGAGTTCGGGGCCGAAGGAGTCCGTGGTGCCGCCCTCGTACCAGCAGAGGGAACCCGCGCTCACCCCGGCGAGCACCACACCGGCGCGCCAGGCGCGCCGCAGGATCTCGTCCAGCCGGTGCGCCCGCCACACGGCGAGCAGGTTGGCCACCGAGCCGCCCATCACCCAGACCACGTCGTGGCCGAGCACCGTGCCCTCGACGTCGTCCACGTTCGGCATCGGGAAGAGGTGGAGCGGGGTGAGGTCGAAGCCCGCCACCCGGGCGGCCTCCGCCACCCGTGCCGTGACGTGCTCGGCGTCGCCCACCGCCGTGCCCAGGTAGAGGACGCGGGGGCGTCTGCCGTGCACACCGGAGAGATCGACCGCGTGGTGGACCAGGGCGTCGAAGAGGACCCGGGTGCGCGCGCCGACGCGATGACCTCCGGAGGTGGCGACGATGGTCGGTTCCGCAGCGGTCACGCCGATGATCGTAGCGTGCCAACTCCCGTTCACCGGTGAGTTATCGGTGAAGGCATCGCGTGCTTCCGGCCCTCTCGCAGTGCCGGACCGTGCGGGGAGGCCGGACAGCGCGGGCACACCGCGACACCACGGCGGGGACCGGTCCACCGGACCGGTCCCCGCCGTGTGCGCCCGTACGCCGTCAGGGCGTCCGCAGGGCCACCGCCGCCGCGTACCCCGCCGGAACCCGGACGTCCCGCACGCTCCACCCCGGTGCCGGGGCGGTCGGTAGCGGCCCGGTGCCCAGGTAGTCCAGTGCCGGGTCGCGCACCAGGCCCGTGCCCAGTCCCTTCAGGTAGGCCTCCTTGCGCACCCAGGCACGGGTGAACGCCGCCGGACGCCCGTGCGCGGGCAGCAGCGCCAGCTCGTCCGCCTCCGCCGGGTGCAGCGCCGACTGGGCGCCGAGCACCGCCCGGTGCGTCGCCAGCCCCTCCACGTCGACGCCGACCGGTTCCGGGGCGAGCGCCACCAGCACCAGGTCCCCGCTGTGCGACAGGGAGAAGCGCACACCCGGCGTGCGCAGCACCGGCCGCCCGTGCGGCCCGCCGCAGCCCGCGCACGGCTCCCGCGCCAGGGGCAGCGCCTCGGCGCGCACGCCGAGCAGCACGCTCAGCACGTCGCGCAGCGCCGCGTGCGCGACCACGTACGAGGCACGGTCGCGGTCGTGCCGGAACGCGCGGGCCCGGGCCCGTTCCTCCGCGTCCAGCAGCTCCCACGCGTCCCGCAGCGCCCGCTCGTCCTGGGCTCCGACATGGGCCAGGTACAGCTCCAGCGGCCCCCGCAGGACGCGGGGTCCCGGTGCCCGCGCCCGGTGCCGCAGCCCGGACAGGTCCAGCACGTCCGGACACAGCAGACCGGACGGCGTCGGCGGCGGGGCGTGCGCCGGCGGGTCCAGGAGCCGGCCCGCCCGTGGATCAGACATCTGCCCCGGCCAGCCGGCGGCGCAGGCTGAGCGGGCGCATGTCCGTCCAGACCACGTCGATGCGGTCGAGGCACTCCTGCCGGCTGCCCCGCGTGCCCTCCGGGTGCCAGCCCGCGGGCACCTCGCGGTCCGCCCGCCAGATCGAGTACTGCTCCTCGTCGTTGCGCACCACGAGGTACACCTCGGCGGTGTCCGTGCGGGCCTCGTCGGCGCCCGCGCCGGTCGTGGAGTCGGGTTGCGTCATGGTGAACCTTCCTCAGGTGGTGGGGCCGGCCGCAGGTCGGGGCCGACGCCGACAGCGTGCCGGGCGTCCACCCGCCCGGGGCAGGGACGAACGCGCCGAGCCCGCGGCGCGCGTTGCTGCCGGATCTTCTCTGGTGCCGTGCCGCCCCGGCGCGGGACGGTGCTGTCCTGCCGGGAGCCCGGCGTCCCGGCGGCGGCCATGGCCCGGCCGGGCGCCGCGCGGCTTCCCCGCGCACCCCCTTTCCGGAAGGAGCACCTGATGTCGGACGAGCACGCACCGGTCCTGCTGCCGGGCGGAGGCTGGCGGCTCTGGGAGGAGTTCGCGCTGCGCGGCCCCGGCTTCCCCGCCGAGGGCGTGCTGCGCCTGGCCCCGCCCGGACTGGCCGAGGCGGCCGACAAGTTCGGCCCCGGCGCCGATCTGTCCGGACCCGAGTGGGGGGCCTTCGCCGAGGAACTGTCGGCGGCCGCCGTGGACACCGCCCGCCACCTCCAGCACATCGCCGGCCTGCCCCGCTTCCAGGCGGCCCTCGCCTGGCAGAACCCGGCCGTGCTGCGCACCGGCATCGCGCCGTTCCTGCGCTGGACGCCGGGCGTGGACCCGCGCAGCAGCATGCCCCGCCAGCGCGAGGAGCTGGTCGCCCACTACTGGCAGCGGTTCTGCGTGAAGAACGACACCATCGGCTTCTTCGGACCCGTCGGCTGGGGCCGCTGGGACCCGTCCGCGCCGCACGCCGTCACCGTCGACGCCGGCCGCGGCTTCCTCGCCGCGCAGGAGGTCTACTTCTCCGGCTGGGCCGTCGACGCCCTGGCCAAGGTGCTCGCCGAGGACGACGAGCTGATGCGGTGGATCCCGCCGCGCCGGATGTCCTTCGTGCGCTGCGAGGACGGCACGGTGCGAGTCCCGGGGCGGCCTCCCCAGCCCGTCGGGGAGCTCCAGCAGGCCGTCCTGCGGCGCTGCGACGGCACCCGGCACCTGGCCGCCATCGCCGCCGAACTGGACCTGGACCCGGGCGAGGTGGCCGACATCGTGGCCGAACTGGTCCGCCGGCGCTGGGTGACCCGGCGCCTGGAGGTGCCCGCCGCCACCCACCCCGACCTGGCCCTGCGCCGGATCCTCGAGCGCGTCCCCGACGAGGTCGCACGCGACCGTGCGCTGGCCGGCCTCGCCGTGCTGGAACGCGGCCGGGAAGCCGTACGCGCCGCCGGCACCGACGCCGCCGCGCTGACCGCCGCGATCGGCGCCCTGGAGGCCGACTTCGCCGCACTCACCGACAGCGAGGCCCAGCGCGCCAAGGGAGCACGCACCGCCCCCTGCCGCGGACTGGTGTACTCCGACTCCCGGCGCGCCGCCACCGCCACGGCCGGCCCCGCCCTGCTGGCGCACCTGGAACCCCTCCAGCTGTGCCTGACGGCCGCCCGCTGGATGACGAACCGCTTCGCCGACGCCATCCGCGCCCGCCTGCGCACCGTCCACGCCCGGCTGAGCGCCGACGGCACCCCGGTGGACCTCGCCACCCTGTGGATGAACACCCTGCCCTCCCCGCACCCCGACGCCGGCGACCTGATCGACGCGGCCCAGGCCGAACTGCGCGCCAAGTGGGCCCGGATCCTCGACCTCCCGCCGGACGCCCGCCGCGTCCGCCTGACCACGGCCGAACTGGCCGACCGCGTGCGCCGCGAGTTCGACGAGCCCGGCGACGGCTGGTCCCTCGCCCGCTACATCAGCCCCGACGTCCTGGTCGTCGCCGAGGACGCGGACGCCCTCGCCCGCGGCGACGTCGACCTCGTCCTCGGCGAGATGCACTGCGCCCTGAACACCATGGGCGCCTCCCTCTTCGTCCACCAGCACCCCGACCGCGACCGGCTCGTCGCCGAGACCACCCGCGACTTCCCCGGCCCCCGTCTGCTGCCGACGCTCCCCAAGGAGCTCCCGCTGAAGTGGTCCACCCGCAGCCGCCCCTCCCTGGACCGGCCCGAGGACCACTACGTGACCCTGGTCGACCAGACCGGCGACCCGCACCGCCCGAACTCGGTGCCGGCCGCGGACGTCCGCGTCGAGGACCGGGACGGTCACCTGACCGCCGTCCTGCCCGACGGCACCGTCCACGACGTCCTCGACGCCTACGCCAACACCCTCACCCAGCGCGTCATGGACCGCTTCACCCTCCGCCCCGAGGGCGAGCACACCCCGCGCATCACCATCGACCGTATGACCGTGGCCCGGGAGACCTGGCAACTGCCCGTCGCCGACGTCCACTTCGCCGACGACAAGAGCGAGGCCGCCCGGTTCGTCCGCGCCCGGCACTGGCAGCGCCGCCACGACCTGCCCCGCTTCGTGTTCGTCGTCTCCCCGGCCGAACCCCGCCCGTTCTACGTCGACTTCGACAGCCCCGTGTACATCACCATCCTCGCCAAGGCGGCCCGCCGGCTCGCCCGCAAGGACCCCGGGGCCCGCCTGAAGGTCAGCGAGATGCTGCCCACCCCCGAACAGGCCTGGCTCACCGACGCCGACGGGCACCGCTACACCTCCGAACTCCGCTTCGTGGCCGTCGACCTGACCGTCACCGGCACCCAGGAGGACTGATGCGCACCGTCGCCGACGACCTCGCCGCGCACGCGGCCCGCCACCCGGCCCGCATCGCGCTGGACACCCCCACGGGGCAGGTCACCTACGGCCGCCTCGCCGCCCGCACCGGCGAACTGACCCGGCTGCTGCGCGCCCACGGCGCCGGCCCGGAGACGGTGTGCGCCGTCGCCGTCGAGCACGGCGCCGACGCGGTCGCGGCGATGGCCGCGGTCATCCGCTGCGGAGCCGCCTTCCTCACCCTGGACGTGGCCCAGCCCCGCGACCGGCTCGCGGCCTTCGTCCGCAGCGCCGGCACCCGGCTGCTGCTGACCACCTCCGCACACTCCCGCGCCCTGGACCCGGACCTCCCCACGATCCTGCTGGACGGCCCCGCCACCCCGCCGGAAACCCCCGCGGCACCGCCCGCCCGGGTCGACCCGCGCGCCCTGGCCTACGTCAGCCACACCTCCGGCAGCACCGGCGAACCCAGCCCCGTCCTCGTCGAGCACCACGCCCTCGACGCCTACCTGCGCGACACCGCCGGCGCCTTCGGCCTCGGCCCGGACACCGTGGCCCTGCAGACGGCCCCGCTCGGCTACGACGCCTCCATCCGGGACACCTTCGCCCCGCTGCTGGCCGGAGCCCGCCTGGTGATCGTGGAACGCTCCCGGCTGCTGCGGCCCGCCGACTTCGCCCGCACCGTGGGCGAACACCGGGTGACCGCGCTGCTCAGCACCACCCCCTCCTTCCTGGCGCACCTGGCCGGGCAGCCGGACCTGCCCGACCCGCTGCGCGGCGTCACCCTCGTCGCCTCCAGCGGCGAGTCCCTGCGCCCCTTCCTCGCCGCCGGCGGCCGGCGGACGGTCCCGGGCACGCTCGTCAACCAGTACGGACCGACCGAGTGCACCATGACCACCACCCGGCACCGCGTCCCCGCCGAGCCCGACACGGCCGCGGACACGGTCGGAGTACCCCGCCCCGGCACGGTCGTCCGGGTGCTCGACACCGACCTCACGCCCGTTCCCGACGGCACCGTCGGCGAGGTGTACATCGGTGGCGCGGGCCTCGCCCGGGGCTACGGCGGGCGCCCGGCCCGCACCGCCGAGTGCTTCCTGCCCGACCCCTACGGCCCGCCGGGCGCCCGCCTCTACCGCACCGGCGACCTCGGACGGTGGGGCCCGCACGGCCTCACCTACGCCGGGCGCACCGACCGGCAGATCAAGATCCGCGGCTACCGCGTGGACCCCGCCGAGCTGGAAGGAGCCCTGCTCGCCCACCCCCGCGTCAGCGGCGCCGTGGTCACCGCGCACACCGACGACCGGGGACGCACGTACCTGGTGGCCCACGTCACCGGCGACCCGGCCGTCACCGACGCGGAACTGCGCGCCCACATGGCCCGCTCGCTGCCGCCGCACCTGCTGCCCCGGCACTTCCGGCGCCACGACGCGCTGCCCACCACCCGCGGCGGCAAGACGGACCGCCGCCGGCTGGTCGCGGGGAGCGCCCCGTGACCGCCACCGGGCTGCGGCCGGCCACGGCCGGCACCCTGCCCGGCCCCGCCGACGTCGTCGCGGCCGCCGCCCGCATCGCCCCGCACGTCCGCCGCACGCCCCTGCTGAACGGCCCGGTGTCCGCGGCGCCCGGCACGCGACTGCTGCTGAAGGCGGAACACCTCCAGCACGGCGGCTCGTTCAAGACACGCGGAGCCGCCAACGCCCTCCTGGCGCTCGGGGCCGAGCGGGTCGTCACCGGTTCGTCCGGCAACCACGGCATCGCCCTCGCCCTGCTCGCCCGCTCCCTCGGCATCCGTCTGACCGTCGTCCTCGCGGCGGGCGCGGACCCCGCCAAGACCGCCGCCATCCGCGCGCTGGGCGCCGAGACCGTCCGCGTGGGCGGGGGAGTGGCCGAGCGGGAGGAGCGGGCGGGCGCGCTCGCGCAGGAGACCGGCGCCACCCTCGTGCCCTCCTCGGACCACCGCCTGGTGGTTGCCGGGCAGGGCACGGTCGGCGCCGAACTCCTCGCCGACGCCCCCGACACCGAGACGGTGTACGTCCCGACCGGCGGTGGCGGACTCCTCGCCGGTGTCTGCCTCGCCGCCGCGGTCCACCCGGTCCGGATCGTCGGCGTCGAACCGGCCCGCGCGCCCCGTTACGGCCGTTCCCTGGCCGCCGGGCACCCCGTTCAGCTGCCGCCCTGCACCACCGTCGCCGACGGACTGCGCGGCCAGCGGCCGGGGCGCGTCCCCTACCCGATCATCCGCGACCGCGTCGACGACCTGATCGCCGTCGGCGACGACGAGATCCTCGCCGCCGCCGCACTGCTGCACCGCCTCGGCGTCGACGCCGAACCCAGCGGAGCCGTCGCACTGGCCGGAGCCCTGCGGGTCGGCCGCCGCGAACGGGCCGTGGCCGTCGTCTCCGGCGGCAACACACCCGCCCGCCTGCACGCCCTGCACCACACGGACACCACCGACCCCACGGAAACAACCGTGGCAACCACCGAGGAGCACACATCATGACCGAGAACGCCGCGACCGCCACCCGCACCGTCGACCTGCTCGTCGGCATCTTCCGCGAGGTGCTCGGCCTGTCCGACCTGACCGAGGACACCGACTTCTACGAGGCCGGCGGCGACTCGCTCACCGCCTTCCAGATCACCGGCCACCTCGAGCAGGTCATCGGCGCGGAGGTGCCGGTCTCCCTGGTCTTCGCCTACCCCACACCGCGGGACCTGGCCGAGGTCGTCGACACCGACTACGGCCGCGCCTGACCCGCGGCCACCACCGCGTGCCCCACCGGTCCTCGGCGCGGCCCACCCGCACGAGGACCGGGGGCGGGTCCGGCTGCCCCTCTCCCCGCCTGCCGCCGCACAGCCCGACCGTCCGCCTCCGCCCGCCCGAGGTCTCCCCCCCCGCCCGTCGCCCCCGTGTCCCTCCGCCCGTCGCCCCCGTCTCCCCCCCGCCCGTCGCCCCCGTCTCCCTCCACCTGTCCGTCCCCGCTCGCAAGGAGAGCCCTGCCATGACCGAAGACCTCGTACCGTCCCTCGGCCGCTGGCGCCTGTGGGAGCAGTTCGCGCTGCGCGGCCCCGGCTTCCCCGCCGACGGGGTCCTGCGGCTGGCCCCGGCCGGACTGGCCGAGGCGGCCGACAAGTTCGACGCGGACGCCCCCCTCGACGGCGCCGGCTGGGAGGACTTCGCCCGACTCTTCGCCGACGCCGCCGTGGAGACCGCGCACACCCTCCAGGACATCGCCCGCATGCCGTCCTTCCGCGAGGCCGTGGCCTGGCAGAACCGCCCGGTGCTCACCTCCGGCGTCGCGCCGTTCCTGCGCTGGACGCCGGGCGTGGACCCGCGCAGCAGCATGCCCCGCCAGCGCGAGGAGCTGGTCGCCCACTACTGGCAGCGGTTCTGCGTGAAGAACGACACCATCGGCTTCTTCGGACCCGTCGGCTGGGGCCGCTGGGACGCCGCGACGTCCGGTGCCGCCCTCTCCACGGGCTCCGGACTGGTCGCCGAGTCCACCGTCTACTGGGCGAGCTGGGGCATCGACGCGCTCGCCAGGACGCTGGACGCCGACCCCGGTCTGCGGGAGTGGATCGCTCCCCGCCGGGTGCCCTTCGTCACGGTGGACGGCGACCGGGTCCGCGTGCCCGGCAGGCGGCCGGTGACGGTCCCCGCCGGCACCGCGGCCGTCCTCGCCCTCTGTGACGGCGTCCGCCCGGCGCGGGCGATCGCCGCCGCGCTCCCGGACCTCGACGTGCCCGCCGTCCTCGCCGATCTGGTCGCCCGCCGCTGGGTGGCGTGGCGCCTGGAGGTCCCCGCGGGCACCCACCCGGACCGTGACCTGCGCACCTGGCTGGAGACGGTCGGCGCGTCCGGACCGCGCCGGCGGGGGCTCGCCGCGCTGGACCGGCTGGAGGAGGGACGCGCGGCGGTGGCGGCCGCCCGCGACGTGGACGCGCTGGTCGGCGCGCTGACCGATCTGGAGCGGGACTTCACCGAACTGACCGACACCGCCGCCGTGCGGGAGAAGTCCGCCTCGACCGCGCCGTGCCGTGCGCTCGTGTACCACGACTCCCGCCGGTCCGCGACGGCTCGCCTCGGCCCCGAGGTGCTGCGGGCGCTGCGCCCGCTGCGGCTGCTCATGGACAGCGCCGGATGGCTCACCTCACGGCTCGCCGCCGCGCTGCGGACCGGTATGCGTCCGGTGTACGAACGCCTCGCCGCCGAGGGACCGGTGGACCTGGCCGCCTTCTGGTTCGCGTGCCTGCCGCTGCTGCACGGCACGGTGCGCGCCACCGCCGATGAACTCCAGGAGGAGTTCGCCGCCACCTGGCGGCGGATCCTCGCGGTCCCCGCGGGCGCCCGCCGCGTGGACGTCCGCTCCGCGGACATCGAGGCGGCGGTGCGGCAGGAGTTCCCCGGTTCCGGCGGCTGGACGGCGGCCCGCTACCTCAGTCCGGACATCATGGTCGTCGCCGACGGCACCGAGGCGGTGGCCCGTGGCGACTTCACCCTCGTCCTCGGTGAACTCCACCTGGCCGCCAACACGCTGGGCGCCTCGCTCTTCACCCACCAGCACCCGGACGTCGGCGAACTGCTCCGTCTCACCGACCGGGACCACCCGGGCCCCCGTCTGCTGCCGCTGCTCCCCAAGGAGCACCGTGCGCGCCTGTCCACCCGGGTCCGGCACACGCTGATCCGGCCCGAGGACTACCAGGTCGCCCTGACCGACTTCACCGCGGACCCCACCCGCCCCCGGGCCGTGCGCAGCGCCGACGCCGTCGTCGAGGAGCACGGGGGCGACCTCGTCGTCCGGCTCCCGGACGGTGCGAGGTTCCCGGTGACGGACGTCTTCTCGCACGTCCTGACCACCCTGTCGATGGACCTCTTCCAGCTCCTGCCGCAGGCCGACCACACTCCGCGCGTCACCCTCGACCGACTGGTGGTGGCCCGGGAGACCTGGCGACTGCCCGCGGCCGGGGCGGACTTCGCCGACGACAAGGACGAGGCCCGCCGCTTCGTCCGCGCCCGCCGCTGGCGCGCCCGACTCGGCCTGCCCCGTTACGTCTTCGTCGTCTCGCCGACCGAGTCCCGGCCGTTCTACGTCGACTTCGACAGCCCCGTCTACGTGACCATCCTCGCCAAGGCGCTGCGCCGACTGGGCCGCCGGGACCCGGAGGGCACGGTCACGTTCACGGAGATGCTGCCCACTCCGGAGCAGACCTGGCTCCGCGACGACGAAGGACGCCGGTACACCTCGGAACTGCGCTTCGTCGCCTTCGACACGGGCACGGACTGACCGGGGTCCGCCCGCCTCGGGACCCGCCCGGTACCGGCGGGCGGGAACGCGCCGGTGACCCCGCCCGACGGGCCGCGGCAGCCGGCTGCGGCCGACGGCTTGAGCGCGCACGCGAACTGATTATGATCTTGGCCATGTCCGTGCGGAACCATGACAAGAACCTTTCACGCAAGCAGCGGCTTCAGGAGAAGCAGCGCCGCCAGTTGGCGGTGGTCGACACCGTGGACAAGGCGGAGGCGAAGGTCCGCAAGGCAGAGGTCGAACTGGCCGGGGCGGTCACCGAGGCCGTGCAGGTGTTCGGCGACGAGCAGTCCGCGTCCGAGGGGCTCGACATGCCGGTCGAGGCCATCCGGCGCTTCCTCGCCATGGCGCGGGACGAAGCGGCCGGAGCCGACGACGCCGACGCCGACGCGTCCTGAGTCCGGCCCGCCGCAGCTCCTTCGCCCGCTTCAGCGTCCTTCTCACGGCCTTGACCCGCGCGGACTCCTCGTGACCGCCGTCCAGAAGTGATCGACGATCCGGTCGAGGAACTCCCGGCCCCTGTCGCCCGCGTCGCCGTGGCCGCCGCCCCGGCTGAGGGTGGCGGCCATGTGGCCCTGGTAGTCCCGGTGCAGCCGGTGGAGCACCCCCTCCACCAGCCGCCGCTCCAGCGGGACGACCTTCAGGACCGGCCGGACGTACGCCTGCCAGCGCGTCGTCGCCGCACGGCGCAGCACTTCCGCGAGGGCGTCCTCCCGGCCGGTGACGGTGACGACGTCGGCCGGCGACAGGGCGAGCAGCCGGGCCAGGGCGGCGGACTGCCGCTCGGTGCCGCGCCACCGGCCGGTCTCCTCCATCCGCAGATACGCCTGGAGTTCGTGGCCCACGGTACGGGCGACGTCCTCGGGTGCCAGACCGCGGGCGACGCGGTGCTCGCGCAGGGTGCGCGGCCGCCCTATGAGGTCACCCGGCGAGCACCACAACACGCCCGCCAGCGCGGTCAGTTCGGGGTGGGAGGGGGCGGCCGTCCCGCGTTCCCAGGCGGTGACTAGGGCCGGGCTGGCGTACGGCAGGGCGTAGGAGGCGCGCAGGGTGTGGGCGACGTGGTCGGGGTCCATGCCGAGGGCGGTGCGCAGCCGGCGGGCGGCGGGGGCGTCGAAGGGCGGGAGCGGGGGATGGTCCGGATGAGCGGAGGGTCGGTGCACGGCCCACAAGCTAGGGCCGCCCGGACGGGCTGACTACGGTCTGTTCGGCCAGGATCACTGATTGTAGGAAGGTACGGCTACCGGTGAGTCGGCGGCCCGTGTCCGGGAGGCCGGGGTGCCGGGGTGCCGGGCGGTCCGGCGCCTCCGGAGGCCCCGGACGGTGAAGGGCAAGCTCAGTGGGCATATGCGCCCAGCCGGGGCGGCGTCCGCCCTCGTCGCCGCGGCGGTGCGGGTGTACGAAGTGCGGGCATCCGTACGAAGAAGTGTCCCTTCCGGGGCCCGGCCGGCCGGGTGCCCGCGCGGCGCAAACCGGCCGGTCCGCTCACCCCTTGACCTTCCCCGGACGGCACCGTGATCGCCTTGATCGGCAGGGATCGGCAGGGATCGGCAGGGATCGGCACGGATCGCGCGGCGGCGCGGGTGAGGGCCTGGTGAGCCTCACCCCCCGGTCACCCAGCGGTACTGCAACTCCGGCCGCCCCACGGTCCCGTACTGCGGACGCCGGGCCGCGCGGCCGGCGTCGACCAGGTGCTCCAGATAGCGGCGGGCGGTGATGCGGGAGATGCCGACCGCCTCCGCGACCCCCGCGGCGGTCAGGCCCTCGCCGGCGTCCCGCAGGGCCACCGTCACCCGCTCCAGCGTCGGCGCGCTCAGCCCCTTCGGCAGGGCGGCCGGCCCGGGGGCGCGCAGGGCGGCCAGCGCCCGGTCCACCTCGTCCTGGCCGCTGGCCTCGCCCACCGCCGCGTGGAACTCGGCGTAGCGCACCAGACGGTCCCGCAGCGTGGCGAAGGTGAACGGTTTCAGCACGTACTGCACGACCCCCAGCGACACGCCCTCGCGCACCACCGCGAGGTCCCGGGCGGAGGTCACCGCGATCACGTCGGCGTGGTGCCCTGCCGCCCGCAGCGAGCGCGCCAGCTGGAGCCCGTGCACATCGGGCAGGTGCAGATCGAGCAGGAGCAGGTCGACGGGGGTGCGCTCCAGCGCCCGCCGCGCCTCCGCGCCGGTGTGCGCCTTGCCGACGGCGACGAACCCCGGCACCCGGCCGACGTACAGCACATGCGCGTCGGCGGCGACCGGGTCGTCCTCGACCACCAGCACCCGGATGGGCTGCCCGGTCATACGGTGCCTCCCGGGCTCTGCGCCACCGCGGCCGCCCCGGCGGCCCGCAGCGGCAGCCGCGCCTCGAACACCGCGCCGCCCCCGTCGGCGGAGCCCACCGACAGGGCCCCGCCGTGCCGGCCCACCGCCTGGCGGACCAGGGCGAGGCCCAGGCCACGGCCGCCGGGACCGGACGGCTTGGTCGAGAAGCCCCGCTGGAAGACCGCCTCCGCGTGGTCGGGATCCACGCCGGGGCCGGTGTCGGACACCCGGAGGATCAGCTCCGCGCCGTCCTCGGTCAGGGCCGTCACCGTCACCCGCGGATGCGTGCCGCCCTGCGCCGCGTCCACGGCGTTGTCGATCAGGTTGCCGAGGATGGTGACCAGGTCGCGGGCGGGCAGGGTGTCCGGCAGCAGGCCGTCGTCCAGGCGGCTGTCGGCCGACACCACCAGCTCCACGCCCCGCTCGTTGGCCTGCGCGGTCTTGCCCAGCAGCAGCGCCGCGAGCACCGGCTCGCTCACCGCCGCCACCACCTGGTCGGTGAGCGCCTGCGCCAGCTCCAGCTCGGCGGTGGCGAAGTCCACCGCCTCCTCGGCCCGGCCCAGCTCGATCAGCGAGACCACGGTGTGCAGCCGGTTCGCCGCCTCGTGCGCCTGCGAGCGCAGCGCCTGGGTGAAGCCCCGCTCCGAGTCCAGCTCGCCCATCAGCGACTGGAGCTCGGTCACGTCCCGCAGGGTCACCACCGAGCCCCGCTGCTGCCCGCCGGTGACCGGCGAGGTGTTCACCACCAGGACCCGGTCCGCTGTCAGGTGCACCTCGTCCACCCGGGGCTCCGAGGCGAGCAGCGCGCCCGTCAGCGGTGCCGGAAGACCCAGCCCCGCCACCGATCTGCCCACCACGTCCTCCTCCTGGTCCACACCCAGCAGTTCCCGGCCGCCGTCGTTGATCAGCGCCACCCTGTACTGCCCGTCCAGCATCAGCAGCCCTTCGCGCACGGCGTGGAGCGCGGCCTGATGGTAGTCGTGCATGTGGCTGAGCTCGGCCGCGTTCATGCCGTGCGTGTGGCGGCGCAGCCGGGCGTTGATCACGTACGTGCCGATCGCGCCGAGACCGAGGGCGCCGGCCGCGACCGCGACCAGGGCGGTCAGCTGCCCCTGGGCGCGCTGGCTGATCTCCTCGACCTTTATGCCCGCGCTGACCAGGCCGACGATCCGCTCGCCGTCCCGGATCGGGGTGACGGCGCGGACCGACGGGCCGAGGGTACCGGTGTAGGTCTCGGTGAAGGTGCCGCCGCGCAGCGCCGGGGCCGTGTGGCCCTGGAAGACCAGGCCGATCTGCTCGGGATCGGGGTGGGTCCAGCGGATGCCCCGCGGATCCATGATCGTGACGAAGTCGATGTCGGTGTCGCGCACCACCGCCAGCGCGTACGGCTGGAGCCGGGCGGAGGGGTCGGAGGTGCGGATCGCCTCCCGTACGGAGGGGGAGTCGGCGACCGTGCGGGCCACGGAGGTGGCCTGGCGGACCGCCGCCTGCTCGGCCTGGCTGCGGTCGCTGACGTAGGTGAACAGCGCGTACCCGGCCACCACGACCGCGAGGAGCACGGCCTGGATGGCGAAGAGCTGGCCCGCGAGACTGCGGGGCCGGGGGACGGGGATGCGCATGCCGCCAGTCTGCCTCCCGGCCCCACGGTGAACTAAATGAACGGAAGGGTGACCGCGCTCACAAGGCACGACATAGTCACGGCATTCCCCGAACACCCATCCCCCGGACGTGAGCCGCACGCCGGTGATGCCGACGACGTCGTCAAGGAGGGCCGCCGTGACCAGCACATCCGCTACGGCACCTGCCGAACCCAAGGCCAAGCGGGACCGCACGCACTATCTCTACATCGCGGTGATCATCGCGGTCGCCCTCGGTATCGCCGTCGGTCTGATCGCCCCCGACTTCGCGGTCGAGCTGAAGCCGATCGGCACCGGGTTCGTCAACCTGATCAAGATGATGATCTCGCCGATCATCTTCTGCACCATCGTGCTGGGCATCGGTTCCGTGCGGAAGGCCGCCAAGGTCGGCGCCGTCGGCGGCATCGCCCTCGGCTACTTCATGGTGATGTCGGTCGTCGCGCTGGGCATCGGCCTGGTCGTCGGCAACATCCTGGACCCGGGCACCGGCCTCGCGATCACCGACACGGTCAAGGAGACCGGACACGCCCAGGTCGACGCGGAGGCGAAGGACACCACCGAGTTCCTGCTCGGCATCATCCCGACCACCATCGTGTCCGCCTTCACCCAGGGCGAGGTCCTGCAGACCCTGCTGATCGCCCTGCTCTGCGGCTTCGCGCTGCAGGCCATGGGCAGCGCCGGGCAGCCGGTCATCCGCGGCATCGAGCACATCCAGCGCCTGGTCTTCCGGGTCCTGGCCATGATTATGTGGGCGGCCCCGGTCGGTGCCTTCGGCGCCATGGCCGCGGTCACCGGCTCCGCCGGCCTGGACGCGCTGAAGAGCCTCGCGGTGCTGATGCTCGGCTTCTACGTCACCTGTGTGCTGTTCATCTTCGTGGTGCTCGGCGCGATGCTGCGGATCGTCGCCGGCCTGAACATCTGGACCCTGTTCCGGTACCTCGGCCGTGAGTTCCTGCTGATCCTGTCCACCTCCTCCTCCGAGTCGGCGCTGCCGCGCCTCATCGCCAAGATGGAGCACCTGGGCGTCAGCAAGCCGGTCGTCGGCATCACCGTCCCGACCGGCTACTCCTTCAACCTCGACGGCACCATGATCTACATGACCATGGCCTCGCTGTTCATCGCCGACGCCATGGGGACGCCGATGTCCATCGGCGAGCAGATCCCGCTGCTGCTGTTCCTGCTGGTCGCCTCGAAGGGCGCCGCCGGTGTCACCGGCGCGGGCCTGGCGACCCTGGCCGGCGGTCTGCAGTCGCACAAGCCCGCCCTGGTGGACGGCATCGGCCTCATCGTCGGCATCGACCGCTTCATGAGCGAGGCCCGCGCCCTGACCAACTTCGCGGGCAACGCCGTCGCCACCGTGCTGGTCGGCACCTGGACCAAGGAGATCGACAAGGAGCGGGTGGCCGAGGTCCTCGCCGGCCGCGCCCCCTTCGACGAGAAGACGCTGCTGGACGACCACGGCGACGCGGCAGCCGACGACTCCCGCGCCGAGCCGTCCGCACAGGACGGCGAGAAGGAACTCGCCAAGGCCTGACGGCCGGCGCGACGCCCCACCACTCCGGGCGGCTGGGTGTTCCCCCGTCGCACAGCCGCCCGGTCGACGGGGACCCCCCGGGGTCCCCACCGCCGAGCGGCCAGGCTTTCTCCCCCGTGAGCCGGGCCGCTCGGCCTTTTCCGTACTGCCGCTCCCCAAGGAGCGGTCGGACGTGCTCCGACCTGGTACGCGGCACGAGAAAACCCCCGGGCAATTGCGCCCGGGGGTTTTCTTTGCGTATATTCATTGATTCACGACTTCGCGGTGAAAGAAGTCGCGTGAAGTTCAATGAGCAGAGTGTATCCGGGCGGGAGTGGAATTGTCAAACACCGATTATCCGGACGATGAATTGCGTCAGGAGCAGGAATTCATCGACGGACTGTACGCACGCGTGGACGTCCTGCGCGGCGACGCCGAGGTCTCCGTCACCCAGGCGCTCGCCCAGGGCAACACACCCATGCAGGCGCGGCTGGAGCGGGACATCCTCGTCGCCGAGCGCTCCGGGCTGCTCGCCGCGCTGAACGCGGTGGACGGCTCCCTCTGCTTCGGCCGGATCGACCTGACCTCCGGCCGCACCCACCACATCGGCCGCATCGGCCTGCGCGCCGACGACGCCGAGCGCACCCCGGTCCTCATCGACTGGCGCGCCGACGTCGCCCGCCCGTTCTACCTGGCCACCGGCCACACCCCGATGGGCCTCAGGCGCCGCCGGCACATCTCCTCCGAGGGCCGCAGGGTCACCGCCCTGCACGACGAGATCCTCGACCTCGGCGACGAGACCCGCACCGGCCACGAGGACCCCACCGGCGACGCCGTGCTGCTCGCCGCGCTCAACTCCGCGCGCACCGGCCGTATGGGCGACATCGTGCGCACCATCCAGGCCGACCAGGACCGCATCATCCGCGCCCCGCACCGCGGCGTCCTGGTGGTCGAGGGCGGCCCCGGCACCGGCAAGACCGCCGTCGCCCTGCACCGCGCCGCCTACCTGCTCTACGAGCACCGCGAACTGCTCGCCCGCCGCGCGGTCCTGATCGTCGGCCCCAACCCGGCGTTCCTCGGCTACATCGGCGAGGTGCTGCCCAGCCTCGGCGAGACCGGAGTGCTGCTGGCGACCGTCGGCGAACTCTTCCCCGGCGTGCGGACCACCCGGACCGACACCCCCGAGGCCGCCGCCGTCAAGGGCCGCGCCGCGATGGCCGACGTCCTCGCCGACGTCGTACGCGACCGGCAGGCCCTGCCCGACCCGGTGATCACGATCGAGCACGACCGCGAGATCCTGATGCTCGACGACGGCCTGGTGAACGTGGCCCGCGAACGCACCCGGGCCGCGAAGCTGCCGCACAACGCGGCCCGGGAGCACTTCGAGGGACACATCCTCAACGCGCTCACCGACATGGTCGCCGAACGCATCGGCACCGACCCCTACGACGGCAGCAACCTGCTCGACCCCAGCGACATCACCCAGATCCGCGACGAACTCGCCGAGAACCCCGAGGTCTGGTCCGCCATCGACCGGCTGTGGCCCCGGATCACCCCGCGCCGTCTCGTCGCCGACTTCCTCGCCGCGCCCGAGCCGTACTTGTCCGCCGCGGACGCCGCCGCGGTCCGCCGCCCGGTCACCCGGCACTGGACCGTCTCCGACGTGCCCCTGCTCGACGAGGCCGCCGAACTCCTCGGCGAGGACGACCGGCTCGCCCGCGAGCGGGCCGCACGCGAGCGGCAGACCCAGATCGCCTTCGCCCAGGGCGTGCTGGACGTCTCCTACGCCTCCCGCACCTTCGAGTTCGAGGACAAGGAGGACGACGACCCGGAGTCCTCCGAGGTGCTGTCCGCGCACGACATCATCGACGCCGAACGCTTCGCCGAGCGGCACGAGGAGGAGGACCACCGCAGCGCCGCCGAGCGCGCGGCCGCCGACCGCACCTGGGCGTTCGGGCACATCATCGTCGACGAGGCGCAGGAACTCTCCCCGATGGCCTGGCGGCTGCTGATGCGGCGCAGCCCGACCCGCTCGATGACCCTGGTCGGCGACCCGGCCCAGACCTCGGAGGCGGGCGGCGTCGGCGCCTGGGCGGACATCCTCGCCCCGTACGTCGAGGACCGCTGGGAGCACACCCGGCTCGGCGTCAACTACCGCACCCCGGCCGAGATCATGGACGTCGCCGCCGCCGTGGTCCGCGCGGAGCACCCCGGCTTCGCACCGCCCAGCTCGGTCCGCGCCACGGGCGTGCGCCCCTGGGCCCGCGCCACCGACGACCTGCCCGGCGCCGTCGCCAAGGCCGTCGCCGAACTCACCCCGGCCGAGGGCCGCCTCGCCGTCATCGCCCCGCGCGAGACGCACCGCGCCCTGGCCGCCCGCCTCGACGGCGTGACGGCGGGCGCCGAACCCGATCTGACGCACGACGTGGTGCTGCTCGACCCGCGCCAGGCCAAGGGGCTGGAGTTCGACTCGGTGCTGGTGGTCGAGCCCGGCCGCTACGGCACCAGCGACCTCTACGTGGCGCTCACCCGCGCCACCCAGCGGCTCGGTGTGCTGCACACCGAGCCGCTGCCGGGGCCACTGGCCGACGCCCTGGCCTGAGTCACGGGCCCGGGATCACGCCGGGCGCAGCCACACCGCCGCCAGGGGCGGCAGGGTCAGCCGGATGCTCGCCGGGAACCCGTGCCGTCCCTGGGGCTCCGGCTTGACCGGGTCCGGGTGGGTGTGGCCACCGCCGCCGTAGCGGCCGGCGTCGGTGTTCAGGACCTCGTGCCAGGCGGGCACGTCGTCGGGGACCCCGATCCGGTAGTCGGGCCGCACCACCGGGGAGAAGTGGCACACCGCGAGCAGCGGCGAGCCGTCGCCGTCGTAGCGCAGGAACGCGAGCACGTTGTCCTCGGCCGCGTCGCCGGTCACCCACCGGAACCCGTCCGGCTCGGTGTCCCGCTGCCACAGCGCCGGGGTGTGCGCGTAGACGGTGTTGAGGTCGCGCACCAGGTCGCGCACCCCGCGGTGGTCGGCCTCGGCACCGTAGTGCGGGTCCAGCAGCCACCAGTCGGGGCCGTGCGCCTCGGACCACTCGGCGCCCTGCGCGAACTCCTGCCCCATGAAGAGGAGTTGCTTGCCCGGGTGGGCCCACATGAAGCCGAGGTAGGCGCGCAGGTCGGCCCGCTGCCGCCACCAGTCGCCGGGCATCTTCGACACCAGGGACCGCTTGCCGTGCACCACCTCGTCGTGCGAGATCGGCAGCACGTAGTTCTCGCTGTACGCGTACACCATCGAGAACGTCATCTCGCCGTGGTGGTAGCGGCGGTGGACCGGTTCGTGGCTCATGTACTGGAGCGAGTCGTGCATCCAGCCCATGTTCCACTTCAGCCCGAACCCGAGCCCGCCGAACCCGCTCGGGCCCTTGTGGTGGGTGGCCCGGGTGACGCCGTCCCAGGCCGTGGACTCCTCGGCGACGGTCACGACGCCCGGCACCCTGCGGTACACGGTCGCGTTCATCTCCTGGAGGAAGGCCACCGCGTCCAGGTTCTCCCGGCCGCCGTGCTCGTTCGGCGTCCACTGGCCGGGCTCGCGCGAGTAGTCGAGGTAGAGCATCGAGGCGACCGCGTCCACCCGCAGCCCGTCGATGTGGAACTCCTCGCACCAGTACAGCGCGTTGGCCACCAGGAAGTTGCGCACCTCGCGCCGCCCGAAGTCGAACTCCAGGGTGCCCCAGTCCGGATGGGCCGCCCGCAGCGGGTCCTCGTGCTCGTACAGCGGACGCCCGTCGAACTCGGCGAGCGCCCACTCGTCGCGCGGGAAGTGCGCCGGCACCCAGTCCATCAGCACCCCGATCCCGGCCCGGTGCAGGGCGTCGACCAGGTACCGGAAGTCGTCGGGGGTGCCGAGGCGGGCCGTGGGCGCGTAGAACCCGGTGACCTGGTAGCCCCAGGAGCCGCCGAACGGATGCTCGGCGACCGGCATCAGCTCGACGTGGGTGAAGCCGAGGTCCTTGACGTACGCGGGCAGCTGCTCGGCCAGCTGACGGTACGTCAGACCCGGGCGCCACGACGGCAGGTGCACCTCGTAGACGGAGAACGGCGCCCGGTGCGCGGGCACCCGGGCCCGGCGCTCCAGCCACTCCGCATCGCCCCACTCGTACCGCGAGGACGTGACGATGGACGACGTGGCCGGCGGGACCTCCGTACGGCGGGCCAGCGGGTCCGCGCGCAGCGTCTTCGAGCCGTCGGGGCGGGTGATCTCGAACTTGTACAGCTCGCCCTCGCCGATGCCCGGCACGAACAGTTCCCAGACGCCCGTCGACCCCAGCGACCGCATGGGGAAGCCGGTGGCGTCCCAGAAGTTGAAGGAGCCCGCCACCCGTACCCCGCGGGCGTTCGGCGCCCACACCGAGAAGCGGGTGCCGGCCACGCCCTGGTGGGTCATCGGGTGCGCGCCCAGTACCGTCCACAGCTCCTCGTGCCGGCCCTCGCCGATCAGGTGCAGGTCCAGCTCGCCGAGCGTGGGCAGGAACCGGTAGGCGTCCTCGGTCTCCTGCACCGTCCCCTCGTAGGTGACCAGCAGCCGGTACGCCGGGACCTCGCGCAGCGGCAGCAGACCGGAGAAGAAGCCGTCCCCGTCGTCGTGCAGCGCGACGGTCAGGCCCCCGGAGACCACGGTCACCGCCAGGGCGTACGGCTTGAACACCCGGAAGACGACCCCGCCGGGCACCGGGTGCGCGCCCAGCACGGAGTGCGGGGCGTGGTGCGTGCCGTCCAGCAGGCGCTCCCGGTCGGTGACGTCCACGGCGGGGGAGACGGCGATCTCCATCTCGGGCGGGCCGGGCGGCACGGCGGCGGTGCCCCGGGCCGCCGTCTCCTTCGCCGCCGTCTTCCTCGCCGCCGTCTTCCTCGCCGGGCTCCTGTCGGCCGCCTTCTTCACCACCGCCTTCTTCACCACCGCTTTCTCGGCCGGGGCCTTCCGGGCCGTGGTCCTCCTCGCCGCGGCCTTCCCGGGAGCCGCGGCCGCCTTCGCCGCCGTTCCCCTCCCGGCCACGGTCTTCTCCTCGGCCGCCGTCCGCTTCTCGGCGACGGTCCGCTTCTCGGCCACGGTCTTCGCCGCCGCGGCGCTCTTCTTCGCGGCGCTCTTCTTCGCGACGGCCTTCTTCGCGACGGCCTTCTTCGCGGCCGTCCTCTCGCGGGCGGGCGGGGGCGGCTCGGCGCGCCGCTGCTCGGCCGGCTGCTCCGGGAACGGACCGCTGGACTCGGGGCGGGGGGTCACGGGCGAAGCCTCCTGGGCGAAGGTCGGTGGGTCCGGTCGGTCAGGTCGGGTCGGGCGCGGCGAGCCGCCGCACGGCCGCCATCGGTACGGGCAGCCACTCGGGGCGGTGCCGGGCCTCGTAGACCACCTCGTAGACGGCCTTGTCCGTCTCGTACGCGCGCAGCAGCACCGGGTCGGTGCGCGGATCACGGCCGGCGGCCTCCGCGTACCCGGAGCAGTAGGCCGCCCGGCAGTGCCCGGCCCACTCCGGCTGCGGCGGGTCCACCGAACGCGCCGCGTAGTCGAAGGAGCGCAGCATGCCGGCCACGTCCCGGACCGCGGGCTGCGGCATCCGCCGTTCGGCCAGCGGCCGGGCCGGTTCGCCCTCGAAGTCGATCAGCGACCAGTCGCCGGCCGGGGAGCGCAGGCACTGCCCGAGGTGCAGGTCCCCGTGCACTCGCTGCGCGGTCCAGGTGCTGCCCTCGGCGGCCAGCTCGTCCACGGCCGAGTACGCCGAGCGCAGCCCGGCCGCGTACGGCCGCAGCGCGGGCACCGCGTGCACCGCCGCCTCCAGCCGCTCGGTCATGCCGGCCACCAGGGACCGCAGCTGGGAGTGGCCCAGGGTGACCGTCGGCAGCGCCCGGGCCAGCGCGGTGTGCACCTCGGCCGTGGCCCGGCCCAGCGCCCGCGCCTCGGCGACGAAGTCCTCGCCCTTGGCCAGCTCCCGCAGCGCCAGCTCCCAGCCGTCCGTCGCGCCCTGCACGAACGGCTGGAGGACGCCCAGGACGTACGGCTGGGCCGGGGCCGACGCGGCGGCGCCCTCGGCGTCCGCGACCATCCAGGCGGTGGGCGGGGGCACCCGGGGGCAGCCCTCGCGGGCCAGCGCCAGCGGCAGCTCCAGGTCGGGGTTGATCCCGGGCACGATCCGGCGCAACAGCTTCAGGATGAACGTATCTCCGTAGACGACCGACGAGTTCGACTGTTCGGCGGTCATCAGGCGCGGCACCAGGCCGGACCGGATCTCCTGGTCCGGGTCCCGCTCGAAGCGGAGTCCTCCGATGCGCGCCCGGGTGCGCAGGGCCTCCAGGAGGAGGTCGGCGGGCCGGGCGTCGTGCAGGGCCTCGTAGACCGTCCGTCCGGCCAGCGGGCCCTGCGTCACATGTCCGATCAGCGCGGGCGCGAGCCGGGGCGGCAGCGCCTCGCGCACGCCTATCAGCAGCTGGTAGCAGTCGCCGGGCTGCTCCTGGCCGCCGTGGCCGGGCAGCAGCGGCTGGTGGGCGCGCACCAGCAGGTGGTACAGGCCCAGCTTGGCGCTGGGCGGCAGCAGTTCGGTGGCCGTGACCAGGGCGAACCCGGTGACCGGGCGGCCCTTGCCCGCGAACCAGCGCTGCCGCGGCAGCCACTCCCTCAGCAGTGGATCCAGTGACGCAAGGAGGCCGGGCGGTGTCGTGACGGTGCGTGTGACGGCTTCCGACATGGCGTCGCGTCCTTTCCCCTGTTCGGCGCGCCGCGGGGGCGCCGCCGGCGGGCGGGGTGTTACTGATGCGTGCCCCGGGCGGAGCGGGAGAAACCGCCCCGCCCCGGGTTCTACGCGGCGTCCTTGCGGAGCCGGAACCAGTAGAAGCCGTGCCCGGCCAGGGTCAGCAGATACGGCAGGTCGCCGACGGCCGGGAAGCGCACCCCGCCGAACAGTTCCACCGGGTGCCGCCCCGCGAAGGCGCTGAGATCCAGCTCGGTGGGCTGTGCGAAGCGTGAGAAGTTGTTGACGCAGAGCACGAGGTCGTCCTCGTATTCGCGGAGGAAGGCGAGGACGGCGGGGTTGGAGGAGGGCAGTTCGGTGTAGGTGCCGAGTCCGAAGGCGGGGTTCTGCTTGCGGATCTCGATCATGCGGCGGGTCCAGTGGAGCAGGGAGGAGGGGGAGGCCATGGAGGCTTCGACGTTGGTGACCTGGTAGCCGTAGACGGGGTCCATGATCGTGGGCAGGAAGAGGCGTCCGGGGTCGCTGGAGGAGAATCCGGCGTTGCGGTCGGGGGTCCACTGCATGGGGGTGCGGACGGCGTCGCGGTCGCCGAGCCAGATGTTGTCGCCCATGCCGATCTCGTCGCCGTAGTAGATGATCGGTGAGCCGGGCAGGGAGAGCAGCAGGGCGGTGAAGAGTTCGATCTGGTTGCGGTCGTTGTCGAGGAGGGGGGCGAGGCGGCGGCGGATGCCGATGTTGGCGCGCATGCGGGGGTCCTTGGCGTATTCGGCCCACATGTAGTCGCGTTCTTCGTCGGTGACCATTTCGAGGGTGAGCTCGTCGTGGTTGCGCAGGAAGATGCCCCATTGGCAGCCCGAGGGGATGGCGGGGGTCTTGGCGAGGATCTCGGAGACGGGGTAGCGGGATTCGCGGCGGACGGCCATGAAGATGCGGGGCATGACGGGGAAGTGGAAGGCCATGTGGCATTCGTCGCCGCCGGCGCGGTAGTCGCCGAAGTAGTCGACGACGTCCTCGGGCCACTGGTTGGCCTCGGCGAGCAGGACCGTGTCGGGGTACTGGGTGTCGATCTCCTTGCGGACCCGCTTGAGGAAGGCGTGCGTGGCGGGCAGGTTCTCGCAGTTGGTGCCTTCCTCCTGGTACAGGTACGGCACCGCGTCCAGCCGGAAACCGTCGATCCCGAGGTCCAGCCAGAACTTCAGCGCGGAGATCATCTCCTCCTGCACCGCCGGGTTCTCGTAGTTGAGGTCCGGCTGGTGCGAGAAGAAGCGGTGCCAGTAGTACTGCCGGCGCACCGGGTCGTACGTCCAGTTCGACGCCTCGGTGTCGACGAAGATGATCCGGGCGTCCTCGAACTGCTTGTCGTCGTCGGCCCAGACGTAGTAGTCGCCGTACGGTCCGTCGGGGTCCCGCCTCGACTCCTGGAACCAGGGGTGCTGGTCACTGGTGTGGTTCATGACGAAGTCGATGATCACGCGCATGCCGCGCTGGTGCGCCGCGTCGACGAACTCGACGAAGTCGGCGAGGTCACCGAACTCGGGGAGGACGGCCGTGTAGTCGGAGACGTCGTAACCGCCGTCGCGCAGGGGGGACTTGAAGAAGGGTGGCAGCCAGAGGCAGTCCACGCCGAGCCACTGCAGGTAGTCCAGTTTGGCGGTCAGGCCCTTGAGGTCGCCGACGCCGTCGCCGTTGCTGTCCTGGAAGGAGCGGACGAGCACCTCGTAGAAGACGGCGCGTTTGAACCACTCCGGGTCCCGGTCCTTGGCGGGGGTGTCCTCGAAGGTGTCCGGGACGGGTTCGTTGACGATCATGTGGTGGGTGACCCTCCGGTCTGCGGGGTGGACGGTCGCAGGACCCGGAAGACGTGCGCCGGGCTCCGGCCCGGTTCGAGCCGCACGTAGTTGGCCCTGCCCCATTGATAGGTCTCGCCGGTGAGCTCGTCGCGCACCGGTACCGACTCGTGCCATTCCAGGCCGAGTTGCGGCATGTCCAACGAGACCGTGGCCTCCTGGGTGTGGTGGGGGTCGAGGTTGGCGACCACCAGAACCGTGTTCGAACCCTTCCGCTTCGAGTAGGCGATGACCGCCTCCTGGTCGACGTCGTGGAAGTGGAGGTCGCGCAGCTGCCGCAGGGCCGGGTTCTCCCGGCGGATGGTGTTGAGCCGGGTGATGAGGGGGGCGATGGTGCGGCCCTCGCGTTCGGCGGTCTCCCAGTCGCGGGGGGTGAGCTGGTACTTCTCGCTGTCGAGGTACTCCTCGCTGCCTTCGCGCAGGGGGGTGTTCTCGCAGAGTTCGTAGCCGCTGTAGATGCCCCAGGAGGGGGAGAGGGTGGCGGCGAGGACGGCGCGGACCTCGAAGGCGGGCCGGCCGCCGTGCTGGAGGTAGGCGTGCAGGATGTCGGGGGTGTTGGCGAAGAAGTTGGGCCGCATGTAGGAGGCGGCCTCCCCCGAGAGTTCGGTGAGGTACTCGGTCAGTTCCTGCTTGGTGGTGCGCCAGGTGAAGTAGGTGTAGGACTGCTGGAAGCCGATCTGGGCGAGGGTGTGCATCATCGCGGGGCGGGTGAAGGCCTCCGCGAGGAAGATCACGTCGGGGTCGGCGCGGTTGATCTCGCTGATCACCCGTTCCCAGAAGACGACCGGTTTGGTGTGGGGGTTGTCGACGCGGAAGATCCGTACGCCGTGGCCCATCCAGAACCTCAGGACGCGGACGGTCTCGGTGATGAGGCCGTCCATGTCGGCGTCGAAGGCGATGGGGTAGATGTCCTGGTACTTCTTCGGGGGGTTCTCGGCGTGGGCGATGGAGCCGTCGGGGCGGTGGTGGAACCACTCGGGGTGTTTGTGGACCCAGGGGTGGTCGGGGGAGCACTGGAGGGCGAAGTCGAGGGCGACCTCCAGGCCGAGGGCGGCGGCGCGGGTCACGAAGCGGGTGAAGTCCTCGATGGTGCCCAGGGCGGGGTGGACGGCGTCGTGGCCGCCCTCGGGGGAGCCGATGGCCCAGGGCACGCCGACGTCGTCGGGGCCGGCGTCGAGGGTGTTGTTGGGGCCTTTGCGGTAGGTGGTGCCGATGGGGTGGATGGGCGGGAGGTAGACGACGTCGAAGCCCATCGCGGCGATCGCGGGCAGGCGGCGGGCGGCGGTGTCGAAGGTGCCGTGGGGCTGCTCGGGGGTGCCCTCGGAGCGGGGGAAGAACTCGTACCAGGAGCCGTACAGGGCCCGTTCGCGTTCCACCAGCAGGGGCAGCGGGTCGCTGCTGGTGACCAGCTCCCGCAGCGGGTGGCGGGCCAGCACCGCGTCCACGTCCGGCGTCAGCGCCGCCGCCAGCCGGGACGCCGCCGGACGGCTCGCGTCGCGCAGGGCGTCCACGGCGGCGAGCAGGACGCCCCGGGAGTCCGGGTCCGGCACGTCGGCCGCCGCCCGCTCGTGCAGCCGGGCGCCCTCCTCCAGGACCAGCTCCGTGTCCAGCCCGGCCGGCACCTTGATCCGCGCGTGGTGCCGCCAGGTGGAGACCGGGTCGCCCCACGCCTCCACGGTGTACGTCCACAGACCGGGCGCGCCCGCGGTGACGGTCGCCCCCCACCGGTCCGTGCCCGGCGCCAGCTCCCGCATCGGCGTGAACGGCCCCGGACGTCCCCCGGGGTCCCTGAGGACCACGTTGGCCGCCACGGCGTCGTGCCCCTCGCGGAACACGGTGGCCGAGATCTCGAACGTCTCGCCGGTCACGGCCTTCGCGGGGCGGCGCCCCTGCCGGACCGTCGGCCGGACGTCCAGGACGGGGATGCGCCCCACGGCGGTCGGGGGGCCGTCGGGCCCCCGGCTGCCGGGCGTCGGGGGTGAGGACGAATGGTGCTTGGCGGGCATGACCGCTCCTGTCCGCGTCAACGTGGGTGGGCGGATGACTGTGGGGAGGTGGGTCCTGCGTGGTGTTCCTGTGGAAGTACCCGCAGGAGCCTTCCCACACTGTTCGGGTGGGCAATCCGGCGCTTTGTTAACTACTCGCGCGTATGTCGACACACAAGACCGGCCCCGTCCGTACGGGACGGAGCCGGTCCTGAGCCGGTCCCCGATGGGCACGCTCCCACGTCCGCCGGTGCCGCCCCGCGCCCCCGGCGCACGCCGCCCGACGGGGGCGCCCCTACGGGCGCGGCACCTGAAGCAGCCGGTCCGGCGACCCGAGCCCCCGCCCGGTCACCTGTCCGCTCGCCGCGCCCGTGACCAGCGCGTTCGCCACCTGCGCCGGGGTCGCCCGCCGGTGCTCGGCGAGATACAGCGCCGCCGCGCCCGCCGCGTGCGGGGACGCCATCGACGTACCCGAGTACGCGACCCGCGCGGTGTCGCTCGCGGCGGACGCCGAGATGACCGACACCCCCGGGGCGAACAGGTCGACGGCCGAGCCGTGGTTGGAAAAGGCCGGTTTCTTGTCCTGCCGGTCGGTCGCGCCCACCGTGACGGCCTGGCGCACCCCCGCCGGTGAGTACAGCGCGGCCGGCCTCCCCTCGTTGCCCGCGGCGACCGTGTAGGTGACACCGGAGGCGATGGAGGTGCGGACGGCGGCGTTCAACTGCGCGTTGTGGAAACCGCCCAGGCTGAGGTTGGCGACCGCGGGCCTGCGCGCGTTGCGGGTCACCCAGTCGACGCCCGCGATCACCTGCGCGGTGGTGCCCGACCCGGTGTCGTCCAGGACGCGCACGGAGACGATCCGCGCCTGCTTGGCCACCCCGTACGACCTGCCCGCGACGATTCCGGCGACATGGGTGCCGTGTCCGTTGCCGTCCTGGGCGGTCCGGTCGTCCTGGACGAAGTCCCAGCCGTGGCGCGCCCGCCCGGCGAAGTCCCGGTGCGTGGTGCGGACACCGGTGTCGATCACGTAGACCGTCACCCCGGCGCCCGCCGGCTCCGGCCAGGTGTACCGCCGGTCCAGCGGCAGGCCCGGCCGGTCGATCCGGTCCAGCCCCCAGGGCGGCGGGTCCGCCCGCGTGTGCTCCAGGGCGACGCGCGTGTCCTGGACGACCGAGGCCACCTCGGGGTCGGCCGCCAGACGCCCGGCCTGTCCCGCGTCGGCGCGTACCGCGTAGCCGTTCAGCACCGTGCCGTAGATGTGGCTTATTTCCGCTCCGTACCGCTCGGCGAGGTCCCGGCCCGCCGTGGAGCGGGCCGCCGTGCCCTCCTTCAGTGTCACCAGATAACTGCCGGTCACGGAGCCGGGTGCGCCGGCGCCGAGTATCCGTCCCTGGGGTGCGGCCCGCGCGGGCAGGGTGGCGGCCGAGACCGCCGCGGTGCACAGCACCGCCGTGAAGACCCCCGCCCGGCGCAGACGCCGCGTCCGCGTCCGTGCCATGTCCGAGTTCCCCTCCTCGACTCGAGCCCCGCCGCGCGGTCCGGGCCCGGACCGCGCGGCGGGACCCGGCGGTGCGGCGCCGTGGGCCGCCGGGTGCGCCCGGCGCGGGCCGGCCCGCCAGGGTGGCAGCGTCTCGTGAGTGACGAAGCGCGACAAGAACGCCTACGGGGGCGGAATCGGCCATATCCGCCATGAGATGAAACGTTTGGGCCGGGGTGCGGCGGCTGCCGTGTTCCCGGGCTTCCCGCGCGGAGCGTGTCCGCGCGGGTACTGTCGGCAGCGATGCCCGGACGCACACCGCGTCTCTCACGAACGCGCCGAGGTGGCTTGTGAAGGCGATCCGTCGATTCACCGTCCGACCCGTGCTCCCCGACCCCCTCCGGCCCCTGAGCGATCTGGCCCGCAACCTGCGCTGGTCCTGGCACACCGGGACGCGCGACCTGTTCCGCTCCGTCGACCCCGGACGCTGGGCCGCCGTCGGCGGCGACCCGGTACGGCTGCTCGGCAGCGTGCCCGCCGAGCGGCTCACCGAACTGGCCGCCGACCGCGGCTTCCTGGACCGCCTCGACGCGGTGGCGGGCGATCTGCGCGCCTACATGACCGGCGACCGCTGGTACCAGGCGCAGACCGACCGGCTGCCCGCCGCCGTGGCCTACTTCTCCCCGGAGTTCGGCATCACCGCCGCCCTCCCGCAGTACTCCGGCGGACTCGGCATCCTCGCCGGCGACCACCTCAAGGCCGCCAGCGACCTCGGCGTCCCCCTCATCGGCGTCGGACTGCTCTACCGCCACGGCTACTTCCGCCAGTCCCTGTCCCGGGACGGCTGGCAGCAGGAGCACTACCCCGTCCTGGACCCCAACGAGCTGCCCCTGGACCAGCTCAAGGAGGCCGACGGCACCCCCGCCCAGGTCACCCTCGCCCTGCCCGGCGGCCGCTCCCTGCGCGCCCGGATCTGGCTGGCCCAGGTGGGCAGGGTCCCGCTGCTCCTGCTGGACTCCGACATCGAGGAGAACGACCTCGGTGAACGCGGCGTCACCGACCGGCTCTACGGCGGCGGCAGCGAGCACCGGCTGCTCCAGGAGATGCTGCTCGGCATAGGAGGGGTCCGCGCGGTGCGCGCCTACTGCCGGCTGACCGGGCACGCCGGACCCGAGGTGTTCCACACCAACGAGGGCCACGCCGGGTTCCTCGGCCTGGAGCGCATCGCCGAACTGCGCGGCGAGGGGCTGGACTTCGACGCGGCGCTCGAGGCGGTCCGCGCGGGGACCGTGTTCACCACCCACACCCCCGTCCCGGCCGGCATCGACCGCTTCGACCGGGACCTGGTCGCCCGCCACTTCGGCCCGCACGCCGAACTGCCGCACATGGAGGTCGACCGCATCCTCCGGCTCGGCATGGAGACCTACCCCGGGGGCGAGCCCGGCCTCTTCAACATGGCCGTGATGGGCCTGCGCCTGGCCCAGCGCGCCAACGGCGTCTCCCTGCTGCACGGCGACGTCAGCCGCGAGATGTTCGCGGGCCTCTGGCCCGGCTTCGACCCCGAGGAGGTGCCCATCACCTCCGTGACCAACGGGGTGCACGCGCCGACCTGGGTCGCCCCCGAGGTGTTCCGGCTCGGCGCCCGGCAGATCGGCGCGCAGCGCGCAGAGGAGGCGCTGAGCGTCGGCGACTCCGACCGCTGGGACTCCGTCGCGGACATCCCCGACCGGGACATCTGGGAGCTGCGCCGGTCCCTGCGCGAACTGCTGGTGCTGGAGGTGCGCGAGCGGCTGCGGGCCTCCTGGCGGCAGCGCGGCGCGGGGACGGCCGAGCTGGGCTGGATCGACGGGGTGCTCGACCCGGACGTGCTGACCATCGGCTTCGCCCGGCGGGTCCCGTCGTACAAGCGGCTGACGCTGATGCTGCGCGACCGGGCGCGGCTGACGGAGCTGCTGCTGCACCCCGAGCGGCCGGTGCAGATCGTGGTGGCGGGCAAGGCGCACCCGGCGGACGAGGGCGGCAAGAAGCTCATCCAGGAGCTGGTGCGGTTCGCCGACGACCCGCGGGTGCGGCACCGGATCGTGTTCCTGCCCGACTACGGCATGGCCATGGCGCAGAAGCTCTACCCCGGCTGCGACATCTGGCTGAACAACCCGCTCCGGCCGCTGGAGGCGTGCGGCACCAGCGGCATGAAGGCCGCGCTCAACGGCTGCCTGAACCTGTCGGTCCTGGACGGCTGGTGGAGCGAGTGGTTCCAGCCCGACTTCGGCTGGGCGATCCCCACCGCGGACGGGGCCGGCACCGACCCCGACCGGCGCGACGCCATAGAGGCCGACGCCCTCTACGACCTGCTGGAACAGCGGATCGCGCCGCGCTTCTACGAGCGCGGCGAGAGCGGGCTGCCGGACCGCTGGATCGAGATGGTGCGCCGGACGCTGAGCCTGCTCGGCCCGAAGGTGCTGGCCGGGCGCATGGTCCGCGAGTACGTCGAGCGGCTGTACGCGCCCGCCGCCCGCGCGCACCGCGCGATGGAGCCGGACGCCGCGCGGGCGCTGGCCGCGTGGAAGGCCAGGGTGCGTGCCGCCTGGCACGGCGTGACCGTCGACCACGTCGAGACGTCCGTGACCGCGGCCACCGCCGAGCTGGGCACCACGCTCGCGCTGCGCGTGCGGGTGGGCCTCGGCGACCTCGGCCCGGACGACGTCGAGGTGCAGGCGGTCGCCGGGCGGGTCGACGAGGAGGACCGCATCACCGACGCGTCGGCCGTGCCGCTGAAACCGGTCGGCGCCCCGGACCAGGAGGGCCGCTGGGTGTACGAGGGCCCGCTCTCCCTGGACCGCACCGGCCCCTTCGGCTACACGGTCCGCATCCTGCCCGCCCACCGCCTGCTCGCCTCGGGCGCGGAACTGGGCCTGCTGGCCGTCCCGTCGGAGGAGCTGGCGGAGGCGGCGGGGCTGCTGATGCGGTGAGCGCCCCGCAGGGCGGCCGGTGGCGAGGTGAGCGCCGGCGCGGGGTGTGGCGCGGGTGCGTGTGGGCTGCGGAAGTCTGCGGGACGCGGCGCGGGCCGCCCGGGGGCTGTGGGGTCGGCCGCCTGTGGGGCCCGCCCGGGGGCGCAGGGGCCGGCCCGCTGAAGTGCGCGCGCCCGGGGGCTGCGGGGGGCCTCCCGCGCCCGGGCCCCGGGTGTGCCGGTTCGTCGGTCGTCGTGGGCGGGCTCGCGGGGCCCCGGGTGTCAGTCCTCCTCCACGCCCCGGGTGGCCAGGCGGCGCAGGACCTTTCCGCAGCGGCGGGCGTAGGCGTGCTGGAGGCCGCGGGTGGCGGGGCCGCCCGCGCGGGAGTACCAGCGGGCCGGCCTGCTGAACGCGGAGACGGTCAGCCACACCGTCCCGTCGCCCGTGCGGTCCACCACGAAGGACTCCTCGCCGCTCTCCGGGTGGCCCGCCAGCGTGCCGTACGCCCAGCCGGCCCTGCGGTGCTCCTCCACCGTCCACACCACCCGGCAGGGCGCCCGGACGACACCGGCGAGGGTGATGGTGACGTCGACGTCCGGGGCCGCGCGCTCGGCGGTGGTGTCCACCCCGACGCCCAGCTCGCGGTGGAGCTCCCAGGTGAGGAGCGCCTGCGCGGCCCGCCGGAAGACCTCCTCGCCCTCGCCGATGCGGGTGCGGACCCGCATCGGGTGGAATCCGGGAGGGCAGAAACCCGGCTCACGGGTCGCGCCGACGTGGTCGTAGGTGAAGTCCGCCGAAGACATGGGACCCAAGAGTAGGGCGGCGCCCACGCCAGGAGGAAAGGCGGGGCGCCGCTCGCGAGGTACGTCCGGCTTTACGGGAAGGTGAGCTTCCAGCCGTTGATGTAGCCCGTGTCGTACCGTGCCACGTCCTGCACCCGCAGCTGCCAGGTGCCGTTGGCGGTCTCCGAGGAGGCGTTGACCGTGTAGGTCTCGTTGATGTTGTCCGCCGAGCCGCCGGTACGGTTCCTCAGGCGGTACGCCGTGCCGTCCGGGGCCAGCAGGTCGACGACCAGGTCACCGCTGTAGGTGTGCACGATGTCCACCGAGACCTGGAGGTTGGAGGGCGCGTTGCCCGTCCGCCCGGAGACGCTGATCGAGGAGGTCACCGCGGCACCGGCGTCCGGGACCGCCACGTCGGTGGTGCTCTCGAAGGACGTGCCGCCACCGCCGCCGTCACCGGAGCGCGAGCCGACGTTGATGCCCGCCCAGGCGTCCTGCACCGCCTTGTACTCGGCGCTGTCCGTGCCGTACAGCTCACCGGTCGCCGCCAGGGTGCCGGTGCGGGCGCCCGCGTAGTTGGTGGTGGAGGTGAACTTCGTGGTCAGCGCGCGGAACCAGATCTTCTCCGCCTTGGCGCGGCCGATGCCGGTGACCGGGAGGCCGTCCGAGGTGGGCGAGTCGTAGGTGACACCGTTGATGGTCTTGGTGCCGCTGCCCTCGCTCAGCAGGTAGAAGAAGTGGTTCGCGGGGCCGGACGAGTAGTGCACGTCGATCGAGCCGATGCCGGAGTACCAGCTGTCCTTGGACGCGCCGTCCTTGCTGGGCTTGTCCATGTAGCGCAGCGGGGTGCCGTCGCCGTTGATGTCGATCTCCTCGCCGATGAGGTAGTCACCGACGTCGGAGGAGTTGTTGGCGTAGAACTCGACGGTCGCGCCGAAGATGTCGCTGGTGGCCTCGTTCAGACCGCCGGACTCGCCGCTGTAGTTGAGGCCCGCGGTGTTCGAGGTGAGGCCGTGGGTCATCTCGTGCGCGGCGACGTCGATCGAGGTCAGCGGGTTGGCGTTGCCCGAGCCGTCGCCGTAGGTCATGCAGAAGCAGCCGTCGGACCAGAAGGCGTTGACGTAGTTGTTGCCGTAGTGGACCCGGGAGTAGGCGGCCGCGCCGTCGCCGCGGATGCCGCTGCGGCCGTGCACGTTCTTGTAGTAGTCCCAGGTCAGCGCGGCCCCGTAGTGGGCGTCGGCGGCGGCCGACTCCAGGTTGGACGGGGTGCCGTCGCCCCAGACGTCGTCGGAGCCGGAGAACAGCGTGCCGGTGCCGGAGGTGCCGCGGTTGAGGTTGTACGTCTTGTGCCCGCCGCGCGCCCCGTCGGTGAGGTTGTACGACGACCCGGACTGGGTGGTGCCCAGGGTGACGGTGCCGCTGTAGACGGTGTGACCGGTGCCGTTCTGGACGGCCTGCCACTCGTACAGCTTCTCGCCCGTGGTGGCGTCGGTGACGACGTGCAGCTCCTGCGGGGTGCCGTCGTGCTGGAGGCCGCCGACGACCGTCTCGTACGCCACGACCGGCTTGCCCCCGGCCGCCCAGATCACCTTGCGCGGGGCGCCGTCGACCTCGGCGCCCTCCGCCTTCTCGGCCTTCGCGGCGGACAGGGCCTGCCGCTCGGCCCGCGCGGCCGGGACCTCGGCGGTGGTCGTCGCGGGCTTCACCGCGGCGCGGGTGGCCTTGACGACGGAGTCGGCCTCGCCGGCCGTGTCGCCCTGGACGACCAGGTCGCCGCCGAGCACGGGCAGGCCGTCGTAGGTGCGCTCGTAGCGGACGTGCACGGTGCCGTCGCGGTCCTTGAGGACGTCGCGGACGACCAGCTTCTCCTTCGCGCCCAGGCCGAGGTCCTTGGCGGTGTCCGCCTTGGCGGCGTCCGCCTCACGGATCAGCGCGGCGCGCTGGGCGGGGGAGAGCCGGACGAGCTCCGAGCCGGGCCGGGCCTCGCCCGCCGCCGACGGTGCCTTCTCCGGGGCGGCGGTGGCGCTGCCGGACTGCACGGCCGTGGCGACCAGGGCGGCCACCCCGGCGAGGGCGACGGCGGCGGCGCGGCGGTGCGTGGTGCGGGGGGTGCGTCTGAGGGGCTTGCGTGTCAACGCTGACTCCTTCTGCGTGGCCGCGGGTCGCGCGGCCTGGGGAGACCGGACGGCGGGTGGGCCGGCCGGGCAGAACGGGGCGGTACGCAGAAACGTGCGGACGTGCGGGAGAGCCGTGGCCGCCACGCAGCGGACGAACCGAGCTGTGGGGTTGCTGTGGAGCGGCCGTGGGAAGAGTGGCAGGGGATCGCGGTTGCTGTCAGGAGCGCGTCATAACTTTGGCCGGAAACCGTTCGTTGTCCGGGAGTTCACGTTCGGTATACGAACGCCCGGGGTGCGCTACGAGGCTTCCGGCCGGTCCCCGTGCCAGGACCGCCACAGCGCCGCGTACACCCCGCCGGCCGCCACCAGGGCGTCGTGCGGGCCGAGTTCCGTCAGCCGGCCGTCCTCCATGACGGCCACCCGGTCCGCGTCGTGCGCGGTGTGCAGCCGGTGCGCGATCGCGATGACCGTACGCCCCCGGAGGACGGCGGCCAGCGCCCGCTCGGTGTGCCGGGCGGTCGTCGGATCGAGCAGGGCGGTGGCCTCGTCGAGGATCAGCGTGTGCGGATCGGCCAGCACCACCCGCGCCAGCGCGAGCTGCTGCGCCCGCGGACCGTCGGTGGGATGGCCCCCCTCGCCCAGCTCGGTGTCCAGCCCCTCCGGCAGCTCCCGCACCCACGCCTCGGCGCCGACCACGGCCAGCGCCGCCCACAACTCCTCGTCCCCGGCGCCCGGTTCGGCAATCCGCAGATTGTCGCGGACCGACCCCAGGAACACGTGGTGCTCCTGGGTGACCAGCACGACCTGCCGCCGCAGCCGCTCCGGGTCCAGCCCCGCCACCGGCACCCCGCCCACGGTCACGCTCCCCGAGGTCGGCGCGTCCACGCCCGCGAGCAGCCGGCTCAGCGTGGTCTTGCCCGCCCCGGACGGCCCCACCACCGCCAGCCGCTCGCCCGGCGTCACCGTCAGGTCGACCCCGCGCAGCACCTCGACGCCCCCGTCGTAGGCGTACCGCACCCCCGTCACGTCGATGCGGTCGTCGGCCGGATCCGGACCGTCGCCCCGCTCCGGCGCGCGCGGCGCCCGGGCCAGCCCCTCCACCCGCGCGAAGGAGGCGCCGCTGCTCTGCAACTGCTCCACCCGCATCAGCACCTCGTCCAGCGGCCCGCTCAGCTGCAACAGGTACAGGGAGGCGGTGACCACCGCGCCCAGGCTCACCTCGCCCCGCCCGTGCAGCCACCCGCCGGCCAGCAGCACCCCGGCCACCGGCACGGCGTACGACACCTCGACCACCGGGAAGAACACCGTGCGCAGGAAGAGGGTGTGGAACCGGGTGCGGCGAGAGGTCTCCAGCGCCTCCCGGCTCGCCCGGACCCGCCGCTCCCGCAGCCGGAACGCCTCCACCGTGCGGGCCCCCGCCGCCGTCGACGCGACGATCTCCGCCACGTCCGAGTTGGCCGCACCCTCGGCGAGATAGGCGTCCCGGGCACGGCGCAGGTACCAGCGCACCGCGAGCCAGATCGGCGTGAGACACAGCAGCCCGAGGGCGCCGAGCAGCGGATCCACCACGACGACCGCCGCCATCACGAACAGCGACTGCACCCCGTTGACCAGCAGCGCGGGCCCGGCGTCGCGCAGGGTCGTACCGACGGCGGTCACATCGGCCGTCCCCCGCGCCGTCAGATCACCGGTGCCTGCCCGCTCCACCACCGACGAGGGCAGCGCCAGGGCCCGGTCCACGAACCGTTCCCGCACCCGCGCCAGGGTCCGTTCCCCGAAGCGGTGCCCCACGTAACGGGCCCAGCGGGACAGCAGCAACTGCGTGACCGCGCACGCCACGATGACCGGCGCGAGACGGTCCACCACCGCCACCCCGCCCCCGTCGCGCACCTCGTCGACGATCCGCCCCAGCAGCCAGGGCCCGGCAAGACCCGCCACGGCCGCCAGCGCGTTCAGGACCAGCACGCCGGCGAACGCCCGCCCGTCCGCCCGCACCAGCCCCACCGACGCCCGGCGCACATCGGCGGGCCCGGCCAGGGGGAGCCGTTCCCCGCTCATCGCACGACCTCCTCGGCGGCGCTCTCGTCCGCGTCCCTGGCCACCAGCTCCCGGTACCCGGGCTCGCTGTCGAGCAGTTCACGATGGCCGCCGCTCGCCACCACCTTCCCGTCGGCCAGGAAGAGCACCCGGTCGACCCGGTCCAGCACCAGCGGCGAGGTGGTGGCCAGCAGCGTCGTACGTCCCTTCCGGGCCGCGCGCAGCCGGTCGGCGACCGTGGCCTCGGTGTGCGCGTCGAGCGCAGAGGTGGGCTCCACCGCCAGCAGCACCTCCGGGTCGGCCAGCAGCGCCCTCGCCAGCCGCACCCGTTGCCGCTGACCGCCGGAGAGGCTGCGGCCCTGCGCGGACACGACCGAGTCCAGCCCCTCGGGCAGCCCCTGCACGATGTCGTCGGCGGCGGCCGCGCGCAGCGCCCGCCGCACGTCCTCGTCGGAGGGGTCCCCGCGCCCGGCCACCACCTCCCTGAGCGGACCGGCGAACAGATCGGCCTCCGGGTCGGCGACCAGGATCCGCTCCCGCACCCGCGTGAGCGCGATCCCGTCCAGCCGGACCCCGCCCCAGGTGACCGCCGAGGGCGTGTACCGCCCGAGCCGGTCGACCACGGCGAGCGCGTCGGCGGGACGCGCGGCGACGAGCGCGGTCAGCCGGCCCGGAGCCACCCGCACCCCCGACTCCGGGTCCTCCAGCACGGACGGCTCGGCCGGCGGCTCGGCGGTGGCGGCGTCGGCCGGCGGCTCGAGCCGCAGCAGCGCCGTCACCCGCCGGGCGGCCACCACACCCCGGCTCAGCTGGTAACCGCACTCGACGAGGAACATCACCGGCCACACCAGGACGGCGACATAGCCGTACACCGACACCAGCTCGCCCACGCTGATGTGCCCCTGCGCGGCCTGCCGCGCCGCGATCCAGGTCACCCCCGCGAGGAACAGAGTCGGCAGCCCCGTGGACAGTGCCTGCATCCAGCTCGTCACGGCCCCGACCCGGTACCCCTGTTCCCGCAGCCGTCCCGAGTCCCGGCGGAACGCGTCGGCGACCAGGTTCTTCCCGCCCAGCCCGCTCAGCACCCGCAGGCCACCCGCCAGGTCCCCGATCCGCGCCGTCAGCACGCCCTGCCGCTCCCGGTACTCCGTCTCCGTGGTCCGCAACCACCCCGCCAGCGGCCCCACGACGAGGCAGATCACCGGCACGCCCAGCAGCACCACCACCGCCAGCAGCGGTGACACCGACAGCAGCAGCCCGGCCACCACCGCGTACGCCACGACCGCCCCCACCCCGGGTCCGACGGCCGTCAGCGCCCCGGCGATCGTCTGCACGTCGCCCACCCCGATGGTGACGACCTCCCCGGCCCCGGCTCGCCGCTCCAGCGAGGCCCCCAGCCGCACCGTCTGCCCCACGACCACCTTCACCGTGCGGAAGTTGGCGTCCATCCGCACCCGCGTCATCGTGCGGTGCCGCATGATGCTCAGCCAGGAGTTGAACCCGTTCACGACGAACAGGGCGCCGGTCCACAGCGCCAGCGCCCCCATGTCCCCCGGCCCCAGCCCGTCGTCCACGGCCCGCGACATCGCGTACGGCGTCGCCGCCAGCAGCACCATCCACACGCTGCCGAACACCGCCCCCGCCGCACACCGCCCCGGCTGCCGCATGACCAGCCACCACAGGTAGCGGGCCCCGCTCCGGTGGTCGGGCGTGCCGGGATCCTCGTACGCGTCGATCATCCGTCCCCCCTCGTCCGGTCCCGACGCTAGGCCAGACTGTCCCGCCAGGCCCGGTGCAGATCGGCGAACCTGCCCGTGCCGGCGATCAGTTCGGCCGGAGCGCCGTCCTCCACGATCCGGCCGTGCTCCATCACCAGCACCCGGTCCGCGATCTCCACGGTCGACAGCCGGTGTGCGATCACCACCGCCGTACGCCCCTTCAGCACCGTCGCCATCGCCCGCTGCACCGCCCGCTCGCCGGGGACGTCCAGCGAGCTGGTCGCCTCGTCGAGGATGAGGACCGCCGGGTCCGCGAGCAACGCCCGGGCGAACGAGACCAGTTGGCGCTGACCGGCCGAGATGCGGCCGCCCCGCTTGCGTACGTCGGTGTCGTAGCCGTCGGGCAGGGCGGCGATGAAGTCGTGCGCGCCGATCTCCTTCGCCGCCTGCTCGATCTCCTGACGGGTGGCGTCCGGCCGCCCGATCGAGATGTTCTCGGCGACCGTGCCGGAGAACAGGAACGCCTCCTGCGTCACCATCACCACCTCGCGCCGCAGATCGCGTCCCGTCAGGTCGCGCAGGTCCACGCCGTCGAGCAGCACCCGGCCGTCACGGGGGTCGTAGAACCGGGCCAGCAGCTTGGCCAGCGTCGACTTGCCGGCACCGGTCGAGCCGACGACCGCGACGGTCCGTCCGGCGTCGAGGGTCAGGTCGAAGCGGGGCAGCACCTCGCCGCCGGTGCGGTAGGTGAAACGGACGCCGTCGAAGACCACCTCGCGGCCGGGGAGCCCGGAGCGCCGCTCCGGCAGCTCGCGGGGCGCCGACGGCTCGGGCACCGAGGGGGTCTGCGCCAGCAGCCCGGCGATCTTCTCCAGCGACGCCGCCGCCGACTGGGCGGAGTTGAGGAACATGCCCAGCCGGTCGATCGGGTCGTACAGCCGCCGCAGGTACAGCACCGCCGCCGCCAGCACACCGAGCGCCAGCGTCCCGTCCGCGACCCGGTAGGCGCCCCACAGCACGATCAGCGCGACGGTGGTGTTGGCGGTGACCCGCGAGCCCACCACGTAGCGGGCCATCTCCAGCAGCGCGTCCCCGTTGGTCCGCTCGTGCCGCCGGTTCAGCACCCGGAACTCGGCGTCGTTGGCGGCCTCCCGGCGGAAGGCGCGCACCGGCCGGATGCCGTTCATCGTCTCGACGAACTTCACGATCACCGCGGCGATCGTCGTGGACCGCCTGCGGTACACCCGCGCCGCCCGCCGCCGGTAGGACCGCACGAGCAGGTACAGCGGCACGAACGACGCGACCGCCACGCCGCCCAGCCCCAGGTCCAGCCAGAGCAGCAGCGCCGAGATGTAGACGGCCGACAGGATGACCGTCACCAGTTCCTGCAGACCCTCCTCCAGCAGCTCCCGCAGCGACTCGACGTCGGTGGTGGAGCGGGAGATGAGCCGGCCGGAGGTGTACCGCTCGTGGAAGTCGACGCTCAGCGCCTGCGCGTGGCGGAAGATCCGGCCGCGCAGATCGAGCAGCACGTCCTGGCTGACCCGGGCGGAGGCGGTGACGAAGGCGTACTGCAGCGCCCCGGCCGAGGCCGCGCACAGCAGGTAGCCCACCGCCACCGCGATCAGCGGCCCGTGGTCGTCGCCGCGGAACGCGGGCACCGCCCGGTCGATGGCGTACGCCACCAGCAGCGGGCCCGCCTGCACGGCGGCCTGCTGGAGCAGCAGCAACAGCGCGGTGACCGCGACCCGGCCGCGCATCGGCGCGAGCAGGGAGCGCAGCAGCGCGCCGGTGGCACCCGGGGGAGCGGGCAACTGGTCCCGGTCGAAGGGGTCACCGGACGTCGCGGTCCGGTCGTCGTCCGCGTCCTCGGCGGGTGCGGTGGTGGCCGCCGTCATCGCTGGTCCTCCTGTTCCCCCGCCGGGTCACCGGACATCAGGTGGGCGTACTCGGGGTGGGTACGCAGCAGTTCGTGGTGGGTGCCGACCGCGGTGATCCGGCCGCCGGAGAGCAGCGCGACCCGGTCCGCCAGCAGCACGGTGGACGGGCGGTGGGCCACGATGAGGGCCGTGGTGTCGGCGAGCACCCGGCGCAGGGCGGCCTCGACCGCGGCCTCGGTGTGCACGTCGAGCGCGGACAGCGGGTCGTCCAGGACCAGGAAGCCGGGCCGGCCGACGACGGCCCGGGCCAGCGCGAGACGCTGCCGCTGCCCGCCGGAGAGGCTCAGCCCCTGCTCGCCGACCTGGGTGTCCACGCCCTGGGGCAGCGCGTGCGCGAAGCCGGCCTGCGCCACGCCGAGCGCGCGCTCCAGGTCCTCCTCGCCGTTTCCGCCGCCCATCAGCACGTTCTCCCCGACGCTCGCCGAGAACAGCGTGGGCTCCTCGAAGGCGACGGCGACCCTGGAGCGCAGTTCCTCCCGGGACATGGCCGTGATGTCCGTCCCGTCGAGCGTGATCCGCCCCGAGGTCACCTCGTGCAGCCGCGGCACGAGAGCGGTGAGCGTGGTCTTCCCGCTGCCGGTGGCCCCGACGAGCGCGAGCGACTCACCGGGACGGATGTGCAGGTCGATGCCGTCCAGCACCGGCGGGGAGCCGGGCGGCGCGTCGGGGTAGCGGAAGCAGACGTGCTCGAACCGCAGCCCGTCCGCGGCCCCGCTCCGGGGCGCCGGGCCGCGCGGCCCGGCCTTCTCGGCACCGGACTCCGGCTCCGCGTCCATCACCTCGAAGTAGCGCTCCGTGGCCGTCGCCGCCTCCTGGCTCATCGCCAGCAGGAACCCGATCGAGTCCACCGGCCACCGCAGTGCCAGCGCCGTGGACAGGAACGCCACCAGCGTCCCCGCGGACAGCGACCCGTCCGCCACCCGCACCGCCCCGAGCACCAGCGCCGCCCCGATCGCCAGCTCCGGCAGCGTCACGATGACGCCCAGGATCGTGGCCAGCAGGCGGGCCTTGTGCAGCTCCGTCCCGCGCAGCTTCCCCGACAGCTCCCGGAACGCCAGCGCCTGACTGCGGTGCCGGCCGAAGCCCTTGATGATCCGGATGCCGAGCACGCTCTCCTCGACCACCGTCGTCAGGTCGCCCACCTGGTCCTGCGCCAGCCGCGCCGCGCCCGAGTACTTCTTCTCGAAGACGACGCAGGTGAGGAGCACCGGCACCGCGGGCACCAGGACGACCAGCCCCAGCGTCCAGTCCTGGATCAGCATGATGACCACGCCGACGA